>DATAEF010000018.1:0-16808 GCA_036258155.1 Gaiellaceae bacterium | reverse complement strand
GGTGTGCCCTCCGCGGCCGCTCCGGCCGTGAAGACGACGGTGAGCAGCGTCACGGCTACCACGAGTGCTCCGAGGATCCTGAAACGCCCGCTCGGCCTGACTCGCTTTGTCGCAGGCGTGTCCGTCGACACCTCGAGCCATGTCGTGTCGTCGAGCTTGAAGCGCCACATCCGCTCCCTGCCCTGATCGGGCGGTGCCACAGCTTTCCTCCCCTTGCCGCAGGCGGCATCCCCTCTGCCGCACGACTTATCGTGACGCCGTCGATACGAAGTCAATACTTCGCAGGTCCTGCCCGCACCGCCCCGTTCGGCCAGGGAGGGCTGCTAGAATCGAGCGCCGGCGGGCGAGTGGTCCGCCGTCTTTCTGTGAGATGAAGACCTATACGGCCAAGCCCGGAGAGATCGAGCGCGAGTGGTTCCTCGTCGATGCCGAGGGCCAGACGCTCGGGCGTCTGGCGACCCGCATTGCAGACACCCTGCGCGGCAAGGGCAAGCCGGTCTACACGTCGCACGTGGACACGGGTGACTTCGTCGTCGTCGTCAACGCGGAGAAGATCGCCGTGACGGGCTCGAAGCTCGATACGAAGATCTACTACCGGCACTCGGGCTACCCGGGCGGGATCAAGCAGCGCACGCTGCGCGAGCAGCTCGAGCGGCGTCCGACGGAGGTGCTCCGGAAGGCCGTGAAGGGGATGCTGCCGAAGAACAAGCTCGCGGACGCCCAGCTCCGGAAGCTCAAGATCTATGCAGGAACCGAGCATCCGCACGCCGCGCAGGCGCCGAAGCCGCTGGAGCTCTCGTGAGCGAGCTGGCACAGTACCTCGGCACCGGCAAGCGCAAGACGTCGGTCGCTCGCGTGATCCTGCGCCCGGGCGACGGGAAGACGTGGATCAACGGCCGCACCATCGAGGAGTACTTCCCCCGCGCCGTCCACCGGAAGATGGTCATGGCGCCGCTCGAGGTGGCCGAGGCGGTTTCGACGTACGACCTGCGCGTGCGCGTGCACGGAGGCGGCGTCTCCGGACAGGCCGGCGCGGTCAGGCACGGCATCGCGCGGGCGCTCGTCGAGGCGGATCCCGCGATCCGCGTCCCGCTGAAGCGTCAGGGCTTCCTCACGCGCGACGCTCGCATCGTCGAGCGGAAGAAGGCGGGCCTGCACAAGGCGCGCAAGGCGCCTCAGTTCTCGAAGCGTTAGAAGCGAGAATCGGGTAGGGGCTGGGCCTGCCTCGCCCGGTAGTGTCGGCGCGCAATGAACAGGCGATTGTTCGGAACGGACGGAGTCCGCGGGATCGTCGGGGAGGGTCTGACGGCAGATCTCGTCGAGCGTCTCGGAAAGGCCGCGACCCTGTGGGCAGGTGGGGGCCGCGTCCTTGTCGGGCGAGACACGCGCGGTTCGGGTCCCGTGCTCGAGGAGGCTCTTGCCCGGGGCATCGCCTCGGCCGGCGGCACCGCCGTCCTCGCCGGCGTGCTGCCGACCCCGGCGGTCGCGCTTCTCGCCGAGGATCTCGGAGCCGTCATCTCGGCCTCCCATAACCCGCCCGAGTACAACGGCGTCAAGTTCTTCGACGGCGACGGCCGGAAGCTCGTCGATGCCGAGGAGGAGGCGATCTCGGCGCTGCTCGATGCTTCCGGGCCGGGAGGCGGGTCGGTCGAGCGCGTCGACGGGCTCGGGGAGCGCTACCTCGCAAGCATCGTCGCGCTCCTTGGGTCGGACCTGACCGGGCTGCGCCTCGGAGTCGACTGCGCCAACGGGGCGTTCGCGACGCTCGCTCCGCGAGCGTTCGAGCGGCTCGGCGTCGAGGTGCACGCCATCGGCGTGGAGCCGAACGGAGCGAACATCAACGTCGGTTGTGGCGCGACCGACCTCGTGGCTCTGAGCCACAAGGTGGTTGAGGCCTCCTGTGACCTGGGTGTCGCCTTCGACGGGGACGGCGATCGCATGCTCGCGGTGGACGAGCGTGGCGAGGCCCTCGACGGAGACCAGATCCTTGCGATCCTCGCGCTCGCCCTCGACGTCGACGTCGTTGTCGTCACGGTGATGACGAACCTCGGCTTCCACCGGTTGATGGCCCACCACGGAATCCGGGTGCGGACGACGCCGGTCGGTGACCGCTACGTTCTCGAGGCTCTGCGCGAGGAAGGTGCGCTTCTCGGCGGGGAGCAGTCCGGCCACATCGTCTGGCTCGGGAGTCACGTCGCGGGCGACGGTCTCGCCGCCGCCCTGCTGCTGTGCGGTGCGATGCGCGGCCGAAAGCTGAGCGAAGCGGCGTCGGTGATGCCGCGGTACCCGCAGGCGAAGAGGAACATCCACATCCACGAGCGCGAGATTCCGCAATCCATCCTCGACGAGGTCGACCGTATGACGGCGGAGCTCGGCGACAGCGGCCGTATACTCGTTCGCCCCTCCGGCACCGAACCCGTTGTGCGTGTCCTGGCCGAGGCGGAAAATGCCGAAGATGCAGAGAGAATGTGTGCTAGCATCGCCGCGCTCGTGGAAAGGGAGCTCGGCTGAGCCCGATGGAGGGCGCTGCCGGGCTCTTTCGTCTTTAGTGAGAGCTCATGTGCGGAATTATTGGATACGTCGGATCGCGTGAGTGCAAGCCGCTGCTCATCCAGGGGCTCGAGCGCCTGGAGTACCGCGGCTACGACTCGTCCGGTCTCGCGCTGCTCGAGAGCGACGGGCTCCACTACGTACGCGCGGTCGGCGTCCTCGACAACCTGAAAGCGCGCGCCGGCTCGAACTCGTCCGTGGCGACCACTGGTCTCGGGCACACGCGCTGGGCGACGCACGGCGGCGTCAGCGAGGCGAACGCGCACCCGCTCGCCGGCTGCGATCCCTCGAAGATCTCCATCGTCCTGAACGGCATCGTCGAGAACTACCGTGAGCTGAAGGAGAGCCTCGGCGCGGACGGCCACACCTTCACGTCCGACACCGACGCGGAGACCGTTACGCACCTCATCGAGCGCCACTACTACGGCGACCTCGGCGAGGCCGTTCGCCTCGCGTTCAGCGAGCTCGAAGGACACTTCGCGTTCGTCGTCATCCATCGCGACCACCCCGGGATGCTCGTCGGTGCCCGGCACCAGGTCCCCCTCGTCGTCGGCGTCGGTCAGGACGAGATGTTTCTCGCATCGAACGCGGCCGCTTTCTTGCGCGAGACCCGCACGGTGCAGTTCCCGGGCGACGGCGAGATCGTTACCGTGCGGCCCGAGGGCGCGACGTTCCAGCGCGTGGACGAAAGCCCGGTCGTCCACGGGACGATGGAGCTCGACTGGGACGACGAGGGCGCCGAGAAGGCCGGATTCGAGACGTTCATGCTCAAGGAGATCTACGAGCAGCCGGAAGCTGTCGCCGAGACGATCGGCGACCGGGTTCGCCACGGCACACTCGTCCTCGAAGGGCTCGACATGTCCGGCAAGGACGTCAAGGAGCTCCGGCGCATCGTGCTCCTCGCCTGCGGCACCGCGTACCACGCGTGTGTCGTCGGGCGCTACGTGATCGAGGAGTGGGCACGCATCCCGGTCGAGTTCGACATCGCCAGCGAGTGGGTCTATCGGAATCCGGTGATCAACGAGCGCGACCTCGTCATCGGAATTACGCAGTCAGGAGAGACGCGCGACACGATCGAGGCGCTCAAGCTCGCGCGCGAGAAGGGCGCGCGAACCGTTGCGATCACGAACATGATGGGCTCGCAGGTGACGCGCGAAGTGGACTCCGTGCTGTACACGCGCGCCGGCCTCGAGATGGGCGTCGCCGCCTCGAAGACGTTCACGGCGCAGGTCGCGCTCCTCTACCTCATCGCCCTCAAGCTTGCGCAGATCCGCGAGACCCTGCCTCCGGGCGAGATCGAGTTCATCCTCGACTACGTCTACAAGCTTCCACGGAAGATCCAGTCCTTCCTCGAGGGCGACCATCCGATCGACGAGATCGCGCGCCGCTATCACGACGCGCACTTCTTCCTCTACCTCGGTCGCCACATCGGTCTGCCGGTGGCGCTCGAGGGGGCGCTGAAGCTGAAGGAGATCTCGTACATCCCGACCGAGGCTTACTCGGCCGGCGAGATGAAGCACGGCCCGATCGCGCTCCTCGACGAGCAGACGCCCGTCGTCGTCGTCGCGACGAACATCCACGTCTACGACAAGATCGTCTCGAACATCCAGGAGGTCCGGGCGCGCGGCGCGCACGTGATCGCGATCGCGACCGACGGCAACGAGGACATCCAGCACCACGCCGACGACGTGATCTACGTGCCGAAGACGCCTGCGTTCCTCCAGGTCGTGCTCGCAATCCTCCCGCTCCAGCTCCTCGCGTATCGCATTGCGCGCCTGCGCGGATTGAACGTCGATCAGCCGCGGAACCTCGCCAAGACCGTCACGGTCGAGTAGGGCAACGGCGTATCTCGCCGGTTAGGCGAGCCTTGGCGCACCCGAGGGCCCGACGTCTTCACGGAATCGTCAAGACCCCCTGGTACGGTCGGCCGCTTCCACGCCATCTCCAAGCTGGAGGTAGACGATGAGAAAGCTCCTGCTCCGGCGCCCATCGCCGGCTCTTGTGATCGCGTGCGTCGCACTCGGAGCCGCCCTCGGCGGCACGGGGTACGCGACCGTCCTGCAGGTTCCCAGGAACAGTGTCGGGCCTGCGCAGCTCAAGGCCTCGGCCGTCACGACCGGCAAGCTCGCCCCTAACGCCGTGACGTCGGCAAAGGTGCGGAATCGCTCGCTGCTCCGAGCCGACTTCGCTACGGGTCAGCTTCCCGCAGGGCCACCCGGCCCAGTTGGGCCCGCGGGACAGGCCGGCCCCGCGGGGCCTCCCGGGTTGAGTGGGGTCGAGCGCGTCGAGACCACGTCGGCGAGCAACTCGGTCCCGTCGAAGACCGCGTTCATCGCGTGCCCGGCCGGCAAGAGACTCCTGGGAGGGGGCGCACGCCTCAACCCGGCTCTGGCCCAGGTCGCGCTTCAGCAGTCGTATCCCGACAACGACAACGTCTACCGGGCGACCGCACGCGAGGTCGTCGGAACCCTGGGCAACTGGTCGCTGACCGTGTTCGCGGTCTGCGCAACCGCTAGCTGAGCGGCCCGGTACTCGCTGGGAGAGCCGTGCTCTCCCTGCGAGTACGCTGGTTCGCGTGAGCACCGCGCCTCCCTACTCCACGCGCGAGGTGGATGCCGTTCGGCTCCCTGGTGGGCGGCGTGAGACCGATGTGGTCGCCGTCGAGGAACCGCTCGAGATCCGGATCGCCGACGAGCCGGTCGCGGTCACGATGCGCACACCCGGGCACGACGAGGAGCTGGCACTCGGCTTCTGCCTGACCGAGGGGCTGCAACCGCTGGCCGCACGCATCCCCGACGATCTCGCCGCCAACACCGTCGACGTCGACGCGACGGGGTTCGATCCGGAGCGGCTCCACCGCCACTTCTACACGTCGTCGTCCTGCGGAGTCTGCGGCAAGGGCGCGATCGAAGCGATCGAGGTGTCGGCTCCGCGTGTCGAGAGCACGCTCGAGGTGCCGGCGGCGCTCATCGCGTCGCTTCCCGGGCTACTGCTCGACGCACAGCGGGCCTTCGCCGCCACCGGTGGTCTCCACGCGACCGGGCTCTTCGACGATCGCGGTGACCTGCTGTGCGCTCGAGAGGACGTCGGCCGGCACAACGCGATGGACAAGGTCGTCGGATGGGCGTTTCTCGAGGGCCTGCTTCCGCTCGCGGGCAACGTGCTCTGCGTCAGCGGCCGGCTCTCGTTCGAGCTCGTCCAGAAGGCGGCCGTCGCAGGGTGTCCGGTGCTCGTCGCCGTCGGCGCTCCGTCCTCGCTCGCTGTCGATCTTGCCTCCGACCGCGGGATCACGCTGTGTGGCTGGGTCCGCGACGGACGCGTGACCGTCTACACGGAGCCGTGGCGAATCGTGAGGTAGAGCCGGGGTGACTCCGTGCACGGGGATCCTGCTCGTCGGCGGAGCATCCGAGCGCTTCGGCTCGCCGAAGGCGCTGGCGCTCTTCCGCGGCGAGACGCTCGCCGAACGGGGCTGGCGGATCTTGCACCAGGTCTGCGACGAGGTGCTGGCGGTCGGGAAGGTGGCGGATGGGCTCGAGCTCTCCTTCCCGGTCGTCGACGATGGCGTCGACGCGCGGGCACCCGTTTTCGGCGTGATCGCAGGGTTGCGCGCCGCCGCGAACGACATCTGCCTCGTGCTTCCCGTCGACTGCCCGCTCGTCACGGCCGAAGCCCTCGGTGCGCTCGTCGAACACCGGGGTGTGCCCCAGACGGGCCCGCTTCCCGGCGTCTACACGAAATCGATGCTTCCCGAGCTCGAGCAGCGCATCTCGGCGGGCGAGCTCTCGCTGAGGGGCGTGAACCCTGCCGTGACGCAGCTCGACGAGCGCGTCCTCACGAATGTGAACACGCGCATGGATCTGATCGAGACGGCTGTGACCGACTGGGCGCTAGGGCGCCCGGATATCCGGGCTGCGTTCGTCGTCGGCTCTCGGGCGCGCACGGACACGCCGGCGGACAGATGGTCGGATCTCGACATCGTGCTCGTCGTCGACGACCCCGGGCCGTATGCGCAGAGCGCCGCCTGGGTCTCGGAGTTCGGCACGCCTGTGCTGACGTTCTTCGAGGAGACGCCCGTCGGCCAGCGCGAGGGTCGCGTCCTGTACGAGACGGGCGAGGACGTCGACCTCCCGCTGTTTCCGCTCTCGGCGCTCGAGCAGCTGGAGCAGAGCGGGGCCGCGAATGAGCTCCTCGGTCGCGGCTACCGGCTTCTCGTCGACGAGATCGGCCTCGACGCGCGTCTTCGGAACCTCGCCGAACGAGGATCCGCCCCGGCTCTGCCGACTCAGGCGGACTTCGACCAGCTTGCGGCCGACTTCTGGTACCACGCTCTCTGGGCCGCGAAGAAGCTTCGCCGAGGCGAGGTCTTCACCGCGATCGGATGCCTCGACGGGTACCTGAAGGCCCGGCTCGTCACGTTGCTCGCGTGGCATGCGCGGGCGATCGACCCGATGGTCGACACCTGGCACGAAGGCCGGTTCCTCGAGCGCTGGGCGGATCCGGGTGCGCTCTCCGCGCTCGAGAACGCGTTTGCGCACTACGACGTGCGTGATGTCGCACGGGCTCTGTGGGAGACCGTCGACCTCTTCCAGGCTGTCGAGGAGGAGACAAGTCGGCGGCTCGAGCTCGCCTCGGAGCGCGATCACGATTACCTCCGCCGACTGCTCGCGGAGGTCGTTCCCGACCCGCGCTCGCGGTACGGCTAGCGCCACGGCCAGACGCTACGCTCGCAGGGTGACACGCGTTCTTGGTGCTGCCGCCGCAGCACTGGTGCTGCTCGTCGCAGGGTGCGGCGGAGACGACGAAGGAACGACGGACACTGGCACGACGACCGCACCCGCGGAGACGACAGACCTCCGGGTGTACTGGCTCCGAGACGGCAAGGTATGGCCCGCGCTCCGCGAGATCGGGCAGACCGATGCCCTTGCACAGGCGGCGCTCGACGAGCTTCTCGCGGGCCCGACCGAGCAGGAAGGCGCAGACCTCCAATTCACGACGGCAATTCCCGAGGACGTCGAGGGCGTCGTCGCTTCGATCGAGGACCGCGTCGCGGCCGTGGAGCTGTCGGTCGACCTTCCCGACGAGCCTCTCGCGCAGGTCGTCTACACGCTCACGCAGTTCGTGACCGTTGAATCGGTCGACATTCAGGGAAACACTCTTACCCGAGCCGATTTCGAAGATCTGACGCCTGCGATCCTGGTCGAGTCGCCTCTCGCCTTCGAAGACGTCACGAGCCCGCTCCGCGTAACGGGGACGGCCAACACCTTCGAGGCGACGTTCAGCTACGAGCTCACCGATACGGACGGGCTCATCGTCGACGAGAACTTCGTCACCGCGACCTCGGGAACCGGCACGCGCGGCACGTTCGACTTCACGACCGAGCCCTACACCGTCCCGTTCGACGGAGTCGGCGCGCTCATCGTCTTCGAGCACTCGGCGAAGGACGGCTCGCGGATCAATCTCGTCGAGATACCCCTCCGGATGACGCGCTAGCCGCCCCGTGTGCCTAAGCTCATGTGGTGGCGGACGCACCCTGGCGCTGCTCTCAGTGCGGCACGGTCAACGAGCCGGTCGCGAACGCCTGCCGTACGTGCGGCAGGTGGCCGAGCCTGTTCGATATCGAGGGGAGCAAGATCGAGGATGTCGAGCTCGAGGCCGAGGAGACGCCCACAGCCGTGGGCCTCGAGGTGCTCGAGCCCGAGAGCGCACAGTCGTTCGAACCCGAGGTGTTCGACGTCGAGGAGCCCGCTGATCCCGCGCCCGAGACCCCGAGCGCTCGCGGGCGCCGCATCATCGGGAGGGTCATCGTCCCGTTCGGTGTTGCGATCTACCTCCTGATCATGCTCGTGACGAACCGCTGACGCCTGTTCAGCGCGCGAAGAGCACTTCGCCCGACTCGATGAGTCGCGTCTCGTGCGCACCGAGGTCGACCTCCAGCCGGCCGTCGCGGACGATCTGGAGGGCGGTTGCGGGCTGTCCGTCGACCGTGATCCTCCGGCCACGAAGGAAGTCGCGCGCGCCGATCTCGCCGTAGAGATCGGCGAGGCCACCGTGCCGCCAGCCGTCGTAGATGCGCTCGAGTCTGAACAGGAGCGACCCGAGGAGCACAGCCCGGTCATGCCACGTGCCCGTCAGCGATCGCAGCGATCCCGGCTCGGTCGGAGCGTCGAGCGGGAGCTCGTCCCGTTTCTGGTTGACGTTCAGCCCGATACCGACGACGACCGTTCCCTCGGAGAGCTCGCATAGGACGCCCGCGACCTTGCGCCGGTTCAGCATCACGTCGTTGGGCCACTTCACCTGTGCCGTGAGCCCGGTAGCCCCCTCCACTGCCTCGGCCACTGCGAGCGCGGCCGTCAGCGAGAGCTCGGGCAGATGACGCTCGGCCGGTGGGTGGAGCATGACCGACACCAAAACGGACGTCGCAGGGGGTGCAGTCCAGGGCCGCCCGTGCCGGCCGCGGCCGCCGGTCTGGTGGTCCGTGGCGGCTGCCGCACCCTCGGGGAGCCCCGATCCGAGCAAGAGGAGCTGCGTCGACTCGCACTCGGCCTCGTAGGCGTACGGTTTTCCGAAGCGGCCGCGGAGATGCGGCTTCACGGCCTCCGGCGCGAGGGAGTCGCTCACACGCGCTCGACCCGGACGGCGCTGATCTTGAACTCGGGCGTGCCGATCAGCGGGTCGCCGACGTCGTGCGTGAGCCAGTTCACCTTCTGTTCGGCGAAGTGGAGGGCCATCCAGACGAGCCCGGGGAAAACGCGGGTCGAGATATGCGTCCGCGCCTCGAGCTTGCCGCGCCGGGAGACGAGCCGTGCCCAGTCGCCATCGCCGAGGCCGAGCGCGACCGCGTCCTCCTCGGTGATCTCGAAGAACGGCTCCTCCTGCTTCTCGGTGATGCCGGACTCGCGCATCGTCATCGTCGCCGAGTTGTAGTGGTAGAGCGTGCGACCGGTCGAGAGGACGAGCGGGTACTCGGAGTCGGGTTCTTCGATCGGCCGCTGGTACTCGACGGGGAAGAACTTGCCGCGGCCGGGTGGCCGTGCGGGGGCGGGGGCGTGCAGGAACGGGGTCCCCGGGTGGCCGATCTCCGGAACCGGCCACTGGATTCCGTTCTCCTCGAGGCGGTCGTATCGCGCGCCGTACCAGTTGGGGGCCAGATCGGCCAACTCGTTCCAGACCGACTCGGCGTCCGGGTATTCGGGCCAGTGGGCTCCGAGAGCCTTCGCCATGAGGATGACGATCTCGCGGTCGCCCCTTGCGTCTCCCGGCAACGGCGCCGCCTCGCGCACTCGGCTGACCCGTCGCTCGGTGTTCGTGAACGTGCCGTCCTTCTCGGCGAAGCTCGACGCGGGAAGAACGACGTCCGCGTGCTTCCGCGTCATGTCGTGGAGGAAGATGTCCTGCGAGATCAGGAAGTCGAGCTTGCCGAGACCCTCCTCGACGTGGTGGGCGTTCGGCTCCGTCTGCGCGGGGTTCTCGCCGATGAGGTAGAGGGCCTTGACCCGCCCGTCGTGGAGCCCGCTCATCATCTGATCGAGGCGGTAGCCGGGTGTCTCCGGTACTTCGCCGCCCCATGCCTCCGAGAACTTGCGGCGGATCTCGGAATCGTCGACCGGCTGATACCCCGGCAGGTACATCGGATTCGCGCCCGAGTCGTTCAACCCCTGGACGTTGTTCTGTCCGCGAAGCGCGTTCAGCCCGGTGGACTCGTACCCGAGGTGGCCGGTCATGAGCACGAGGTTCGAGAGCGACCAGATGTTGTCGACGCCGCAGGCGTGCTCCGTGATCCCGAGCGTGTAGAAGATCGCGGCGTGCCGCTCGCTCGCGTACTCGCGAGCGGTGGCGCGGATGTCCTCGGCCGGGACACCCGTGACCTTCTCGGCCTCTTCCGGTGAATAGCGCATGACGACCTCGCGGACGGCGTCGAAGTCGTCTGTGAACTCGCGGATGTACTCCTCGTTCTCGAGCCCCTCGGCGAGGATCGTGTGCATCATCGCGTTCAGGAGCCAGACGTCGGTCCCGGGGCGGAGCTGCAGGTGCCGCTTGGCGATCTTCGTCAGCCAGATCTTGCGTGGGTCTGCGACGACGAGCGTGCCGCCGTCCCGAACGGCCTTCTTGATCCGGAGCGCGAGCACAGGATGCGCCTCGGTCGTGTTCGAGCCGATGACGAAGAGGAAGCGGGCGCGCTCGATCTCCGGGATCGAGTTGCTGCTGGCTCCTCTGCCCAACGACCTGACCAGGCCGTAAAGAGTCGGAGCGTGTCAGGTCGATTCGCAGGAGTGGACGGAGTTCGTCCCGACTCCGGTGCGCGCGAGCTTCTGGATGAGGTAGTTCTCCTCGTTCGTCAGGCGGGCTGAGGAGAGGAAGCCGATGGCCTGCGGGCCGTGCTCGGCGATCACGTTCTTGAGGCCGGTGGCCGCGGTCTCGATCGCGTGCTCCCAGGTCGTCGGGTGGAGCTCGCCGTCTTCGCCGCGGACGAGCGGCTGCGTGAGCCGGTCGGGGTGGTGGACGAAGTTGAAGGCGAAGCGGCCCTTGACGCAGAGGTTGCCCTCGTTCGGGAGGTACTCGTCCTTCGAAGTGACCTTGACGATGTGCTTCGTCTGTGGGTCGAGGTTGAGGTCGATCTGGCAGCCGACGCCGCAGAACGTGCACGTCGTACGGACTTGCTCGAGCGTGCGCTCGGGTTGCTTCGTGCCCTCCTCGAACTTCTCGTAGATGGCGCCCGTCGGGCAGACCGAGAGGCAGCCCCCGCAGAGCTCGCACTCCGTGTCGAGCCACGAGAGCTCCCACGTGGGGACGATGCGAGAGTGCCCGCCGCGGCCCTCGAGCGAGAGCGCAGAGCACTGCATGACCTCCTGCGTGTAGCGGACGCAGCGCGCGCACAGGATGCACGCGTCAGGGTCGTAGCCCATCAGTTGGTTTCGGTCTTCGTACTCCGCGCGCTTCGCGTCGGGGAGGATGAATGGCGCTTTCGCCCCGAGCTCGTTGGCGAGGTCGAGGAGCTCGTTGGGCCGGCCGCCGGGCGACGCGTTCAGGTGCTCGGCGAGAAGCATCTCGGTCAGCGTGCGCTGGAAGTCGGTGATCGAACCGTTGGTGGAGACGACCATGCCTTCGTCGACTCGGGTGGCGCACGCCGGCATCGGCCGGGGCGCGCCCTCGACGTCGACGACGCACATGCGGCAGCCGCCGTAGGGGACGAGCTTGTCGTCGTGGCAGAGCGTGGGGATGAACGTGCCGTGGCGCGCGGCCGCGTGGACGAGGAGCTCGCCCTCATTCGCGCTTACCTTCCGCCCGTCGAGCGTGAACCCGACCATCCGCGTCATCGTACTTCGCGTGCGGTGTCAGACACCAAATCCGTCAAGTCAGTTGTGCTCCAACATTGCAACGGTTGTTCCACAGCGGGCGAGCGTCGGCTTCGCCGCGAGTACCG
The DNA here is from genome assembly GCA_036258155.1 of Gaiellaceae bacterium. Classification (GTDB taxonomy): domain Bacteria; phylum Actinomycetota; class Thermoleophilia; order Gaiellales; family Gaiellaceae; genus GMQP-bins7. Next base: position 4,837 of record DATAEF010000018.1, on the reverse strand, counting down.
TGGCCGCATGGCGCGAGAGCCGCGCGAGTTTGTGTCCGGTGCGATCTACCACATCTACTCGCGTGGGAGTAACCGCCAGGCGATCTTCGCGTTCGACTCGGATCGAGCTGATTTTCTCGAGTGTGTCTCCAGGGTCGTTCGTGTGTACGAGCTGCGATGCCTCAGCTACTGCCTGATGCCGAACCACTACCATCTCGTTCTGCAGGTCGGCGACACGCCGCTATCAGCAGCCATGAAGGTCCTCAATGGGCGGTACGCACTTGGGTTCAATCGTCGCTACGGACGAGACGCTCACCTCTTCAAGAATCGTTTCGGAGCCGTCCTTCAGGAGACCGAATCGCAGCTCTTCTGGACGCTTCGCTACACAGTGCGCAATCCGGTCGAGAAGCAACTCTGCGCGCAGCCTGACGAATGGCCGTGGAGTAGCTATCGAGCGTCAGTAGGACTGGACAGAACGCCTCCCTTTCTCGACGTCAGGGCTTTGCTCTCGTACTTCGGGGACGAGGTCGAAATGGCCATCGCTCGGTATCGCGACATGGTCGCGGTGGGAAGTCAGTCTGCCGGTGTCTGACACCGAGGGCCAACCGACATCGAGGACCTAGCTCGGATTGAGCGGGGCGAAGAGCTCGGGCCACGAGCGCATGGCGTTCCGCACCGGGAACGGTGACGCTTGACCGAGGCCGCAGATCGACGTCTTCTCCATCGCGAGCAGCCATTCGTCGACCTTCTCGCGCGTCATTGCCGCCTCGCCGTGTGCGAGCTCCTCGAACACGTGGTGTAGCGCGCGATTCCCGATGCGGCACGGCGTGCACTTCTGGCACGACTCCTCGGCGAAGAAGCGCATCGTCTCGGACAGCAAGCGAAGCGGCGAGTAGGAACTGGGAAAGACCTGCACCGCGGCCGAGCCCGGCCCTGCGCCGTACTCGCGGAGCCCGTCCCGCGTGAGCGGCGCGTCCAACGCCGCCGGCGGCAGAATTCCGCTCGCCGCGCCGCCCGGCACCACCGCGCCCACGTCCTCCGTGAACCCGCCCGCATGCGCGTCGACGAGCTCGCGCGTCGTCACGCCGCTCGGCGCCTCGTAGCAGCCGGGCCTCGCGACCGCTCCCGTGACCGACCAGAGTCGCGTCCCGGATGCACCCCGCGTTCCCAGATCTGCCCACCACTCGCCCCCGCTTCGCAGGATCGCCGGGATGTGCGCGAGCGTCTCGACGTTCTGGATGAGCGTCGGCCGGCCGAGGTACCCGACCTGGCTCGGAAAGGGCGGCTTCAGCCGGGGCATCGCGCGGCGCCCTTCCATCGACTCGAGCATCGCCGTCTCCTCGCCGGCGATGTAGGCGCCCGCCCCGATGACTAGCTCGAGCGAGAGCCCGTCCAACAGGCCGGCTGCGTGGAACTCCTCGATCGCGTGCGACAGCCTGTTGCGAGAGGTCGCGTACTCCTCGCGGAGATAGATGTAGCCCTCGGTCGCAGCGAGCACCCGCATCGCGACCAGCGTCGCCTCGATCATCAGATGCGGCCGAAGCTCCATCACGTAGCGGTCCTTGATCGTCCCCGGCTCGCCTTCGTCGGCGTTGACGACGACGTAGCGCGGGCCCGGTTCGCGCGAAACGGCCTCCCACTTGACCCCGGTCGGGAATCCCGCGCCGCCGAAGCCCGAAAGTCCGGACGCCTTCAGCTCTTCGACGATCCGCTCGAGCGGCGGCAGATCGCGCAGGACTGCGAGACCTCCCCTCGTCTCGTAGTCCGCAAGCGTCCCATCGCCGGCGCCCAGCCCGATTGCCGGGCCATCGTTCGTCGAATGCGTCACGACAGGGACGATCTCGTCGCCGCGTGTCATTGCGGGCGCGAGGTCGCAGTGACCAAGGCATGCGACCTCGATCGCGCCGGGCGTGCGCGCGAGCAGGTCGCGCGCACCGAAGCAATCGCAGACCGGGCCGGTGCAGACGCGGACGACGTCTGTCGGCACCTGCAGGAACGAGTAGAAGGAGACGACCTCGTGCACCTCGCCGCGGCGGATGTTCATGTGATCCGCGAGCGTGTCCGAGAGCTCCGGAGTGATCGGGCCGACCTCGCGGCGGAGCCGACCGAGGTTGTCCAGCAGGCGCGTTCGTGCCGTCGGAAGCTCGGGCAACAGCGTCGCCAGCCTCAGCGCGTCCACGGATGCGAGTCTATTCCGCGTCGGGTGGCCGTCGGCGCGCCTTGACCCGTGCGCGCCGGCGCTTCTGCTCGAGCCTCCGCTCGTTGGCCCTGGCGGTCGGCGTCGTCGGCACGCGGCGCCGAGGGACTGCGAGAGCGGCTCGCAGCTTCTCCACCAGGCGCTCGATCGCGAGCTCGCGATTTCTCGACTGGCTGCGCTCGTCCTGCGCCACGGCCCGAATCACGGGCCCGGCGCGCCCGACGACGCGCCGCTTCTGCACGTCGGAAAGCGCGTCAGACGCATCGACGTCGAACAGGGCCTCGACCCGCGTCGACGACTTCTGGGCGTGTTGTCCCCCTGGCCCGCTCGATCGCGAGACGCGAGTCACGATCTCGGAAAGCGGCAGCGAAACGGAGCGCGTGACCCGAATAGACTCACGCTCCATGGCCTGCATTCTGCTCGACATCGACGGCGTTCTCCACGTGTCGGGCGACCCGATTCCGGGTGCCGTCGACGCAGTGGCCGAGCTCCGTCGAGCCGGGCACTTCCTCCGCTTCGTGACCAACAACTCGACCCGTCCGCGTGCTCGCCTGGCTGAGGAGCTGCGCCAGATGGGATTCACGCTCGAGGACAACGAGTTGCAGACGACACCTGGCGCCGCCGCCCGTGAGCTGGCCGGGAAGCGGGTGCTGGCGCTCGTGATGGCGGCGATCGTGCCCGACCTCGACGGCCTCGAGCTCGTCGGCCAGGACGTCGAGGCGGTGCTTATCGGCGGCTGCGACGAGACGCTCGAGCCGAACCAGGTCTTCAGCTACATGAACCTCGCGGGCGCGTTCGCCGAGATCCAGATGGGCGCGTCGTTCTACTGCCTGCACAAGAACAAGTGGTGGCAGACGAGCCTTGGCCCGATGCTCGACGGCGGCGCTTTCGTCGCGGGCCTCGAGTACGCAACCGGAGTCGAGGCGACGGTGCTCGGAAAGCCGAGCCCGTCGTACTTCGCGGCCGCGCTCGATGCTCTCGACGCGGAGCCGGAGCTGACCTGGATGGTGACGGACGACGTCGAGGCCGACGTCCGCAGCGCGCGCCTCTTCGGGATGAGGACGGCACTCGTCAGGACGGGGAAGTTCCGCCCGGAGACGCTCGAGACCTCGGATCCGTCGCCCGACATCGTCGTCTCCTCGATCGCGCAGTTCCCCGCACTGCTCGAGCAGGATCTGACCGGCGGGCTCACGCCGTGAAGGTCGGCGTCGACATCATCGAGATCGAGCGGGTGCGCCGCGCCCTCGAACGGCCGAGCTTCCGCGACCGCTGCTTCACCGACGCCGAGCGAGCCTACTGTGACTCCCGGCCGGATCCGGCTCAAAGCTATGCCGCGCGCTTCGCGGGGAAGGAAGCCGTCGGAAAAGCCCTCGGCTGCGGTGTGCGCTTCACGTGGAAGGAGATCGAGATCGTGGGGCGGCCGAAGCCCGGGGTCAGCTTGTCCGGCAGGACGGCGGCGTTCGCCGAGCGGGTCGAGGCGGGCCCGATCGATCTCTCGATGACGCATTCGCGCGAGATCGCCGCGGCGATCGCCGTCGTCTCGCCGCGCGACTAGACACGGTGTCTGACACCACCCCACGTAACCACGCGGGTTTGGCGGGCTCGAGTGTCAGACACCGCCTATTCGAGCCGCTCTACTCGGCCGAGGAGATGCGTGCCGCCGAGGAGCGGTATCCGGCCTACCCGGACTCCATCCCAGAGCTGATGGAGCGCGCCGGGGCGGCGGTCGCGCGGGAGGCAATGCTCGCCTTCCCCGCGGCCCGCAGCTTCGCGTGCATGTGCGGCGGCGGCTCGAACGGCGGCGACGGGCGAGTCGCGGCGCGCATCCTTCGCGAGGCGGGTCACGTTGCCGACGAGACGACGGAGCCGGACGCCTACGACGTCGTCGTCGACGCCCTTTTCGGCACCGGGTTCCGCGGCGCTCCACGACCGAAGGCCGCCGAGCTCATCGAACGGATCAACGTCGCCTCGGCACCCGTGGTCTCCGTCGATCTGCCCTCGGGAGTCGACGCCTCGACGGGAGAGGTCGCAGGGGCTGCCGTCGACGCCGACCTCACGGTCACGTTCCACGCCTCCAAGGTCGGGCTCACCGTCGCCCCTGGACGCTTCCATGCCGCTCGCGTCGTGGTTTCGGACATCGGACTCGACGCCGCCACGACCGTGCACCGTCGGGCGACCGCGGCTCTGCCCTCGATCGTTCCCCTTCGCGGCGCACGCGACACGAAGTTCACGTCCGGGTCGGTGCTCGTCGTCGGAGGGCAGCCGGGAATGACCGGTGCGGCCTGCCTCTCGGCGATGGCCGCCTTCCGCGCCGACGCCGGTTATGTGACGCTCGCGGTCCCGCAGGCGGCGCTTCCGGCGGCCGAGGCGCTCGCGCTCGAGCCGGTCAAGGTCGGCTGGAGCGACGCAGACGCCGTCGAGACGATCGCGCGGGCTGCCGACCGCGCGACCGCGCTCGCAATCGGACCGGGGCTCGGCCGCGGCGACGAGCGCGGCGCGCTCGTCCGCGAGCTCCTCCAACGGCTTCGACTCCCCGCGGTCGTCGATGCGGATGCGCTCTTCGGACTCGAGCCCCTCGAGCGTGACGCACCGACCGTTCTCACGCCGCACGCGGGCGAGCTGGCTCGCCTGCTCGATACCGACTCGGAGTGGGTGAACGCA
>DATAEF010000017.1:0-12784 GCA_036258155.1 Gaiellaceae bacterium | reverse complement strand
CTCGGCGACGGGGCGGAGGCCCATCAAGGCGGCGCCGGTCGCGCCCCCGACGATCGCCGTCTCGGAGAGTGGCGTGTCGATGACCCTCCAGGGCCCGAACTCCTCCTGGAAGCCGAGCGAGACCTTGAACGCGCCGCCGTACACCCCGACGTCCTCGCCGAGGACGAAGACGCGCGGGTCGCGTCGCATCTCGAGACGCAGGGCATCCGAGATCGCCTGGATGTAGGTCATCTCGGCCATTACTTGTGGTGTGGCGTGTCGAGGTCTTCGACCGAGGCGAACACGCTCCCCTCGAGCGTTGCGGGGTCGGGCTGCGGCGAGGCCTCCGCGCGGTCGAGCGCGTCGCTCAGTAGCCGCTTGACGGTGGCCGTCAGCTCGCTCTCCTCGTCCTCGGTCAGCTCGGCGTGGTCGTAGAGCCACGAGCGGTAGCGCTCGATCGGGTCGTACGCCGCCCATCGCTCGAACATCTCCTTCGGCACGTAGAAGGCGTCGTCGTGGACGGCGTGTCCCTCCATGCGCAGGGTGACGCATTCGAGGAGCGTGGGGCCGCCGCCCTCGCGTGCCTTCTCGATCGCCCTGCGCGCTTCGCGGTAGACCGCGAGCACGTCGGTGCCGTCGACGACCACGCCCTCGAACCCGTATGCCGCCGCTCGGTCGGCAATGTGCTCGACCGGGTACGAAAGGTACGTCGGGGTCGAGTACGCCCACTGGTTGTTGTCGCAGACGTACACGATCGGGAGCTGCCGCACGCCGGCCATGTTCATGCTCTCATGCGCGTCGCCGCGAGCCGCCGCCCCCTCGCCGAACCAACCGATCGCGACGCGCCGGTCGCCGCGGATCTTGAACGCCAGGGCCATACCGGTCGCTACCGGGAGCATGGCGGGAAGGTGGCTGACCATCGGGTGCAGCCCGAGCTCGGGAGCAGCCATATGGACGTTTCCGTCGCGTCCTCTCGTGGGTCCGTCCTCGCGCCCCATGTACTGGGCGAAGATGCGCCAGGGTTCCAGGCCGCGCGTGATATGCACGCCCAGGTCGCGTTGCAGTGGCGTTCCCACGTCGTTCGGCCCCATCGCGGTGCCGATGCCGACTGCCGTGCCTTCGTTTCCCCGACCCGTGTAGAACGAGCCCGGGATCTTCCCCTGCTTGTAGAGGATGTGGCCGCGCTCCTCGATTGCGCGGGTCATCAGCATGTGGCGGTAGATGGCGAGGAGGTCCTCGCGGTCGAGCCCTGCCTCCTTCACTTCCTGGAGCGACCCCACGGGCTCGGCTTCGCGTACGGCCATCGCTACCGCACTCTAACGACTGCGCCAGTGGCAATCACGGGGCCGTGCGGAGCGTTCGAGGGGCGAGATACGGCGTCGCGCCTACGATGTGGACGCGAATGGCCGTGCGTAAGCGCAACTGGATCCAGGAAGAGCGTCGCAGGACGCTCGGCGACTGGGTCGCGTTCTGTCTGCGGTGCGGCCACACGTCGCGCTACTTCCTCGAAGACGAGGCCGCGTTGCCAGCCGGCTGCCCGCAGTGCGGAAGTGAGCTTCGGCATCGCTGTCCGAGTTGCGACGCGCCGATCGCCTCGGCGTTCGCGGTCGAGTGCGAAGAATGCGGAGCGGCCGTCCGCGCGACCGAGCTCTTCGGGGTTCAGATCCGTCGTCCCGGCAGGTGACGGCTGAGGACGCTCGGGCCCGGCTCGAAGCAGCGCGCGAGCGCCATCGAACGCGCTCGGTCCTCACCCGCACGCTCGCCGTCGCCGGCGGAGGTCTTGCGGGGCTCGTGGGAGTGGTCCTCGCCCTTCCGGTACCGGAGCTCGGCCTGCCGTTGCTGCTCATCGGGCTCCGTCTCCTGGCGCTCGAGTACGAATGGGCGGCCCGGGCGTTCGTTCCCGTGGCGCGACTCTGGGATCGCGTGAAAGCGCTCTCGCTCGCGTCGAAGCTTGCGATCACGGCGATCGGCGTCCTCGCGATCGCGGGTCTCCTGTGGTGGCTGGCTTGACGGAGCTTCTACGCGATCTGCGAGAACCGGATGAGGGTCACGATGTCGTCCTCGCTCACGTCGCGGTTGTACAGCTGGCTCAGGAACCACACCATCTCGTCGACCCGCCGTATCTGCGGGTTGTCGTGCTCGATCTCGCGCGGTGACAGGTCGCGGAGCGCCTTGACCTCGACCTTGTCGATCACCGCGTCGAATATCCGCTCCCTCTGCCCGTAGCGCGCGCCGCAGAGCACGGTCACGATCATCCCCTTGCGGTACTTCGCCGACTTGTCGCCGAGACGGATCGTGGCCGTCTTTCGACTCGTGCGGAGCTGCTCGGCGACTGCGGGGTTGTAGAAGTTGAGGGCGAACGTCGGCATCGGCGGCCGCGGAATCATAAGGGGTCAGACCCGGCGGGGTCTGACCCCAGGTGCTGGAGTGCCTTGGCAGACATGTCGCGCTCGCCCCTGTAGGCGAGAAGCCGCGGCCCGTCGTCGAGCGGGAGCCAACGCACGTCCGCCACCTCGACCTCCATTCCCGCCGGCAGCGCGCCGATACGGCCGGCGGCGGCGTGGGCGAGATAGAAGCTCACGATCTTGAAGACGCGCTCGCCCTCCCAGGTGTAGACGTAGCGTACGTCTCCCAGCTTCGAGGACAGCCGTGCACGCAGACCCGTCTCCTCGTGGCCCTCCCGAAGCGCGGTGTCCGCGGGCGCCTCGCCGGCATCGACCAGTCCCTTCGGGAGAACCCAGACGCCCTCCCGCTTGCCCTGTGGCCGAACCGCTGCGAACCACCAGCGTCCGCGCATGCGACGGACGAGGACGACCCCCGCCGAGAACTCGCGTCGCATCAGGACTTTGTAACACCGAATAGCAGGTCTACCCTCAGATCTGAGCCTGATCGACTCAATTCGGCTTGGCGAGACGTGCCAAGAGTGCTATGGTTGGCCTGGCACTCAGACGGTCTGAGTGCCAGATAAGTCACAAACTCTGTATTTCAGGAGGTCTCTCGTATGGATTTGCAGCCTTTGGGCGATCGCCTGATCGTCGAGGTCCTCGATGAGGAGGAAATGACGGTCAGCGGCATCGTGTTGCCCGACACGGCGAAGGAGAAGCCGCAGCGCGGCAAGGTCCTCGCCGTAGGCCCCGGCCCGCGTGACGAGGACGGGAAGTACATCAAGATGGACGTCGAGGTCGGAGACGAAATCATCTTCTCCAAGTACGGCGGGACGGAGATCAAGATCGGCATGGACGACGTTCTGATCCTGCGCGAGTCGGATGTTCTCGCGAAAGTCGTAACCACAGGTGGCAAGGGTAAGCGCAAGCTTGCCGCTGCCACCGCATAACTGTTATCGCCTAGGAGGAAGATATGGCTCACAAGGAGCTCAAGTTCAGCGAGGAAGCTCGCCGCTCGCTCGAGCGGGGTGTGAACGTCCTCGCCGACGCGGTCAAGGTGACGCTCGGGCCGAAGGGGCGCTACGTCGTCCTGGACAAGAAGTTCGGCGCGCCCACGATCACCAATGACGGCGTCACCATCGCCCGCGAGATCGAGGTCGAGGACCCGTTCGAGAACCAGGGCGCGCAGCTCGTACGCGAGGTTGCGACCGCGACCAACGACGTTGCCGGCGACGGCACGACGACGGCGACGTTGCTCGCGCAGGCGATCGTTCGCGAGGGCCTCAAGAACGTTGCGGCCGGCGCAAACCCGATGGCGCTCAAGCGCGGCATCGAAAAGAGCGTCGACGCGGTCGTCGAGAACCTCAAGACGCAGTCGACGGAGGTCTCCGGCAAGGAGGACATCGCTCGCGTCGCAACGATCTCGTCGCGCGAGCGCGAGATCGGCGACGTCATCGCGGACGCGATCGAAAAGGTCGGCAAGGACGGCGTCGTCAACGTCGAGGAGGGTCAGACCTTCGGTCTCGACCTCGAATTCACCGAGGGCATGCAGTTCGACAAGGGCTACCTGTCCCCGTACATGATCACGGATGCCGAGCGCATGGAGGCCGTGCTCGAGGAGCCGTACGTCCTGATCGCGAATCAGAAGATCGGTGCGGTCAAGGATCTGCTCCCCGTTCTCGAGCAGGTCATCCAGGCGGGTCGGCCGCTGCTCATCGTTGCCGAGGACGTCGAGGGCGAGTCGCTTGCGACCATCGTCGTCAACAAACTCCGCGGCACGTTCTCGGCCGTCGCCGTCAAGGCGCCCGGCTTCGGCGACCGCCGCAAGCGGATGCTCGAGGACATCGCCATCCTGACGGGCGGCGAGGTCATCACCGAGGAGCTAGGCCTCAAGCTCGAGAACACGAAGATCTCTCAGCTCGGCAAGGCTCGCAAGATCGTCATCGACAAGGACACGACGACGATCATCGACGGCGGCGGCTCGTCGGACGCGATCAAGGGCCGCATCAAGCAGCTCAAGTCCGAGATCGAGAACACCGACTCCGACTTCGACCGCGAGAAGCTCCAGGAGCGCCTCGCGAAGCTGTCGGGCGGCGTCGCGGTGGTCAAGGTCGGCGCAGCCACCGAGACCGAGATGAAGGAGAAGAAGCATCGCGTCGAGGACGCGTTGCAGGCCACGCGGGCCGCGCTCGAGGAGGGCATCGTCCCGGGCGGCGGCGTTGCGCTCATCAACGCCGGCGATGCGGTCAAGAAGACACTCGACGCCCTGGAGGGCGACGAGAGGACGGGCGCGAATATCATCATTCGTGCGCTCGAGGAGCCTCTTCGCCAACTCGCGTACAACGCGGGCCTCGAGGGCTCGGTCGTCATCGACAAGGTGCGGGGCGCCAAAAAGGGCTTCGGGCTGAACGTCGAGGACGGCGAGATCGAGGACCTCGTCAAGGCCGGGATCATCGACCCGACCATGGTGACCCGCTCGGCGCTGCAGAACGCGGCGTCGATCGCGAAGAACATCCTCACCACCGAGGCAGTGGTCGCGGAGATGCCCGAGAAGCAGCCGGCGATGCCCGCGGGCATGCCCGGCGGCGGGATGGACTTCTAAGGGATCCGTTCTCCCGATCCACGCGAAGGGCCGGCACCTGCCGGCCCTTCGTCGTTCTGGCGACATCCCCGCAAAGGAAGAGCGGCCGCTGGGTACGGCCGCTCAGAGGGGGAAGAACTGGGGAGGATTGGGTAGTCAGGTTTTCGTCGGGACCACCCTTTCTCTCGTCCCCCATTTGGGGGGACTTGCACGACGATCGCGTCGGTCCAGCCGATCAGGAGACCTCCTCGTAAAGCCTTTCTCCACGGTGGAGGCGACGCGCGATGTCGAATGTCTGCCGCTGCGAGCGCGTCGTCGGCGCGTGCGCGGCGAGGTAGCGCGCCGCCGCGACGAGTGGGAGCCCGGCAGCCTCGGTTCCTCGCAGGAGCTCGGACTGGCGAACCGAGGCCTCGAGACACTGGATCGTGTGGAAGTTACGGTCCTCACGGGTCAGTGCTGCCCCGAGAACGGAGACGAGTCGATCCGAGTCGCCGCCTCTCGCGAGAAAAGACGCGACGAGCGTGCCGGCCTCGTCGACCTCCTGCTGCCGCTCGAATACGCGTGACAGATCATCCAGCAAGGTGTTCGGGTCTGCAGTGCGCGTCGGCAGCGGCAGCCGCGTTGCCGGAACGTTCAGGAACCGGTCGAGGTAGATGCTCATCGCGGCGTCGAGCACTCCTCGGAACAGCTCTCGCGAGGGCGAGCGTCGCAGCCCCTGCTCGACGGCATTGGCGAACGTGAACGTGTGCAACGCCGTGTCCCAGTCGCCGAACTCGTTCGTCGTCGGAAAGCGCGCGATGCGGGTCGCGGCCGCGAACGACACGGCGGACGCCAGCTCGACTTCGTCTGCACCCTCGCCCACGGCTTCCAGCATCGCGTCGACGCTCGCGGCAGGATCGTCTCCGAGAACGAGCTCGACGAGCTCCGATCGTCCGGACCAGCCGACTCTGCGCGCGTTGCCGGCGCCGAGCGCGGTAGGGATCCGCTCGAAGGCGCCGTCCAGCAGGTCGACGAGGTCAACGGGATTGCGCCAGGCGTTGCTCTCCTCCATCCGCTCCGCCGAAGCGATCTGCACCGGCAGCGATGCAAGTACCGCCTCGGCGTGCGCCCACCCGACGGCGTCGAGCGCTTCGAGGGACTTGTTCACGAAGTCGAGCGCATGGCCGCCGTCGAGGTATCGGTGATCGGTCGCCGCTGCGAAGAGCATGTCGGCGAGCTCCGTGGGCGACGCACCCACGCGCACCGCTGAGACGAGCGCGCGCTCTGCCCCCTCCGCGTCGCGCACCTCCACAAAGCGGCGGAACCAGCGCCCGAGTGCCGAAACGTCCGGACCCTCCGATGGAAGAGGGTCGAGCGGAAAGCGCGGCGGTTCGCCCGCCGCCTCCGCACTGACGTCTGCGAGTCCATGGTAGAGAGCCACGGGCACATCGGCGATATCGAGCCTTGGCGCGAGGTTCATGAAGCACGTGAGCGTCGTCAGGCCGCGGCCCCAGCCGTCTCCTCGCCGTTCGACTCCGAACGCGAGTCCGTCCGCGAACGCTTCGACTCCGGTCGGGTCGGACTCGGTCAGGGTGATCGTCGCCTTCGCCAGGACGAGTGGGATGTTCCGCTCGAGCCCGTCACGGATGCGCTTGCGGGCGTGCGCCACGCGATCCGCGCGCGGAGCCACGTCGACGTAGACATCGTCGCCGCGTAGCTCGACCGGAAAGCGCCGGAGGTCGTCTGCCCACTGGTCGAACGTGCCACCGGAGCAGAGGTCGAAGCGGGCGTGGTGCCAATGGCACGTGAGGATGCCGTCCGCCACGGAGCCGCGGTGCAGCGGGAAGCCCATGTGTGGGCAGCGGTTGTCGACCGCGTGCACCGCGTCGCCGTCTGCGAATAGACAGAGCGTGTGGCCGCCGAGGCTGACGATGAGTCGTCCTGCAGCTCGAAGCTCGGAGAGCGATGCCGCTCGAACGAGCCCGTCGATCCCTGTCGCTGTCATGTCTCCTCCTTGGGCAAGGGCGCTGGCGCGAGGTCGTGTCCACGACACGGGCGAAGACTAGAACCTCAAGTAAACTTGAGGTCAAGTGTCGCTGACGCCGGAGTTGACCATCGGCGAGGTCGCTGTGCGGAGCGGAGTCGCTCCCTCGGCTCTGCGGTTCTACGAGGCCGCAGGTCTCATCGCCTCGAGCCGGACGAGTGGGAATCAGCGCCGTTACGGCCGGGCGACTCTCCGCCGGATCGCCGTCATCCAGGCCGGCAAGGCCGCGGGCATCCCGCTGGCCGAGATCCAATCGGCGCTCGCGACGCTTCCGGAGGACCGCGTGCCGACGCGGAAGGACTGGGACCGGCTATCGCGCTCCTGGCGGAAGGACGTCGACCGGCGGATAGCTCTTCTGCAGGGATTGCGCGAGCGCTTGACCACATGCATAGGCTGCGGCTGCCTTTCGATCGACCGCTGCACGCTCCTGAATCCCGAGGACGAAGCCGTCCGCCTCGGCGGTGGAGCTCACTATCTTCTGAAAGACGGTCCTAGAAGCCGTAGCGCTCTTCCTTGAACGGGTCGGCGTCGTTGTGGTAGCCGTAGCGCTCCCAGAAACCCGGGCGATCGTCCGCCGTGAGCTCGATTCCCCGTAGCCATTTCGCGCTCTTCCAGAAGTACTTGCCATGGATCACGAGGCGGAGCGGGCCACCGTGCTCCGGCGCCAGCGGCGCCCCGTCCGCGTGGGTGGCGAGGAGTGAGAGCGGGTCACGAAGAGAGGCGATCGGCACGTTCGCCGTATAGCCCTCCTCGGCGTGCGCGACGACGAACCGAGCGGACGGCAGAGGCTTCACGAGCACCTCGAGAGCACTCCAGTGGATCCCCTCGAACGTGACGTCGAACCGACTCCAGCGGGTGACACAGTGGATGTCCTGCGTATGGCTCGTCCGAGGAAGCGCGTTCAGCTCGTCCCACGAGAGGCGGATCTGGCGCTCGACCGCTCCCTCCACGAAGAAGTCCCAGCTCGCAAGATCGGCCCGAGGTATTGAGCCGGCGTGGAGAACGGGCCATTTCTCGGTCAGGTACTGGCCGGGCGGCAGCCGCGCCGGGTCGTACCCGGCTTCCACGACCTTTCTTTCTGCGCGGCCCCGGAACACCTTCCTACACTAGTCTCGATGGCCGTTACAACGTTACGTGTCGCCCATCGTCCACGCGAGTTCGTCGGAGTACGTGGGCCCGACGCCGCCGTGTACCTCCAGGCAATGGTCTCCAACGACGTCGAAGCGCTCGCGGTCGGCGGTTCGCGCGAGGCGCTGCTCCTGACTCCGAAAGCGCGGGTGATCGCGCCGCTGGTCGTTCTCCGGCGCGGCGCCGACGACTTCCTCCTGCTCACCGAGGCCGGGCTCGGCGAACGCGTGCGATCGACTCTGCTTCGCTCGCGGTTCGCAGCCAAGTGTGAGATCTCGATCGAAGCGCACACGGCCTTCGTCGTGCTCGGTGAGGGACAGGGGATCCCGAGCGCGGACTACGGAGTGGAGGCGGTCGAGGTGCTCGACGCGGGGTTCGAGCCCACGGTCGGTGTCGAGGAGCTCGAGCTCCTCCGGATCAAGGCGGGCACGCCGAAATGGGGACGCGAGATCGACGACAGGATCCTCCCCGCCGAGGCCGGCCTCGATCGACGGGCGGTCGACTTCGAGAAGGGGTGCTACCCGGGGCAGGAGCCCATCGCGCGGCAGCACTACCGCGGTCGGGTGAACCGGACGCTGCGCGTGCTCGCGATCGATGGCGAAAAGCTCCCGGAGTACGACGCCGAGCTGACCTTCGAGGACAAAGCGATCGGCCGTGTGACGAGCGGCGCTGTCGACGGCGGCAACGTCGTCGCGCTCGCCTATGTGCGGGTCGAGGTACCGCGGGACGGGATTCTCCGCCTCGGGGACCGCTCCGTCAGGCAGCTAGACTTGCCCTTCCTGCGCCCGTAGCTCAGGGGATAGAGCGCTGCCCTGCGGAGGCAGAGGTCGCATGTTCGAATCATGCCGGGCGCACCTCGCGAGCTTGCTCAGAGCTCCTGACGCAATGAACGGCCATGTTGGGCGATCACTGCGTTGGAAGCTCTCAGACCGACGGGACGCGTGCGCCTGCGACCGGAATGCCTGCCAGTCGCGCACTGACGACTTCCTCGGCCGCTTCGGCACTCGGCTCGTGGCTCGTGACTGCAGCTAGGAAGTCCTCGCGATCGAGCGCGTAGAGGACGACGGGCGTCTTGGCCGTGACCGTCGCCGTGCGGGCGACGTCACGGATGAGCGCGATTTCTCCGAAGTATCCTCCCGCCTCGAGCTCGGAAATCGGCCTGCCGTACTCGGAGACTTCAACCACGCCTTCGGCGACGATGTAGAAGCGATCGCCCGCATCGCCTTCTCGGACGATGACAGTCTCGGGATCGAGGCGGAGCGGGACGAGTCGTCCGGCAAGATGCTCGAGCGTCATTCCGGGCAGCGGGGCGAAGATCGGGACCGACGCCAAGATCCTCAGCTCCTCGACCTCGGGGGCGACCGCCCTCGCGTCGATCCGGGCGACGCTCGGCCAGCAAACGAGGACGAGGCCGACCAGAGCGGCGCCGGTCGCGATCAGGGCACCTTCGAGACCCAGCCAGTCGATCAGAGGGGGCGCGGCGATCGCACCGACCCCCACGGCGCCGAACCAGAGCATCTGGATGACTCCGAACACCCGGGCAAGGATGTGGTCCGGGACCGCCCTTTGCACGAGCGTGAACGTCGCCACGTCGACGAACGAGTTCCCGACCCCGATGAGTGCGAGCAGGAGCAGGGCAGCGACGGTCGTCGGGATGATTCCGAGCAGGATGAGCGGAGCGCCCCAGAGGACGACTCCGATCATGAATGCTGGGCTCAGGCGCCGAGCTCCGGTGAGTCCGAGCGCGAGCACGCCGCCGAGGATCGCTCCCGCGCCGAGAGCGGAGTTGAGGTAGCCGACTCCGGCATCACCAAGCTCGAGCAGGTCGATCGCGACGACGACGACGTAGACGGCCAGTGCGCCGGCGACGAAGGTCTGTGCCGTGAAGAGACCGATGAGAACTCGAAGGGACGGCTCGCGCGCGATGGTGCGGAAGCCCATGAGCACCTCGGAGGCGATTGTCGACGCCTCGGTCTCGCGTTCCCGCTGGGGTCGCGACACCGGGAGTCGGATGACGAAGAGTCCGGAGAGCAATACGAGTCCGACGTTGAAGAGGAAGACCGTTCCGGTGCTCGTCACTCCCAGGAGGAGTCCCGCGATCGCAGGTCCGACGAAGACCGCGAGGCTCTCGACCGTGCTCGCCACGGCGTTCGCAGCCGTGAGCTCGCGCGGGGACTGCGCCAGCGACGGCGTCATTGCTGCCTGCGCAGGCCTGAAGGGGGTCGTGGCGATCGCCGCACCGATTGCGAGTGCGTAGACGACTGCGGGGTTGACGTCGAGAAATACTCCGACCGCGGCCAGGCCGATCAGGACCGCACGGGCGAGCAGCGAGCCGAGCAGGACGAGCTCGCGGCGGTAGCGGTCTGCGAGCAACCCCGTGAAGGGCGCGAGGAGCGCCGCCGGCACGAGCCGAAGGACGAAGATCAGGCCGACAGCCGCAGTGCCGCCGACCTCGTACGCGTACACGGAGACCGCGACGAGATACGCCCACTGGCCGATGATGGACGCGGTCCAGGCAAGCTCGAGACGCCGGAGGTTCTCGTTCTGGACGACGTCGCGGAAGGCTGCCGTCGACTCCGCGATCCGTCTCCTCACGGCTTCCACGCGGGGAGCATCTCAGCCGGACTTGCGGAAGTGAAGGGTTGTGGGAAGATTCTCCCAGGTTCACACGTCTAGTTGGCTGGAACGTCAGTCCAACGCGCAAAGGAGGAGGACATGCCGGACGAAGAGACTCGCGAGGAGCCAGAGGTCGAGGGTCACGGTGTCGGCCCAGGCGGTGTCGGCCCAGGCGGTGTCGGCCCGGGCGCCGCGGAAGACGCCGCGGCGGGCACCTCGCCGGGCGCCCACGACGACGACGACTCCGACGACGTGGAAGCGCACGCGTTGGGCGTATCGCCGGGTGGCGTCAGCCCAGGAGGCGTCAGCCCAGGAGGGGTCAGCCCCGGAGGGGTGAGCCCCGGCTAGGCGGCGCAGCTCGACGATTTCGAGGCCCGGACGGGATGTGCAGCCGTCCGGGCCTCTTCTCTTTGGGACGCTAGAAGCTCTTGGCGCCGAGGGTGACCGAGAGCTCGCGGAGGAGCCTGAGTCCGGCCTCGCGCTGCTCCCCCTCGAGCGCGTCCACGGCAGCCGCCAGCCGAGCGACGACTCCGAGTTCGTCTCGGTCCGAGTCCAGGAGGCGCTCGGCGCGTCGTGTCCGAAGGAGAAGGTCGACTGCGATGGCCGCCTGGTTGGCGAAAAGCCCGAGGAGCTCCATCTCCTGCAGGCTGAACAACGATTGCTCGGGCCGGTCGAGAACCGACAACACGCCGAGCGCGCGCTCGTCATGGAGAAGCGGGGCGGCCATGAGGCCGCTCGGGACGTAGCCCGTGTCCTCGGCCACGTCCTTGGCGAAACGGGGATCCTGGTGGACGTCCTCGATGACGAGCGGCGTTCGTGTGGCGAGGACCCAGCCCGCGATGCCCTTCCCGGCCGGAAACCTCGTTCCCAGAAGCGTGTCCTCGCCTTGGCCGACGACGGCCTCGAATACGAGCTCCTCGGTCCCCTCGTCGAGGAGGAGAATCGACGATGCCTTCGCGTGGAAGATCGACCGTGCCACTTCGACGATCGCCGCGAGAAGCGCCCGGTACGACTCGTCAGATCCAACGACGCCGGCGGCGACGGCGGCTCGTAGGTCCGCGTTCTCGGTCATCTCCCACCCCCTACGTTCGTCGCGGTCAGATAGAGGACGCTCTTCAGCTGGAACGGTGTCAGCTCCGGATGCTTGGCGAGGATCAAAGCGCAGATCGCGCTGAGATGCGGCGTGGCGAAGCTGTTACCAGACACCTTGAGCGAGCGGCCGCCGACCCAGGGCACCTCGACGTTGACCCCGCGGCCGAAGAACTCCACCGGCGGGTTCGGGTTGTAGAAGAACGCCAGCGGGTCCGGGTCCTCGTGGCTGCCCACGGAGATCACCGAGGAGAAGCGCCACGGGTAACTCTCGACCGGCATGTTGTGCGCAGATGCCACGAGCACCGTACGCTTGAAGTACGCGCTGTCGGCGAGCTCATGGAGAACGCCCGCGAAGGGCTTCTTCGTTGTCGAGAGGCTCATGTTGATCACGTCGAAACCCTGCTCGACCGCGTAGCGGAGTCCGCCGAGAAGGACCGCGCCACTGCCGGTGAACGTCGATCCGAGGACCCTCACGCTCGAGATGTCGCACTCGGGCGCAAGCGAGCGGACGATTCCCGCGCAGGCGGTGCCGTGGCCCGAGACGTCGCCTTCCAAGTCCTCGTGGGCCAGGACCTCGTCGTTCTCGCCGATCGAGATCACGACGGCGCTCTCGAGCTCACCAACCAGCGGGTGCCCGGTTTCGACGCCGGAGTCGAGGATACAGACTCGCGCGCCCTTCCCAGCCGAGCCGCCGAGCGCCCAGTCGCGGGTCACGCGCTCGGGCCAGTGGGCCGGAAGGGCGATCCGGTCGACCGCGTCCTTCGGGAGGCTCCAGGCAGGGAGCGCGGCGTGGCTCGCATCGCCTGTGTGGCCGGTCACGTCGTGCACGGAGGCGGACTCTACGGGGTCAGACCCGTTGGGGTCCGACCCCGGGCTCCGCGCGCTGAGGGGGGATCAGACCCCAAGGATCTTCCCCTTCAGCGCTCGGTCAGTCTCGTCCGAAGCTCGCCGAAGAAGCGAGGATCGGGTTCGTACCCCTCG
>DATAEF010000016.1:0-1545 GCA_036258155.1 Gaiellaceae bacterium | reverse complement strand
CCCTCGTCCGGGGTGATGAAGCCATACCCCTTGCTGTCGTTGAACCACTTCACGGTTCCGCTAGCCATAAAAACACCTCCCTCAAATTGCACGAACAAGTAGGAAGGCGCCTTGCGCGAACCGGACTCGCTCTAGATTTGCCCCAGGACCCTAGCAAGCCTTGAACGCCGAATCCCTCCCAGCGATCCTCCAGGAGCGCTTCTTGCGCTGTTCCGCGCAGCATGCGTTCGCGGTCTACACAGGCGGGATCGGCGAGTGGTGGGACCCGAACTACTCCGCGAACGCAGAGACCCTTCGCGCGGTGACGATCGAGCCTCGCGTCGGCGGCCGCGTCTTCGCCACGCACGCGGATCTCGGCGAGCACGACTGGGGCGAGGTGACGGTCTGGGAGCCGGGCCGGCGCTTCGCCCACACGTTCACGCTCGCCCAGGATCCGCAGGCTCCGAGCGAGGTCTCGGCCGAGTTCGCCGACGAGGAGGGAGGGTGCACACTCCGGCACGCCCACGGTGGCTGGACGGAGGCGAACGCCGGCGACCGTGCGAAGTTCAAGGACTGGCCGGTGCTGCTCGAGCGATTCGCGCAACTGGCCGAAGCAGCCGACTGATTACCGCTCGAATCGGTCGAAGCCCGCATGGAGCTCGTGCACGCGGACGGGCGCGTTTCCGAGCAACTGCGCCTTTCCACGGATCTGCTCGAGCGCGGCCTCGCTCGCTCTCCCGTAGACGTCGACTCTCACGAGCGTCAAGAGCTCGGCGAACCTGCGGAAGACGGGCCCCGCAACCGTCAGGTGGCGCTCAAGCGACGCCGAGTCCGGATGGATCTGGACGACGGTCATCTGCGCGCCCGGCTCGTCGAAGTAGATGTCGTACGCGAACGGCTCGACCTCGTTCGCCTCGACGAACGCGACCAGCTCCTCGACCCCGGCCTTCACGTCTCCGAGCTTGCCCGCTCGGATCTCGGAGCTGTCGACGACGAGGATCGGGCTCGACATCGTCCCTCCTGCGAGCCTATCGCCCGATCCACCGGGATGTGACCGCAAGGTGCTTTGCTTCTGGTCGGCAAGTGTCGGACGAGGAGGCAGCCGCGATGACGAATCACAGGATCGGCAGCCGCGAGGACTGGCAGGCGGCGCGCGATGAACTGTTGCAACGCGAGAAGGAACACACACGGATGGGCGATGAGCTCGCGCGCCAGCGCCGGGAGCTGCCCTGGGTCCCCGTCGAGAAGGAGTACCGGTTCGAGACCGACGAGGGCACGCGGACGCTTCCGGAGCTCTTCGAAGGTCGCTCCCAGCTCCTCGTCTACCACTTCATGTTCGGCCCGAGCTACGAGGCCGGTTGCCCGACCTGCTCGTCGAGCGCCGACGCCGTCAACGGCGTGCTGCCGCACCTCCATGCGCGCGATGTGACGATGCTCTACGTCTCGCGCGCGCCGCTGGAGAAGCTCCGGGCCTACAAGCGGAGGATGGGCTGGAGCTTCCCGTGGGTGTCGTCGGCCGAGAGCGACTTCAACTTCGACTTCGGCGTCTCGCGTACGGAAGAGCAG
>DATAEF010000015.1:0-30919 GCA_036258155.1 Gaiellaceae bacterium | reverse complement strand
CTGCACGCTACGTGCTCTTCAGCGAGGCGGTCGGAAATCCCAGGCTTCTCGAGCTACCGCCGCTCGTGGCCGTCGAGATCCAGCTCCGGCTGTTGCTCGGCTTCGACGTGCTCGCTGACGTGTCGCTGTGGACGCACGGCTCGGACGGGATCGAGTGCATCATCAGCCTCGGTTCCGACGGACGCCCCCCTCGACGCGTGCGCGCCGAGGCGAAGGCGACCCTTCGCCGGCGTTCGCGTCTCTCCCTGCTCGGTGGGTCGCAGCTCCGCTCGATCCCCGTGCTTCGCTTCGGCGGGGTGTATGCGGCGATCGTGGGTCATCTGGGCTCGGTGGAGCCACAGGTTGCCGATGCCTATCTCACGGAGGTTGCGGCGGCGCTCAGCCCCGTCATCGAGCGAGAGCACCTGCTCGAGCACTCGGCCACCCGCGAGCGGACGCTCGTCGCCTCGGCGGAACGGCGACTGATGCGCCTCGGGTTCGATCTCCACGACGGCCCCATTCAGGACGTGCTGGCCCTCGCCGCCGACGTCCAGCTTCTTCAGCAGCAGGTGTATCCGTTCGTGCTGGACGAGTACCGCGAGCAGGCGCACGGACGGTTCGACGATCTTTCCTTGCGCCTGGTCGAGCTCGACCGGCAGCTTCGGGAGATCGCCCATTCACTCGAGACGAAGAGCGTCATCAGCCGACCGCTCGGCGAGATCCTGCATCGCGAGGTCGACGGGTTCTCGGACCGCTCCGGCGTCCGCGCCAACCTCGAGATACGCGGGGATCCGGACTCGCTCTCCTCGGCTCAGCGCATCACGGTGTTCCGTGCGATCCAGGAGGCGCTTGCGAACGTCCGCGAGCACGCTAGCGCGACGACGGTCTCAGTGCGCGTCCGTGCGCGGCGGAGCGCGATCGAGCTCCAGATCGTCGACGACGGAATGGGCTTCGAGGTCGAGCGCGCGTTGGCGCAGGCGGCGCAGCGCGGCCGGCTCGGCCTCGTCGGGATCGGCGAGCGCGTCCGAATGGTCGGCGGCACCTTCGAGCTCGCGAGCGCACCGGGCGGCCCCACGACGCTGAAGCTCACGCTCCCGCGCTGGGAGCCACTTACACCACCGTAGCCCCGCCCCGGGTGCCGGACCCCCGAAGCAGCGGGGTTGGACCCACAAGCCCGACCTCATTCGTCAGCACGCTCGGGCCGGAGATGAGACCGGTGCGGCTGACCTGCGGACGACTGCAGAAAGCGGCGAAGGAGGTCTTTCGACCTCCTTCGCCTCTCTTCCCCCTGCCGCCGCAACCGGTGCCGCCGACCGCTGCGGTTCTGGAGCTCAGGACGAGGAGCCTTGCTCCTTCGCGAGCTTGGAGACGCATTTGCCGAACGCGTTCTTCTTGTTCGCGTTGGTTCCGTAGTTGTCCGCGAACGACTTGCCGCCGTGGCTCGCCGCAAAGTTCGCGTCGGCGCGTTCGGCTTTGCACTTCTTGGCCGCATTCAGCGTCGCGTCCTGCTGCGATTCGACCGCGGCATTGGCCTTCGACGAGACGCACTTGCCGAACGCGTTGCTCTTGTTTGCGTTCGTCCCGTAGTGGTCGGCGAACGACTTGTTGCCGTGGCTGGTGGCGAAGTTCGGATCTGCCTGCTCGGCCTTGCACACCTTCGCCGCGTTCTTGCCAGCCGCGGAGGTCACCTGAACGTACTTGGTGAGGCAAGCATCCATGGCCGCCTTTGGGGTACCGGTGGGCGCATACAGCGCGCGGAATGCGCTCATGCCGATCGAGTTCCTCTGCTGCTTGCAGAGTTGCGATGCGCTGGGAGTTGCCGACGGCCCGCCTGGGCCGTGACCTGCCGGCGGGACCGCAAGGGCCGCCGGTGCGGCGAAGCAGAAGATGGCGGCGAGGATGAAGAGTCTGGTCATCGAGTTTTCCCCTTGGATTGGGTTCGTCATGAGAGAAGACGAGATCGCGCGGCGGTTCTTGCGCGGTTAATTGTTAAGAATTTGTGAGGTGGGTTGCGGAGACGGTCCGAGCGAAGGACCGTTCGAAGCAGATGGCTGTTACCGAGTCCGGCCACCTTGCCTCGAGCGCGATCGACGATCTCTACCGGAGGCACGGCGGCGAGATCTATCGCTACGCGCTCGCGGTTCTCGGCAACCACGCAGACGCGGAAGACGTGACGCAGACGACGTTCCTGAACGCGTACCGCGCCCTCGAACAGGGCGTTCGCCCACGCAAGCCGTTGAACTGGCTCCTCACGATCGCGAGCAACGCGATCAAGCAGCGCTTCCGCCAGGAGCAGTCCCGTCCGAGACAGGTCGAGTTCGTCGAGGGAACCGCGGAAAGCGGAGTCGAGGATGACGGTGGACCGAGCGTGGGCGAGCTCCTCGTCGCGCTCTCGAAGATTCCCCCGCAGCAACGACAGGCGATCGTGCTCCGTGAGTTCGAGGGTCGCTCGTACGCAGAGATCGCGCAGATCCTGGACGTGACCACGACGGCGCTCGAGACCTTGCTCTTCAGGGCGCGACGATCCCTCGCTGAGGAGCTCGAGCACCAGCTCACCTGTACGGAGGCGCAGCTGGCGATCTCGCGCGCTGCAGACGGGAGGCTCGGCCGCAAGGAGCGGCGGCGGCTGAGGGACCATCTGTCCGAGTGCCCGGACTGCGCGCGCTTCGCAAGCCTGCAGCAGCGGAACCGCCGCGCGCTGAAGGGCCTCATGCTCGTCCCAATTCCCCTCTCCCTGACGTTCTTCAAGGGGCTGGAAGGCACGGCAACCGCGGCGACGATGCCGGCCGCAGCGAGCGGCGTGGCCGCGGTCGGTGCCACGACGGTGGCCGCGGGTGGCGTGACGGGCGGTGGGATCTTCGCCGGCGGAATCGCCGTGAAAGCCGCAGCTGTCGTTACCGCGGCATCCTTGACCGGCGGCATCGCAGTCGTCGGCTCCTCGACGAGCGCCTCGAAGCCGGCGGGCAAGCCTCCTGCGAAGTCGGGCCCCGGCGAACGCCTCGGGCAGGTGGCTCCGCGCGGTGTGCTCGTCCCGGGGAACGGGGTTGCGCGCGGGAAAACCAACGCACCCGGACAGGCCAAGCGGCTGGAGGCAAAGGAGCGCCGCAAGGCGAAGGCACAGGCTCTCGCGGCAAAGGCACGCAAGCAAGCGCGGACCGCTCGCAGCGCCGCGGCACGAGCGAACGCGGGCGGCCAGGCGAAGCGCAGCGCCGGGGCAACGAGCTCCTCCGCACGCGCAGTCAAGAAGGACAACGTGCCGAAGGCGCAGGCGGGCGCCGGCCAGAATGCCAAAAAGAAGAGTTTGTCCCCGTCGTCGTCGAGCGGTTCGTCACCGAAGAAGCCCGAGAAGACGACCGCCCACGCTAACGGGCAGAAAACTCGGTAGCAGCACCCAGCCCTCCCTCGTTCGAGGGACATGACGTGATTGCGCACCAGCCAATGCAGGTTCGAGCCATGCGACGGCGAGCGAGAGGAGCGGGCGGCGCGCCTGCGGGTCAGAGCACGTACTACGCGGCCAGCTGGTGGATCGGTGTGCTCGTCGGGTCGATCTCCGATGCAAATCCGCGATCCCAGCGCACGAATACGTGTCCGCGCTCGTCGATCTGGTCGACGACACCGCGATCGCCCGCACACAACCCGGAGTCGTCGCTCGCGTCCTGGGCGAGCTCGACTCTCGCGCCGATAGCGACCCCCGCGCGGATCCGCGCCGCGAGGAGTCTGGCCCCGTTCGCGTCCATGATGCGAATATCGGTTTCGGGAACGAGAAGCTTTACCCTCCGAAGGGCAGGAAACCCAACGGGCTCGGCGAACTCGCGCCCCGCCGGCGGACGGTCCCGAACTCGACGGCTTAGGATCGGTTCGCCGGCATCGCCTTCAGTGCCGGAGTGCATGCCGTGACGAACCCCGACCATCGACACTCCGCCGACCGCGAACCGACATCCGATGCTGCCGACGGGCTCGGAGGCCTCGTTCGGAGAGTCTTCACACCGGGCCCCACTCCGGAGGAACGGCTCGAGAAGCTCCTCGCCGAACGGCGTCGCGAGCTCGACGAGCACGCGGCTCGTTTCGACGCGTCCATTGCCGACCTCGAGCGCCGCGAAGAGCTCCTCCGCGACTCACGTGCCGCGGTCGAGCGCATGCTCAGGCTCGGTAACTCCGATCTCGAGGCGCGCGAGACCGAGCTCACCGACTTCCTGCGCGACTTCACGGATCGTGAAGCTCGCCTCGCAGAGGCCGAAGCCGACTTGGCACGACGACGCAGCGAACTGGGCGCCGTGGAGCTCGTGCGTGCCGCGGTCGAACGACGCGAGCGCGACGTGGCCGCGAGGGAGGAACGCGTCGCCGAGCTCGAGTCGAAGGTGGAGCACCCGGACATCGTGCGGACCGCGGAGTCATCGAGCCTGGCGCGCCCGATCGAGCTCGCGGTCGTGCCGGGAGCGAACTACCGGCTCCTCGAGATCGACGGACGGGAGCTTGCGCGAGGCGACTCGCTCGAGCTCGACGGCGTGGAGTACGTCGTCGTGCGTACGGGACCGTCGCCGCTGCCCCTGGATCCTCGCCGCTGTGCCTATCTCATCCGCGGATCCGGCGGCTCCTCGTCGTCCGGCAGCTCGTAGACGCGGGGACGTGCACCGGGCTCGCCGGAGACGTCGACCACCCCGAGTCGCCGCGCGGCCTGGGCAGTGAGGAACTCGGCGACGGCCACCTCGTCGTCGGTGAAGCTCCGAAGACGCATCTCGTAGAGCTCGATGAGCCCCCACGAGCGTCCGGAGACCTGAAGGGGAACCATTAGCAACGCGTTCATCCCGAGCTCGCGAAGAATGAAGGCCTCCGCGGGGTCGACGTCGCCGTCGGCAAACGAGATCGCTCGAGGCCTGCCCGAACGGAGGACATCGGCGGTAAGTGGGAAGTCGTCGATCCGATACGCCGCCTCGTCGCCGAGCGACACGTCACGAAGGGCGTGGTCCGTTGCATCGACGACGAAATCGCCCACTACGCGGGAGGCAGAGCACGCGGTTGCGCCGACGACGAACACGAGCGCCTTGCAGAGACGATTGCAGACAGCCTCGACACTCTGCTCCGCCTCGATCGCAACGGAGGCCGCAAGGGCGTCGGCCAACACCGAACCGGACGCGTCGCTTCGGCCACGACGGCGAGTCTCGACCAGCTTCAGGGGCGCGCCTCCCGAAGCTAACGCTGGAGCGACGACGAGGTCCCGGAACGAGGCAACGCGGTCCTTCCCGCCGTTCTTCGCCGCGTAGAGCGCCTGATCTGCGGCGCGCAGAAGCGCGGTGGGGCCGGCTCCGTCGAACGGATACGTCGAGATCCCGGCGCTGATACGCAGAGGAAAGCCCGCGTCCATGAGGCCCTCCGCGAGGACACGCCTGATCTGACCACTGAGCGCGGCGGCAGCGTCAGCGCCTGCGTCGGGCAGCATGACGACGAACTCGTCGCCCCCGAGACGCGCTGCGACGGCGCCGTCGGGCAGCGAGCCAGCGAGTGCATCGGCGATCTCGCATAGAAGGCTGTCACCGAATTCGTGCCCCGCGCGATCGTTGATCTCTTTGAATTCGTCACAGTCGATTACGAGGATGCTCAGCGGCATGCGACCCTCTTGCGCTTCGGCCAGCGCATGCTCGAGGCGCTCCTCGAATCCGCGCCGATTCAGGATTCCGGTGAGTGAGTCGGTCACGGCGCTCTCTCGCTCGCGACCCAGTGCGAACGCGGCGTCCAGGGAAGCGGCGACGTGGGCGGCGAGAACCGCCGCCGTGTCGAGGTTCACCGGGTCGACGTTCGCAGTACGACTGCTCCGGCCCAGGAGCGCCCCGAGGCCCCTCCCGTTGACGCGCAGCGGGAGCCAGACGACCGGCCCGGAAAACCTCGCCGGCCCGCTCGGGCCCGCCGGATCGAGCACCTGACACACGATGCTCGGATCGACGAGCGCGCCTGCGGCTTCGAGCTCCGGCTGCGTGAACGGTGCTTCGTCCGACCCGTCGAGGCGCCAGAAGGACAGCGTCGCCGGCACACCGAGCTCGTCCCACGTGATCACCTGGCTGGCGTCGACCGGCAGTATCCTCGGCAGAGAGGCTGCAGCGAGCGCCGCGATCTCACTTGCGTCGCGAATGCTGCTCAGATGGACGAACAGGCGCGCCAGCGAGGCCAGGTCGAGCGTACTGCGGGTGCGCAGAGCATCGGCATGCATGCCAAGGGCAGACGCCAGCGGTCGCACGGCCTCGGCGGCACCGTCAGGGAGCGCTCGGTGGGATTCCAGGTTGAGCGTGCCGACAACCGTACGTCCCGTGCGAAGCGGAACCGCGAGCTCCGAGACGATCCCGGGTCGCACCGCGAAGTAGTCGGGATCAGCGCTGACGTCAGGCACGAGCTGAGGGCGCGCCAGCCGCACGGCACGCCCCATGATGCCGGTCACCACCCGAATTCCATCCGGCACAACCGAGTGCCCGCGTTGCGCAACGAGCCAGAAGCGCCCGTGGTCGAGAACGAAGACCGACGGCATCAATGCGGCGATTTCACTCTGCAGTACCTCCATCGCGCTGTCGATCGACACGGCAGGATCGTCCCCGTCGCCGAGGACGGCCGCGGCCTTCTGCGCTGCCGCGGCAAGCAGCGCGACGTCGATCGGAGACGGTACGCGGGCAGGCGTCGCTGCGCTTTCCATAGCCGAGAAATCGGCTGTGGAGGCGGCGGCCTAAAGACCCTTTAGGGCTTTGGGACTCCTGGAGAAAGGTCGGCGACCGCTACGTGGCGAGCTGCCTGTACCAGTCGAAGATCGCGTCACCCCAGAAGAGCGCGACGACGGCGCCTAGCGCTAGAAACGGCCCGAGCGGAATCGCCTGCGTTCTTGCCTCACTCCCGTGCCGGAGCAGTAGGAGGGCGGCCGGAACGAACGCGACGAAGAATCCGACGAACAACGCCGGAACCACAAAGACGCCGAGCCCGGCGCCAAGCAGTGCGGACAGCTTCACGTCTCCAAGCCCGAGCCCTTTCGGGTGAACGAGCACGATCAGAAAGAGCAGGAGCCCTGCCCCGAGGGAGCATAGGATCCACTCGACACCTGGATCGTCGATCGTTCGGAGCGCGAGCATCACGACGGTCGCGGGAAGGACGATCGTGTCGGGTATCAGCCGGTGCTCGAGATCGGTGCGCGTGATGACGACCAGGGCCCAGCAGAAGAGCACGGAGGCAAGCGCCTCGAGGGTGAAGCCGAAGACAAGCCCGCACGCACCCGCGAGGAGGGCAGTGCCCAACGTGACGAGCGGAAGCCGCGGCGACCGCGGCACGCTCCTGAGAAGAGGATCGTGGAGCGGCGCGTTGGTCGCAACCCGATCTGCGAGTGGGCCGACGAGTGCGCCCACAACCAGTCCGACGAGGCCCGCCGCGACATCCACTAGTGGTCGCTCCGGGAAGTACAGGCTGGGTTCACCGGCGAAAAGCAAGCACGGCTGGGACGCAGGGAGGCCGCATACCGGAGCGGTATGTGGCCGACCGAGGACGACGCCGGGCGCCGCTTTGCAGCCGCGTGAAGACGGTGCGTACATCCCGGAGAGACCACCTTGGGCTCGATTCACGGAGAGACGCCCGCCTCCTCCCCCCAGCGGACCGTTCTATCCCTCTTCCAGGGGACGACCGTCCCTCGATCTGGGGGTGATCGACCCCCGAAAGGCGACTACTGTCGGAAGGACTGCGGAAGCTCCCTCGCGGAGCAAGAACGGGCGGGTCTCGAGTGACAATCAGGTCAAGGCGGCATCTCAGCGGTACCCTCGCGTGGGCGTTGACCCTGGCCGCGCTCGTGCTTGCCTCGAGCCTGCTCACCGAGGCCTTGCGCGAGACACCCAACCATGTGCTCGTGACGCTCGCGATCCTCGCGTTCACGGCCGCCGCTTGCGGAGTCGTCCTCAACTGGAGGCTGCGACGAGCAGCGTCGGGCGCTCTTCGAGATCCGCTCACGGGCTTGCCGAATCGAGTGCTCCTGGATGACCGTATCGAGCAGGCCCTGCGACGCTCTCGGCGTTCAGGTGAGCACTTCACGCTCATCGTCGTCGACCTCGACGGCTTCAAGGATGTCAACGACGTCCGCGGCCACCGCGCGGGCGACACCGTTCTGCGGACACTCGCCCGTCGCTTCGAGTCAATCATGCGCGCGAGCGACACCGTGGCCCGCGTGGGCGGCGACGAGTTCGTTGTCCTGTCGATGGAGACGGGAAGCGACGACACTGCCGCCGCGCTCGTCGGACGGCTTCGCCACGCCCTTCGGCGGCCGTTCCGGGTCGACGGGACGACGATCGAGATCGACGGCAGCATCGGGTGGGCGGTCTTCCCGGCGCACGGGACGACGTCTGACGAGCTGCTGTCGCGCGCGGACGGGCAGATGTACGCGACGAAGCGGGATACATCGGACGATTCGGTCTTCGTGCGCCGCGGCGTAGATGCGGGCATCGTGCGCGACGTCGAGCTCGCGCTGGAGCAGAAGGAGCTCCTGGTCGTGTACCAGCCAATCCTCAATGTCGCGACGGGTGCAACCCACTCCGCCGAAGCGTTGATCCGGCGTGTGCGCCCGGGCCGAGTCCTCGTCCCGCCCTCCGAGTTCATGCCGCACGTCGAGCGCACCCCGCTGGCCCGCGAGCTCACGTTTCTCGTCGTCGCCGACGCCCTCGACTCGGCTCTGCTCTGGTCGCAGAAAGGGCACGACCTCGGCGTGTCGATCAACATCCCGTACCGGCTCCTTGATGACCCGCAGTTCGCGGACGGTCTCGCAGCGATGCTCCGCTCGGTCGATCTGGCCAGGAACCCGGTCACCCTCGAGGTCGTCCCAGCGGGCCCCGGCGCCGGCGCCGAGCTCGACGACCAAGTGCTGGGACGGTTCGCCATGCTGGGAGTACGTCTCTCGCTCGACGACGGCGGGCGCGCCTCGTCCTTCAGCGCGTTACGTGTCCTTCCGCTCGACGAGCTGAAGATCGACGCGGGGTTCGTGCACGGTCTCGGCACGAGCACGACCGACGCGGCACTCGTGCGCGGGATGATCGACATCGGGCACGCGCTCGGTCTCACTGTGGTCGCCGAGGGAGTCGAGACGAGGCAGGCGTGGAATGTCCTCGGAGAATGGGGCTGCGACCGCGCTCAGGGGTTCTACGTCGCGAGCCCGCGACCGCCGGACGAGCTCGTCGAATGGCTCCACGGCAGCTGGCCCGCCGTGGCGTAACTCGGGGCCTGGACCCGGGGGCTTGACCCTTTCTACCTCGCAGCCTCCACCGCGAAAACAACGCCGACGACGAGGAGGACGAGGCCGAGCGCGAGCCTGAGGCTGTTCTCCGAGATGCGGCCCGTCGCCCGTGCGCCGAGCCAGCCTCCGGGAAGCGCTCCGGCGAGGCCCGCGGCGAGAACCCCCCAGGCAACTCCCTCGCCGGCGGCGTGAGCCGCGAACCCGGCGACACCGAGAAGGAATCCGACGACGAGATTCGTCCCGGCGGCTCGGCGCACGTCGAGCCCGACCGAGCGGACGAGCGCCGGCATCCGTAGCGTTCCGAGAATCACCCCCACCGCGCCACCCAGGACGCCGATGAAGAAGGCCAGCGCTCCCCCACGTCCCACGCGCAGGCGGTCTCGGGGCCGTGAAGCGATGGGACGAAGCACGAGGTCGATGCCGCTCCATACGAGCACGGCCGCGATCAGCGCGTAGAGGAGTCTCTCGGAGACGTCGTCGGCCAGCAGCGCTCCGGCAACCGCGCCCACGACCGACGGCGGCGCGGTCCAGGCGACAACCCGCCAGTCGACGCGTCCCTCACGGGCGTGCTTCAGACCGCCGGCACCCGCCGCAGCAGCGGAGATCGCGATGTTCGTCCCGGCCGCAGCGAGCGGGCTCCCCGACACGAGGATCACGAACGGCAAACGTAGGGTCCCGAGGACGAGGCCCAGCATCGACCCGACGTAGCCGGCGACGAACGACGCGGTAAAGGTTAGGCCGAGCTCCCAGGCCTCCAGAGCGGCTCCTCGTGACCGTCCGCCGCGTTCGCTGCGCGGGCAAGGATGAAGAGTAGGTCGGAAAGTCGGTTGAGATAGGTGCGCACGAGGGGACTCACGGCGTGGAGCGCTGATGCCGTGAAGGCTTCCCGCTCCGCTCGTCGACAGATGGCGCGCGCAACGTGGAGCCTCGCGGCCGGCTCGCCGCCGCCCGGGAGGACGAAGCTGTTGAGCGCCGGGAGCTCTGCGTTGAACCGGTCGCAGTCGTGCTCGAGCGCGTCGACCTGTTGCTGCGTGACGCGAAGGCGGGCGTCGAGTTCCGGCGGAACCGAGAGATCTGCGCCGAGGTCGAAGAGTTCGTTCTGGATCCGCCCGAGCACCGCACGCATCGCATCCGGGCAGGGCACGGCAAGGACGAGTCCGACGGCCGAGTTCAGCTCGTCGACGGTCCCGTACGCGGCGATCCGTGCATCGAGCTTCGACACGCGCGATCCGTCCCCCAGCGACGTCTCCCCCATATCCCCGCCGCGGGTGTAGATCTTGGTCAGCCGGACCGGCTCGTCGCGATCGCGAGGCACGCGCCGTAGGGTACGGCGATGGTCAGACGCGCGCGACCGGAGGACGCGAAGCCGATCGGAGACGTCTTCGTCGCCGCCCGAGCCGGAATGACGTACCTTCCACGACAGCCCTCCGACGACGGCTTTCGCGAGTTCATCGCGGGCGAGATCATGCAGCGAGACGAGGTCTGGGTCGCCGAAACGGACAGGCGACTCGTCGGGTTCGTGACCCTCGAGGGCGAGCTGCTCGATCACATCTATGTCCACCCTGACGCGCAGGGGCAAGGAACGGGCGCGACCCTGCTCGACGTGGCCAAGACACGCAGGCCGCGCGGGTTCCACCTCTGGGTCTTCCAGAAGAACGAGGGCGCACGGCGCTTCTACGAACGGCATGGGCTCTCTCTCGTCGAGCTCACCGACGGGCAGGGCAACATGGAAGGCGAGCCCGATGCCCGCTACGAGTGGGTGCCCTGAGGCGCTGATTCCTCCCGTAGCTGGCGGCCGAGGATCGAGCGGGCGATGATGAGCCGCTGGATCTCGCTCGTTCCCTCGTAGATCTCGGTGATCTTGGCATCGCGGTAGAAGCGCTCCGCGGGAGACTCCTTCGTGTAGCCGTAGCCCCCGAGGATCTGGATGGCCTCGGCGGTCTGGCGCCGCGCCATCTCCGACGAGAAGAGCTTCGCCTTCGCGCCCTCCGCCGTGTGCGGCCGTCCCTCCTGCTTGAGCCAGGCGGCGCGATAGGTGAGCAGGCGCGCCGCGTCGATCTCGGTCGCCATGTCCGCGAGCTTCCACTGGATTGCCTGGAAGTCTGCGATGGGTCGTCCGAACTGGTGTCGCTCCTGCGCGTAGTCCCGCGCGACGTCATACGCGGCCTGCGCGATCCCGAGCGCTTGCGCGGCGATTCCGATGCGACCGCCGTCGAGCGTCGCCATGGCGACCCGAAACCCTCGACCCTCCTCGTGAAGGAGCCGATCTCTACCGACCTGTGCGTCTTCGAGCGCGAGGTCCGACGTCGTCGACGAGTTGAGACCGAGCTTCTCCTCCTCCCGTGTCACCCGGACGTGGTCGGCGTCGAGCACGAAGCACGAAATGCCGCGCGCTCCCGCCGTCGCGGGATCGGTTCGGGCGAAGAGGACGAATGTACCCGCTCGCGATCCGTTCGTGATCCACTGCTTCGAGCCGGTGATCCGCCAGCCGTCCTTGTCCGGCTGCGCCGTCGTCCGGAGTGACCCGGCATCGGATCCGGAGCCCGACTCCGTGAGCGCGAATGCTCCGAGCTGCTCACCACGGGCGAGCGGTGGAACGAACCGCGATCTCTGCTCCTCGCTGCCGAATGTCAGAATCGGAAGGGTCGTCGCGCTCGTGTGCACCGCGACGGTTACCCCCACTCCGGCGTCTGCGCGCGACAGCTCCTCGAGCACGAGGACGTACGACAGGAAGTCCGCGCCTGCGCCGCCGTACTCCTCGGGGACGCAGACGCCCATGAGACCGAGTTCCGCGAGCTTGGGGAAGAGCTCGTCCGGAAAGCTGTGCTCGCGGTCCCAGGAAGCCGCGTTCGGAACGATCTCCGCCTCCGCGAGCTCGCGCGTGAGTGTCTGAACGGCTTGTTGATCTGCGGTGAGCTCGAAGTCCATCGCGAGAGTTCTAGCCGTTCGCTTCCTGCCGATGCCGTAGCGGGCGTGCTCGACGTCGGGCTGTCGTCGCCAGCCCGGACGGTGTCAGCAGCCGTCGAATCCGTCCCGGCGAGAGCTCTGCACAGAGAACCGCGGACGCCGCGGGGCCGCGCTCGCCGTAGCGAACGCCCTCCGGCCGAAAGGCCGGCGCAGCGCGCCAGCCCTCCGGCTGAAGCTCGTACGCCTCCATCTCCTCGATGAAGAGATCGGCGCGGCCGAAGAGCTCGGTCCAGCCATCCTGGTCCTCCTGCCGGAACCAACCATGGTCACCCGGCTCTCCGAGGGGAACCGTGACGAGCAGACTGCCGTCTCGCTGCAGCACGCGTCTCAGCTCGCGGAGCGCTGCGAGGCGAGCTCCGCCGTCGCTCTCCACAGCGAGCCCGTACACGGTGTTGTCCGCCCCGATGTGCTCGAGTGTGGACACGAGCAAGACCTGGTCGAACGAGTGATCGGGGAACGGGAGCCTGCGGACGTCGGCCTCGACGGTCTCCATGCCGTCGACGTTCCGCGCAGCGAGATCGGCTCCGACGAGATCCACGCCTGCGCGGAGCAGCCCGGCGAGGTACGCCGCCTCCGCGAACGCGTGCCCGACCTCGAGCACACGCCCTCCGGCGCGCAGCCTCGAGAGCACCCAGGGAATCTCGACCACGCGCTCGTCGGTGCCGCCCGCTGCCTGAAGCCAGCGGATGGGCTCGCGGCGAGCCCTCGCGGCGAGCCCGAGGGCAACCGCGTCGTCGAGCTGTCGCACGCGTTCCGCCTCCTCGCTCGTCGCCAGCTCGTGGATCAGAGTCGCGCGCGAGAGAGTCCCCTCCGCCAGCTTCGCGAGTGCGCGATCGCGGGCCTCGTCGTCGGCCGGCCGACGGAGGATGTGCCGGAACGCCAGGTCCACGAACTCGTCGTTCGAGGTCACGTGCGCGGTGAGCTCGGCGGCGAGCCGCGCGTCCATCACGTGTACTCGTAGAAGCCGCGACCCGTCTTGCGCCCGAGACGTCCGGCCGCGACGTACTGGCGAAGGAGCGGGCACGGCGCGTACTTGGGATTGCCGAGCCCCTCGTGGAGCACCTCCATGATCGAGACGCACGTGTCGAGCCCGATGAGGTCGGCGAGCGCGAGCGGGCCCATGGGATGTGCGAAGCCGAGCTTCGCGATGGTGTCGATCGCCTCGGGCTCGGCCACGCCTTCCATCAGTGCGTACGTCGCCTCGTTGACGAACGGCATCAGGATTCTGTTGGAGACGAAACCCGGGAAGTCGCGCGCCTCTGCGGCGATCTTCCCGAGATCGCCGGCGAGCTCGACGATCGCCGCCCGAGTCTCGTCGGACGTCTGCAACGCACGAATGACCTCCACGAGCTTCAGCACAGGAACCGGATTGAAGAAGTGCATGCCTATGACGCGGTCCGGACGTCCTGTCGCGGCGGCAAGTGTCGTGATCGGGATCGAGGACGTGTTCGAGGCGAGAACCGCCTCGGCCGGCAGCATCGCGTCCGCGGCCTGGAAGATCGCTTTCTTCACCCCCGCGTCCTCGACGACGGCCTCGATCATGAGATCGGCCGGAACAAGCCCGTCGACGGGCGTCACCCGCTCGAGCACCCCGGCGGGATCGGGACCGCCCTTCTCGGCGAGCTTCGCGAGGCTGCGCTCCATCGCCGCTACGCCACGCTCGGCTGCTTCGGGCGCCTCGTCGTGGAGTGAGAC
This sequence comes from Gaiellaceae bacterium, assembly GCA_036258155.1. Classification (GTDB taxonomy): domain Bacteria; phylum Actinomycetota; class Thermoleophilia; order Gaiellales; family Gaiellaceae; genus GMQP-bins7. The sequence goes on along the minus strand of DATAEF010000015.1, from coordinate 17,040 downwards.
GTCGCGCCCCGACGCGGCGACGACCTGGGCGATCCCGCCGCCCATCTGTCCGGCACCCACTACGAGAACGTGCTGGAAGCGCACGGGCGGAGTATCTCGGACGGGATCAGACCCGTGGGGTCCGACGCTGAGTCGGCACCTTGTTCGCGACTCGATCGACCTACGGCTCGGGAGCGCCCGGGAGCTCGGGTCGAGCGCCACGCCTCAACCGTCGGAGCGCCCACAGGAGAACCAGCCCGAGGATGACGATCCCGATCCCCACCTTGATCACCCCACCGCGCGGCTCGCCCCCTTCAGCAACGAGTCTCCCAGGCGCGACAACACTGCAGGCCGTCCCGAGCCAGGCGCCGTCGGCAGCGCGTGTGAGCAGGAGACCGATTGCCTCGTCCTGGGCAACCCGAAGATCGCAGTCGGACCCGTACGGACTGCGGACGACGATCGTGCCGTCGAGGTCGCCCTTCACACGCTGGTCGACCTCGACGGTGAGCAGCCGCTGCGGCGCCCCCTTCAGTTCGCCGGCCGTCTCGGCGACGACCCGTCCGACGATCGCGGCGTCGGCAGCGTCGAGGCGCTCGCGAAGAGGCTGTTCGGCGCAGACGCACGCACCTGCCTCGCCCGTCAGCAAGAGTGCGGCGACGACGGCACAGGCGAGCGCAGCGGCTTTCGGAGAGACGGGCAAGTTACAACTGGTAACTCGAACTTCAGACCTCGATGAGCAGCGCGTCGCCCTGGCCCCCGCCGGAGCAGATCGCGGCGAGGCCGAGTCCGCCGCCTTGTCGCCGAAGCTCATGGATCATCGTCGCCACGATGCGGCCGCCCGACGCACCGATCGGGTGACCGAGCGCCACGGCGCCGCCGTTCACGTTGACGATCTCCTCGTCGGCGCCGAGCATTCGCGTCGAGTGCTTGGCAACCGACGCGAAGGCCTCGTTGATCTCGACCCTCTTCACGTCGTCCATCTTCTTCCCGGCTGCAGAGAGAGCCAGCGCGCCGGCCCGTGCTGGCGTTCGGGCCAGATAGGCGTAGTCGTCGGCCACGTATCCCTGCGAAAGGATCCTCGCGAGCGGCTCGAGCCCTCGACTGTTCGCGAACTCCTCGGAGCAGACGACGACGCAGGACGCGCCGTCGTTCAGGCCCGGCGCGTTCCCGGCGGTCGTCGTGCCGTCCGGGTCGAAGACTGGCGGCAGAGCGGCCAGCCTCTCGAGGGTGGTATCGCGCCGGATGCTTTCGTCGGACTCGAGCTCGCCTACCCGCACGATCTCGTCCGCGAAGCGACCCGCGTCCTCGGCCGCTGCCGCGCGCTCGTGGGACCTGTAGGCCCACTCGTCCTGCTCCTCGCGGGAGATCTCGAGCTCGCGCGAGACTTGCGACGCCTGCTCGATCATGTGCAGCCCGTCGAACGTCGACACGAGTCCGTCGAACACTAGGTGATCGACCACTTCGCCGTTGCCGAGCCGGTACCCGAAGCGCGCCTTCGGAAGGAGATAGGGCGCGTTCGACATGGACTCCATGCCACCCGCGACGACGAGACCGTGTCCGCCCGCGCGGATCATCAGATCGGCGATCTCGAGAGCACGGATCGACGACGCGCATACCTTGTTGATCGTGTCGGCCGGGATCTCCTTCGGAATCCCCGCGCCGACAGCGGCCTGCCGAGCAGGGGCCTGGCCTACACCGGCCTGGAGGACCTGACCCATGATCGCGTACTCGACTTCGGCGGGCTCGAGCCCAACTCGCTCGAGCGCCGCACGGATCGCGATCGATCCGAGCTCGGTCGCGGAGCGCGCGGCCAGCCCACCCCCCAGGCGCCCGAAGGGTGTGCGAACAGCGCTGACGATGACTGATCGGGCCACGTCGTCAGCGTAGATGCTGATCGGAGATTCACGCGGGCCGACCGAGCGGCGGCGCCTCGACACCCTCCGCCCGAAGTCGTACGATGGCCTTACCGTGGCCGTCACGGTAGAGCAGGTCCCGTTCGTCGTTCTCGACGACTCCTACCGCATCGTCGAGGTCGGCCCAGCCGCCGAGGCAGGCTTTGGCCCGCTGCACGGCCGCTGTGTCTGGGACTGCTTCCCGGGCTCGGAGTCGATGTACCGTCCACACTACGAGCGAGCTCGACGACGCGGCGAGCCGATAGAGCTCGTTCAGTACTACGGCGGCTATCTCACGAAGGTCGAGATCCGCCCGGAGAAGCGTGCCATCAGAGTCTCCTGGGAGATCCTGTCCATGCTGGACACGAGCGACCTCGAGCGCCTCCGCGCGTCGCTCACGGATGCAATTGCCGCGCTCGACCAACAGGCCGAAGAGCTCGACCGTCGACGTGTCCGGGGAACCCTTCGCGTCGTGGAAGGCACTGCGTGAGCACACGGCCGAAGCGGGACGCGCACGCGAGCACCGCTTACGTCGTACTCGACGCGAACGATCGGGTGATCCAGGTGGGTGAGGATCTCCGCGATCAGCTGGCTCCGTTCCTCGGCCACGTGCTCTGGGAACGCCTGCCCGGCGTCGAGCCGCTGTGCGGCCCCGGCTTCGACGAGGCCCGGCGTCTCGGGTCGGAGGTCGAGTTCCCCGTGTTCTACCGCGGTCGTGCGAAGCGATTGCGGGCGGTGCCGGCGGGCGACACGCTGGCCGTCCACGTCGAGCGCCTGGCGGAACTGGACGTTACGACCCTTGGGACGCTGAAGGAAAGCTTGCTTCGGATCGAAGCCGAGCTACCTGCTCGAGGGTCCGAGCAACTCGATCGACCAGGGCCCGCGTCTCTGCGAGCTCTGCCCTGAGCGCCGCGAGCTCGAGGGCATGAGCGGTAGCCGCGTCCGGCGCCCGCACGAGGTCCGAGACCGTGGTCTCGGTGATCTCGGCGATCTGCCGTAGCCGCGGAAGAGATGGAGTCGTCACGGCGCGCTCCCAGCGTGACACCGTGATCGCCTCGACCCCGAGCTCCGCCGCAAGCTGCTTCTGAGTCAGCCCGGCAGCGCGCCGCGCAGTGCGCAGACGCTCGCCCACTCCGCCGCTGACGTGGGTACCCAACGGGGAGTTTCATACCACATGAGTCCGCCCGGTGCACCGCCCCACGATCAGCGGCCTCTGAGCCGAATGCGCTTGCCGCAGCGCTCGCAGCGTTGGTAGCGCTCGGTGAGAAAGAACGGCCGGCGCCGGCGGGGAAGATGGTGGCCGAGGATCCGGCAAAGAAGCTTCACTCCGACGGACCGACCTTCACGAGCATCTTCCCGATGTTCTCACCACGGAGGAGCCCGAGGAAAGCGTGCGGCGCATTCTCGATTCCCTCGATGATCGTCTCGCGATAACGAAGCCGCCCGTCGCGAACCCACTGCTGCGCGGACGCGTAGAACTCCCCGAAGCGTTCGTAATGGTCACTGATGATGTACCCCTGGATCCGCAGTCGCTTCGTGACGACCATGAACATGTTCCGCGGTCCGGGCGACGGCTCGACGTCGTTGTAGCGCGAGATCGACCCGCATGCGACGACGCGTCCGTAGGTCCGGAGCGCGCCGATCGCCGCCTCGAGATGGTCGCCGCCGACATTGTCGAAATAGATGTCGATCCCGTCGGGAGCCAGCTCGGCGAGAGCCTCCCGCGCACGTCGCTCGCGGTAGTTGAAGACGGCGTCGAAGCCGAGCTCCCGGAGCCAGGCGAGCTTCTCGTCCGACCCGGCGCTTCCGATGACGCGGCAGCCCGCGATCTTCGCCATCTGACCCGCAGTGCTTCCGACGGCGCCGGCGGCGCCAGAGACGAAGACGGTCTCGCCCTCTTTCGGGCTTCCGAGCTCGAACAGGCCGTAGTACGCGGTCAGCCCCGGCATTCCGAGCACACCGAGAGCGGTCGACACGGGTGCGACGGAGTCGTCGATCGGTCGAAGACGGGATCCCTCCGACAACGCCCACTCGCGCCATCCGAGCCCGTGCACCACCCAGCTCCCCGCGGGATGATGCTCGTTGTGCGAGACGACGACCTGTCCAACCGCACCGCCTGTCATCGCCTCGCCCAAGGTGAACGGCGCCACGTACGAGCGGACGTCGTTCATGCGCGGCCGCATGTAGGGATCCACCGAGAAGTAGGCATTGCGGATGAGCAGCTGCCCGTCGGCGGGTTCCGGAATTGGCGTCTCGGCGACCTCGAAGAGTTCCTCGTCGGGGAACCCCCGCGGGCGAGCAACGAGCCGAATCTCCCGAGAGACACCCTCCATGCGACGATGATAAGCACATGGATTCGCTCAGAGGGCACCTCCTGATCGCGGGCCCGTCGCTCGTCGACCCGAACTTCTGGCGGACCGTCGTTCTCGTCGGCGAGCACTCCGAGGAAGGAGCGCTCGGCGTCGTCCTGAACCGCGCGTCGGACGCGGCCGTCGACGAGACGGTCCCGGAGCTCATGATCCTCGCCGACGACCTCGGTCACGTCCACGTCGGGGGCCCGGTGCAGCCGTCGGCCATCGTCGTCCTCGCGGACTTCCTCGAGCCGGAGCGCGCGGCCTCGCTCGTTCTCGACTCGGTCGGGTTCCTGCCTGCCGAGGTGGATCCCACCACCCTCGGCGAGCTGAAACGCGCGCGCGTGTTCGCCGGGTATGCAGGCTGGGGCCCGGGCCAGCTCGACGGCGAGCTGGAGGAGGGCTCCTGGATCATCGAGCCCGCTCGCCCCGAAGACGTCTTCACCTCCGACCCCGACGCGCTCTGGAGCGATGTGCTTCGGCGCAAGGGCGGGCCCTTTGGAGTGCTTGCGCTGATGCCCCCCGACCCGTCGCTGAACTGAGGTACTAGGCTCGGCAATCGTGATCGTCTCCAGGGTGTCACGCGCCGCGATCCTGCGTGCGGCCGAGAGCGATCGCCTGCAGCGTGTCGTGCAGGGACACGGGATGCGGCTCGGCGCGGCGCGCTTCGTCGCGGGCGAGACGCTCGACGAGTGCGTCGCCGTGATACGGCGCCTGAACGAGGCGGGACTGCACGCCAACACGACCCTCCTGGGAGAGGCGATTCTCGATCCGACGGGCTCGAGCGCGGTGACGGACGCGTACGCCCGGATCCTCGATCGTCTCGTCGTGGAGGAACTGCGCGCGAACGTCGCGCTCAAGCTGACGCACCTCGGGCTTTCCTTCGACGAGGAGACCGCGTACACGAACGTCGAGCGTCTCGTCGCGCACGCTGCCACCCTGCGGACGTTCGTCCGTATCGACATGGAGCAGTCGGAATACCTCGACGCAACGCTTCGGATCTACGAGCGGCTCCGTGCGGCCGGGCACGCCAACGTCGGAACCGTGCTTCAGACCTATCTCTACCGCACACCTGACGACCTGGAGCGTCTGCTCGCACTCCGCCCGAACCTCCGCATCGTCAAGGGTGCCTACCTCGAGCCCGCGGAGATCGCGTATCCGGAGAAGAAGGACGTCGATCGCGCGTACCTGGAGATCGTGAAGCGGGGCTTGCGCGGCGGCGCGTACATCGCGGTCGCCACCCACGACGAGGCGATCATCCGGCGGGTGCAAGCGTTCGCCGACAGCGAGGACGTCGGACGTGACCGCTTCGAGTTCCAGATGCTCTACGGTGTCCGCCCCGGGCTGCAACGGTCGATCGCGGCCGAGGGCTACAAGGTGCTCGTCGCCACGCCGTTCGGCCCGGACTGGTACCCGTACCTCATGCGCAGGCTCGCCGAGCGCCCTGCGAACGTCGGGTTCTTCCTGCGTAACCTCGTCAGGCGGTGAGTCCTCTCCCCGAACGTGCCGATGTCGTCGTCATCGGTGGCGGGGTCATCGGCACGAGCATCACGTTTCACCTCGCCGAGGCAGGAGTCGACGTCTGCCTCCTCGAGCGAGGAGAGCTCGCATCCGGCTCGACGAGCCGGGCTGCAGGAGGGTTCCGCGCCCAGTTCTCGGATCCTTTGAACATCGCCATCGGGCTTCGCAGCATCGAGGCCTTCACCCGTTTCGCCGAAAGACCCGGCGGTGAGATCGACCTCGCGCAGGTCGGGTACCTCTTCCTGCTCGATCGCGACGAGGACGTCGCGGCCTTCGAACAGAGCGTCGCGCTCCAGAACGAGCTCGGGGTCCCGAGTCGCTTCGTCTCACTGGGCGAGATCGGCGCGCTCTGCCCCTTGGCGGGAGTCGAAGGCGTACTGGCTGCGACGTACTGCCCGCTCGACGGGCACGCGAGCCCCGAGGCGGTCGTCCAGGGCTACGCCTCCGGAGCCCGGCTTCACGGGGCAGCCGTGCTCACCGGCTGCGCGGCGACTCACATCGGCTCCTCCGCGGGCGAGATTTACACGGTCACGACGGACGGCGGAGAGATAGAGACAGGCGTTGTCGTCTGCGCGGCCGGTGTGTGGTCGCCCGCGCTCGCGAGGATGGTCGGCGTCGACCTCCCCGTCCAACCCGTGCTGCGCGAGGTCGGCTTCACGGGACCCGTCATGGGGCTGCCGAAGCGGATCCCGCTCACCGTCGATTTCTCGACCGGCTTCTACTTCCATCGCGAAGGACCCGGTCTGCTCTTCGGCATGGCCGATCGTGCTCAACCGCCGGGGCTCGACGAGCCGACCGACCCGGCGTGGCTCGAGCGCATCTCGGACGTCGCAGAACGTCGCCTGCCGACGCTCCCGGACATGGGTCTTGCCGGAGGCTGGAAAGGAGCCTACGAGGTCACACCCGACCACAACGCACTCGTGGGCGAGGCGCAGGACGTCTCGCGCTTCCTCTACGCAACCGGGTTCTCTGGACACGGCTTTCTCCAGGGGCCGGCTGTGGGCGAGATCGTCCGCGACCTCGTCCTCGGTCGACGACCGTTCGTCGACGTGTCGCCACTCGCAGTCGAGCGCTTCGCCCTCGCGGCGCCGAGGCCCGAGCACAATGTGATCTAACCTCTCGACGTGCCCGCCTCCGACACGCTCGTGTTCATCCCCGCCTGGAACGAAGAGGAGAACCTGCCTGCGGTTCTCGACGAGCTCTACGCGGGCCTTCCCCACGTGCACGTCCTCGTCGTCGACGACGGCTCGACGGACAGCACGGCCGCGGTCGCGGGGACACGCGGCGCCGAAGTCCTGTCGTTCGGAGAGAATCGCGGCCTGCAGGAGGGGATCGCGGCCGGCTACGCATACGCGGACGAGAAGGGATATGCGTTCGTCGGTCGCGTCGACGCCGACGGGCAACATCCGGTGGAGGAGCTCGCCCGGCTGCTCGAGATCGTCCGCGAGGGCGAGGCGGACGTGGCCGTCGGCTCGCGCTTCGCAACCGGAGACGGCTACGAGGCGTTTCGATACCAACCTTCGACGAGCAGGAGAGTGGGCACCTCGGTGCTCCGCCGCGCGATGGGAGCGGTCCTCGGCCGCCCGTTCCACGACTCGACCAGCGGCATGTACGCCGTGAACCGCCGTGCCATGCCCGCACTGGGCAAGCCGTACTCGAGCGGAGCCCCGGAAGTCGAGTCGTTGCTCAGGCTACGCGACGCGGGACTGCGCGTCGTCGAGGTGCCCGTTCACATGCGCGAGCGCGCGGGCGGCGAGTCCAAGCTCCAGGGCCGGAAGGCGCTCAAGCTCGTCCTCACCGTCGCAGGCACCTTGCTCGTCTACGGCCTGTGGCGCCGGCGGCGAGCAGGCTAGGTGCGACTCGTCGCCATACTCGGCTATTCGGACCGGGACGGTGCTGCGCTTCACCCCGTGTGTGCCGCGCGCCTGGCGCGAGCCGAGAGCGAGGTGCGGCCGGACGACACCGTGCTCCTCTCCGGCTGGGCGAGGCGCAAGGCTGAAGCCGCGGAGGCCGAGCTCATGGCCCGCGCCTGGACGACGGATGCACGTAGCGTCATCCTCGACCGCACTGCTCGCTCGACCGTGGGCAACGCGGTGGGTATCGCCCGGGCGGCGCGACGGGTGGACGCACGAGAGGTCGTGGTCGTCACCTCCGGCTGGCACGGACGGCGTGCGTCCGTCCTCGCACGCGCCGCTCTCACCGGCTCACAAGTGAACGTCACACTGGCGGCGACCGACGAGCGGGGGACGTATCGCGCCCGCGTTCGCGAGCTCGCTTGCTTGCTGGCGCTCCCGTTCGCGGCGATCGTGGCGGCACGGGCGAGGTAGCCTCTGGGCATGACGAGGAAACTGTTGGCCAGTGGCACCGCCGCGCTCGCCCTTGTCGCGGCAGGATGCGGTGGCGGCGACGAATCGTCGGCGTCCCCGACCGAAGAGTGGGCGAATAGCTTCTGCACCGCGATCACGACGTGGAAGGACTCGCTCACGAGTGTCACGGAGCAGTTCAGCAGCTTGTCGTCGCTCACGTCGGAGGCGCTCACCGACGCCGCGAACGATGCCAAGAGCTCGACCGAGACGTTCGTCGACGAGTTGAGAGCGCTGGGCCCGCCGGAAACGGAGTCGGGAGAGGCCGTCAAGTCCTCGATCGACGAGCTGTCGAATACCGTCGAGAGCGAGGTCGCGAAAATCGAGAGCACGGCGGAGGGCGTGTCGGGGCTGGCGGACCTGCCGAGCGCCATCACCTCGATCACGACATCGATCTCGGCGATGAGCAGCGCGGTGTCCTCCACCGCGCAGACAGCCGAGAGCGCGGACACCAGCGGCGAGCTTCGAACTGCTCTCGAAGACACACCTGCCTGCGCGGACATCTCCAGTTAGGACAACTGGGGTCAGACCCACGGGTCTGACCCCAGTAGCCGAGCCCTACGAAACTCGAGCGTCGCTTGCGACGGTGCTCTCGAGGTACTGGTGGACGCGCTGGATCACGACCGATCCCTCGCCGACGGCCGAAGCCACCCGCTTCACCGATCCCGCGCGCACGTCACCGATCGCGAACACGCCGGGCAGAGTCGTCGCGTAGTCGGGGCCTGTGAGCACGAACCCGTGCTCGTCGCGCTCGACCTCGGCCGGAAGCCATTCGGCGCGAGCCTGTGCGCCGATGAGGATGAAGAGCCCGTCCGCCGGCTCGATCGTCTGACCCCCTGCGTGACGAAGGCTCAAGCTCTCGAGCCGTGCGTCGCCCTCGGCGCCGACGACCTCGGTCGCCAGCCGCAACTCGATGTTCTCCTTCCCGTCGATCTCGTCGATCAGATAGCGGGACATGCTCGCCGCCAGCGACTCGCCGCGAACAACGAGATGGACCTTCGCGGCGTAGCGGCTCAGGTGGACCGCCGCCTGCCCCGCGGAGTTGGCCCCTCCGACGACGTAGACGCTCGCCCCCGTGAACTGTCGCGCCTCCGAAGGCGACGACCCGTAGAACACACCGGCGCCCTCGAGCGTCGCGAGCGCCGGTACTTCGAGGCGCCGGTACGAGACACCCATCGCGAGGATGACCGCTCGCGCCTCGACTTCGATCCCACCCGAGATCGAGACGACATGACCTCCGTTCTCGGGACGTAGCCCGGTGACGTCGCGTGTGAGGAGAAACGTCGCTCCGAAGACCCACGCCTGTTGATAGGCGCGCTGCGCAAGCTCGGCTCCACTCAGACCTCGTGAGAACCCCAGGTAGTTGCGAATCCGGGCGCTCGACCCGGCCTGGCCCCCGATCGACTGTCGCTCGACGACGAGCGCACTCAACCCCTCGGATGACGCGTACACGCTCGCGGCCAGGCCCGCCGGGCCCGCGCCGACGATCACGACGTCGAACGGCCCCGGGTCATGAAGCTCCGTTCGCATCCGCGTCCCGTGCTGCGCGATGTCCTCCGGTCTCGGATCGACGAGCGCGCTCCCATCCGGCAGGAGTACGACCGGCACCTGCGATCCCTCCTGACCGCACCCGCGCAGGAACTCCGCACCCTCGTCCGAGTCGCACGTATGGAAGGCGTGAGGCACGCCGTTCCGTGCGAGGAGGTTACGAAGCTCGTACCCGGACGGCGACCACGGGTCGGCGATGACCGTGATCTCACGGCGGCCCGGCGCATTCGCGCGCCTCCACTCCTGGAGGAACTCGGAGACGAGACGGTGGAACAGCTCGTCGGGCGTGCTCCAGGGCTTGAGCGCGTAGTAGTCGATGTGCCCGACGGCCATCGCCGTCCGGATCGCGTCGGCGGTCTCCTCGTCAGCCCAGCCGCCCCACGGGATGAGCAACGCCCGCTTCGCGTGTGGATGCAGGTCGTGGACGCGAGCGAGCAGACCCTCGCCTTTCAGCTCCTGCGTGCCACGAGCGGCGAGCACGATCGCGACCGCGTCGTTCCGCTCACTCATGGCCTCGAGCTGGCGAAGCGCGGCCTCGGTCGAGGGACCGCAAACGACCTCGTAGTCGCGCGCGTAGCGCTGCAGCTCGCCGGTGATGCGCTCGAGCGCATCCGCGTCTTCGTCGACCGCGAGGATGAGCGGGAGCTCGCTCACGCGGGGAGGCGCTCGGGCTCTGCCAGGAACGCCGCGAGGCGCCATTCTCCGTCGAGCCCCTTGAACGTGTGCGTGCCTCGATCCTCGAACGCGAGGCCCGAAGCGCCGGCGAGGGCACGTGTCAGATCGGAGACGAGGATCTCGTCGGGTGCGGCGGCGGACATGATCCGCGCAGCCTCGTGGACGGTCACGCCGCGGAGGTCCTCACCTACCAGCTCGACCTCGCCGACATGGATTCCTGCCCGAATCTGCAGCCCCTCTCCCTTTGCACGACGCCGGATGGCAGCGGCGCAGTGCAGCGCTCGAGCAGGCCCTTCGAACCTCGCGAGCATTCCGTCGCCAGTGGTCTTGACTTCTCGGCCACCGAAACGCTCGAGCTCGACGCGCGCCGCCTCGAACTGATTCGAGAGAATCTCGCGCCAGCGCGCGTCGCCGAGCCTCGCCGCGAGCGTCGTGGAGTCGACCAGGTCCGTGAAGAGGAGCGTGGCAAGCACTCGGCTCTGAATGCCCGTCGGAAAGCCGGCGAACGTTCGAATCCCGCTCCACTCGATCTGGACGCAGGGCTCGTCACCGACCGTGAACCCGTCGTGCTCCGGGGGGACATCGAAGACCTCGTTCGGGCCGAACTCCATCCTGGTGCCGTCCCGCAGCTCGATTCCGAGTCGCCCGGAGAGGATGATCCCAACGTGCCGCGCCTGGCACCACTCGCCGCCGACGGTTGGACGGACATGCGTCGACCACCGCCATCCCGGCTCGGACACGAGCTCGCCGACCGTCAGGTCGCCGAGCTCGACGATCCGAGCCCGCATCCCCGGGAATTCCACGACGTTGTCGGGAGACTCGAGGCTCTTGGAAAGGAGGTCCGGCACTACTCAGCGAGCACTCACGGTGTCCCCGACGTCCGCGATCGCGCGCAGCGCCTGCCCTAGCGCGATCGGCAAGGTCGCGATGAAGATCGCCACCGGCAAGCCGATGAGCAGCACGCCGACCGTCTGCCAGAAGCCGTCGGCCTCGAACGCCCAGACGATCGATCCGATCGCGGCCGCGATCATCCCGAACACACCCACGAGCGTCGCGATGAACGCCCAGGTACGAAGCGTTCCGTAATGCGTCATGTGCACCTCCCAGGTTGCGGACGCTACGAGTCTACGCCTGTGGCTCGAGCTGTCGTTGAGCCTTCGGCGAGAGGGCGAAGGGCGCGGACGGTGTCGATGGTGTCCGCCTCCTCCGCGCTCTTGTCTGGCCGGTAGCCCTTGACGCGCGCGAACCGGAGCGCGACGCCACCGGGATAGCGCGGACTCGTCTGGACGCCGTCGAACGCGATCTCCACCACGAGCTCCGGGCGGACGTGCACCGTGTACCGATCGCGGTGCGTCTCGAGCTGCTGGAACTGCTCGGTCTGCCAGGCGAGCATCTCGTCCGTCATCCCCTTGAACGTCTTGCCGAGCATGACGAACCCCCCGCCCGCCGGATCGCGGGCGCCGAGATGGATGTTCGAGAGCTTGCCGCGTCGGCGGCCGTGCCCCCACTCGGCGGCGAGCACGACGAGGTCGAGCGTGTGCGCAGGTTTCACCTTGAGCCAGCCGGCTCCGCGACGACCCGCCTCGTACGGCGCGTCGAGCGCTTTCACCATGACGCCTTCGTGGCCTCGCGCGAGGGCGTCTTCCACGAAAGCCTGAGCCGCCGCCTCGTCCTCAGTTTCGATTCGAGGCACCACGATCGCCTCAGGAAGATGCTCGTCGAGCGCAGCGAGCCGCTCGCGGGCGGGACGATCGATCAGATCCTCGCCGCCGACATGAAGGCAGTCGAAGAAGAAAGCCGAGAGCGGCGTCGTGCGCACGAGATCGTCCACGACGACTTTCGTTCCGAACCGGCTCATCGTGACCTGGAACGGATGCGGGCGCCCGTCGTCGCGGAGCGCGATCGCCTCCCCGTCGAGCACGAGCGAGTCGCCCGGCAAGGCGCCGATCGACTCGACGATCTCGGGCGCCCGATCCGTGATGTCTGCGAGGTTCCTCGTGAAGATCCGGACCTCTGCCCCGAGCCGGTGCACCTGGATCCGCGCACCGTCGAGCTTCCATTCGACGACGGCCGGCCCGACACGCTCGAGCGCTTCGGCGACTCCGTCAGCGGTCTGCGCGAGCATCGGCTTCACGGGGCGAAGTGGAGTGAGTCGGAATCGCGCTAGCCCGTCGCGCCCGTGCGTGAGTGCGGCCTCCGCGATGAGCGGCAAGTCCCCTGCGAGCATCGCGGCGCGCCGAACCTCGGGTGCCGGGATGGCGGCGGCCTTTGCCACCGCATCGAGCATGACTCCCTCGAGAGCGCCCTGCCGCAGCTCTCCGACCAGCAGGCCGGAGAGGAAGCGCTGCTCGAGCTCTGTGGCAGCACCGAACAGACGCGAGAGCTCCTCCCGGCGCGCCGCCTGCGAGCCACGTCCCGCGATTGCCTGAAGGCGAGACAGGGCGTCGTCGACTTCCGTCAGCTCGAGCTTTGGAGGTTCGTCGGCCGGTTGGGGAAGGTCGCGCAGCGCCGCCCACCCGACTCCGATCGTTCCCTGGGGCAGCTCGCCGGTGAGGTACGACGCCGCGATCGAGATCTCCCTTCCACGCGCCCGAACGAGGCAGTCGGCGAGCCGGGCGACCTTGGCGAGACGGGCTGAAGTCGCCGCGATGTCCTGGGAGGCTTGCGCGATCTCGTGAAACAGCATGTCGCGAAAGTCTGGCAGTCGTGAAGCGAAGCGGCCGCTTACGCGGCCGGTCGCGCTTGCTCTGTGGCTCAGTGCGCTACCGCGTGCACTTCTCGTCGTAGATCTCGAGCATCCGCTCCAGGCGATCCTCGAGCTCGTCCTGCAGAACTTCGAGCTTGCGGAGGGCCATCTTCGCCCGCGCTTCCTGCAGGCGGGTCAGCTCCCCACTTGCGATCTTGTGCTCGATCCGCTCCTGCACGGCCTGGATCTCGCCGATCCTCGCCCGCATATCGTGTGCGGCCTGCAGGAGGCGCTCACAGAATGCGCGGTGATCGCCAGGGCCCCGCTGCGGCGCCCTGTCCTCGGCCAGTGCGCCTCCGCTCAGCGTGAGCGATCCGAGCACGACCGCGACGATCGCGGTCGCAACACGACGCTTCGCCATCTCCGACTCCCTTCTCGCTAGACACCGGGAACTCCCCCTCCGACTTCATATGAGGGAGCCGCGTGAGGTTTGTCTGTGCCGGCTGTAAGGGTTTCGGCAACGGAGTGTTAGAGGGCAGCGAGCGCCTCGAGCTCGTCGGCCCCGAGCTGCCATGAGCCGGCGGCGGCGTTGGCTCTCACCTGCTCGGGCTTGGTGGCTCCCGCGATGACCGAACCGATTCCCGGCGTCGAAGCCAGAGCCGAGATCGCGAGCTCGAGGAGACCGTGTCCGCGCCCTTCGGCATACCGCTCGAACGCCTCGACCCGTGCGATCCGCGCGTCCTCGATCTCCCGACCGGCAAGCCGCGCACCCTCCGGAGCAGGCGCTCCTCGCCGGTACTTCCCGGTCAGTAGCCCGCTCGCCAGCGGGAAGTACGGGACGTACGCCACGCCGAGGTCACGGCACAGCGGGAGGACGTTCTCGTCGTCGCCGCGCTCGAGGAGGTTGTAGTGGTTCTGGAGAACCGTGAAGCCCGTGGAACCGAGCTCGCGAGCGACGCGGTCGGCCTCCGCGAGCTGCTCCGCCGAGAAATTCGAGCATCCGATGGCGCGCACCTTCCCCACCGACACGAGCGCATCGAGGGCGCCGAGCGTCTCGGCGATGGGTGTCCTGGCATCGGGCCTGTGCACGTAGTAGAGGTCGACGTAATCCGTACGAAGGCGCTCGAGCGAGCCGTCGATCGCATCGCGAATGTACTCCGCCGTGTTGGTGCCGCGCTCCCGGCCCCAGCCGAACTTGGTCGCGAGAACGACCCGGTCGCGGCGACCCTCGAGAATCTCGCCCAGGAAGCGTTCGCTCCCTCCGTTGCCGTACACCTCCGCGGTGTCGAAGAACGTGACCCCGGCGTCGAGCGCGGCCTCGACGACCGCGCGCGTCGCTGCGAGGTCGATCCGGCCGCCGAAGTTGTTGCACCCGAGCCCGACGCGCGAGACGCGCAAGCCACTGGCGCCGAGGTCCGCCAGCTCCACAGCAAGACGTTAGCCAGGAACGCTGGAGCCCTGCGTGCGCCTGCTACCTAGCGATGGCGCCGGCGGAAGGCGCGGATCATCGCCACCCCTTCCTTCGTCGTCGGCTTCGCCTCGGCAACCAGGAGCGCCGCGTGAATGAGCCGGGAGACGTCCTGCTCCGTCCAACGTAGCCCCCCGTGCCCGTCCGACCTCGGTTCGGCAACACGCCCGAGCTCGGAGAGCAGAGTATGCCGCCTCGGCTCCAACAACCAGTCGAGCGGGGCCGCCTTATCGGCGCGCGCCTCCCGAAAGAGCTCGATTGCAGCGACGGCGAACATCCGGTACACGAGATCCTGGGCGCCGCGCCGTGTCCGGACCCGGCGAGCGTACGAGAACGATGAGGCCTGCCTGAGCGCCTCGTCAGAGAAGACGGGTGGGCGCCCACGAGGTTTATTGGGTGCCGTTTCCGACGACGTTGCCATAGGAATCTGCTTCCGAAGAGCGATAGGAAACCTGCTTTCCGAAGAGCGATAGGAACCTGCTTCCGAAAGAGCGATAGGAACCTGCTTCCCAAGAGATAGGAACCTGCTTCCGAAAAGATCGTGTGGAACGCAACGGGCGGCAACCCCAGAAAGGGTGAGGACATTGCCGCGGGTAGGCTCGCTCGACGCGTACGGCCGTCCCGCTTCGTCGTACCTGGCACCCGGGCGGCGAGCGGCAATCTCGAGCTGATCGACGTCGCTGAGGCACGATGGGCTGGTGCATCTCGAGGTGCAGGACGGTGTGGTCGCACTGGCGCTCATCCTCGCCGTCGCGACGATGCTCGCGATCGCGCCCACCCTGCGCATCCCATATCCGATCCTGCTCGTCCTCGGCGGTCTGGCGATCGGCGTCGTACCGGGAATGCCGGAGTTCGAGCTCAACCCCGAGCTCGTCTTCTTCGGGGTCCTGCCGCCGCTCCTCTATGGCGCGGCATTCTTCACTTCGCTCCGTGAGCTGAGAGTCAACGCTCGGCCGATCGGACTGCTGGCCCTCGGCCTCGTCGTCGTCACGACCGTCGGCGTGGCAGTCATTGCGCACACGTTCATCGACGATCTCCCCTGGAGTAGCGCCTTCGTGCTCGGCGCAATCGTCTCTCCGACCGATCCACTGGCGGCGACCTCGATCGCGCGTCGCCTAGGTGTTCCGCGGAAGCTCGTGGCGATCGTGGAAGGCGAGAGCCTCGTCAACGACGGCACCGGGCTCGTCCTCTACCGGGTCGCAGTCGCTGCTGTGGTCACGGGTTCCTTCTCGGCCTTCTATACCGGCGGGTTGTTCGTCGTGAGCGCGGGCGGTGGGATCGCGGTCGGGCTCGGCGTGGGATGGCTCGTGCGACAGGTCCGCAGACGCCTCGACAACCCTCCCGCGGAGATCACGATCTCGCTCCTGACGGGGTACGTCGCATTCATTCCAGCCGAGCTGATGGGTGTCTCGGCCGTGCTTGCCGCCGTCACGGCGGGGATCTACCTCGGCTGGCACACGCCCGAGCTGACGAACGCGCAGGTCCGTTTGCAGGGGGTCGCCGTGTGGGAGATCGTCCAGTACCTACTGAACGCGCTCCTCTTCGTACTCGTCGGCCTCCAACTCCCAGTCGTGATCGACGCTCTCGGCGAAGTCTCCACGGCCCAGCTCGCCGGATACGCCGTACTCGTGAGCGCCACCGTCATCGTCCTGCGCTTCGCCTGGGTGTTCGCCGTCTTACACGCTCCGAAGTGGATCGCGAGACGGGTGTCCAATTGGCGCGGCGCCTTCTTTCTCTCGTGGGCCGGCATGCGCGGCGCCGTCTCGCTCGCGGCGGCGCTCGCGCTCCCGCTCGAGACCGACGCCGGAGCTCCGTTTCCGGGTCGCGATCTGATCCTCTTCCTGACCTTCTCGGTGATCCTGGCGACGCTGGTCGGCCAGGGCCTGACCCTGCCCTTCGTCATCCGCGTGCTGAGGCTCGAGGACGACGGGATCGAAGACCGTGAGGACGCCAAGGCCCGCATCCACGCCGCCGAGGCAGCTCTGGCGCGACTCGAGGAGCTTGTGAGCGAAGAGTGGGTGCGTGAGGACACCGCAGAGCGCATGCGGGGTGCGTATCGATTCCGGACGACTCGCTTTCAGGCACGCCTCGACGACGGAGACGACGGGGCGATCGAGAGCCGCTCGCAGGACTACCAGCGCTTGCGCCGCGAGCTGCTCGCTGCCGAACGCCAGGCCCTCGTCGATCTCCGCCGCCGTGGCGCGATCAGCAACGACGTCTGGTTACGGGTAGGTCGCGACCTCGACCTGGAGGATCAGCGCCTCGACATCTGAGCGCGAATCGCTTGAGCTCAGGCCGCGTCCCGCGAAGAGATTGCCGTCGACGTGCTCCGGCCACTGTTTCGCCGCAGGTACTGCGCCCCTCGCTTCGCTCGCCTCCCGCCTTCGCGTTCGCTATGCCGCCAGACCCTCGCGAGCGCCCGACTCGATTGGGTTGTTCAGCGGATCCTTGCTCCACTCGAACCAGCCGCCGTCATAGACCGCGATCTGCGGCCAGCCCATGAGGTAGGCATAGAACCAGGTCTCGCTTGCTCGCCATCCGGTCCCGCAGTAGAAGG
>DATAEF010000014.1:0-7315 GCA_036258155.1 Gaiellaceae bacterium | reverse complement strand
CCTCCACTGGTCCGCTGATGCGGACAAGGCGCTTCGCGCCTTCCCTCAGACTCCCTCCACTGGTCCGCTGATGCGGACAAGGCGCTCCGCGCCTTCCCTCAGACTCCCTCCACTGGTCCGCTGATGCGGACAAGGCGCTCCGCGCCTTCCCTCAGACTCCCTCCACTGGTCCGCTGCGCGGACAAGGCGCTCCGCGCCTTCCCTCAGACTCCCTCCACTGGTCCGCTGCGCGGACAAGGCGCTTCGCGCCTTCCACAGGGCCTCTCCACACGCATGTTGAAAGACCTCGGAACTTCTCGCTGTGAGCGGACGTTTTCGGCTGGACAACTCGGCGCGGTCTGTCGACAGGCTGTCCGAAGGCGGGGATAACCTGGGAACGTATGTTCCGTTCTCCCTGCACGGGAGCTAGCCCTGGGTCACTCTGGACGAGGCCCGTCCCGACGGCTTGACTCTCCACCGGTGACGCTATCGCGCAGAGGCCGCCAGGCACGACGCCCCTTCCCAACGGCAGCGTTCGAGCCCGCGTGAGCCCGGCCGAGATCGACGTCACGGAGCGCCTGAGCACTCTCGTACCGCCCCAGAACCTCGAGGCGGAGGAGTCGGTCCTCGGCGCGATGCTGCTCTCTGCCACGGCGGTCGGCACCGTCAGCGAGATACTCGGGGCGGCGGACTTCTATCGCGAGAGTCACGCGAAGGCCTACCGAGCCGCTCTCGCTCTCTGGGCGAAGGGCGAGCCGGTCGACGCGATCACCCTCGTCGACGAGCTCGACGAGCGTGGTGAGCTCGAGGCGGTCGGAGGACAGGCGCGCGTGGCCGAGCTCGCGGCTCTCGTCCCGTCGACGTCGAACGTCGAGCACTACGCGCGCATCGTCAAGGAGATGTCGACGCTTCGCGGGCTCGTCCGGGCGGGCCACGAGATCACGCGGCTCGGGCAGGAGCGTCCGGGTGAGGTCACGGACCTCGTCGATCGAGCGGAGCAGGTCGTCTTCGAGCTGGGACAGCAGCGTGCCACGAGCGACTTCGCACACATCGAGATCCTCCTCAAGGAGAGCTTCGAACGCATAACCCAGCTCTACGAGGCCGGCGCGGAGATCACCGGGATCCCGGCCGGCTTCAGGGAGCTCGACCTTCTCACCTCCGGCTTCCAGCCGGGAAACCTCGTGATCCTCGCCGCCCGACCGTCGATGGGGAAGTCGGCGCTCGGCCTCTGCATCGCCGCCAACCTCGGCGTGCGCCACGAGACGCCAGTCGCCCTGTTCACGCTCGAGATGTCCAAGTCCGAGGTGACCCAGCGGATGATGTGCAGCGAGGCCAAGGTCGAGTCGCAGCGGCTAAGAACGGGCCGCCTCGCTCCCGACGACTGGCCGCGGTTGACGACGGCTTGCGACCGGCTGATGAAGGCGCCGATCTACGTCGACGACTCGGGCTCGACGACGATCATGGAGCTGCGCTCGAAGGCCCGTCGGCTCAAGTCCAGGGAGCCCGACCTGGGCCTCGTCGTCGTCGACTACCTCCAGCTCATGACGTCGGGTGCGAACGCGGAAAACCGCGTCCAGGAGGTTTCGCAGATCTCGCGTGCGCTCAAGGTGCTCGCGCGCGAGCTCGAGGTCCCGATCCTCGCGATGTCACAGCTCTCACGCGCGGTCGAGCAGCGCCACGACAAGCGTCCGCTCCTCTCCGATCTTCGCGAGAGCGGGTCGCTCGAACAGGATTCCGATCTCGTCTTCTTCGTCTACCGCGACGAGTACTACCTCGGCGAGGAGTCCGACCAGCAGGGGATCGCGGAAGTCATCCTCGCGAAGCATCGCAACGGCCCGACGGGCACCGTGAAGCTCTCGTTCCTCCGCCGGTACGCCAAATTCGCCGATCTGGCAGCGGCCTGAGAACCCCTTTTAGGTTCTAAGCCCGCCTCCGAGCTGTCCGCCGATCGCGCGACGGTGTAGTCCGCAGATTCCGTCCGAAGCGAGCTGGAGACTCCGCGGGTGCTGCTTGCGATCGAGTTTCCGCCCACCTCGGCGGAGTGGACGTTCTTCGTCTCGACCGCCGTCATCCTCCTTGGACCGCTGCTCGTCGAGCGGATCGGTCTGCCCGGCCTCGTCGGGATGATCCTCGGCGGGCTTCTCGTCGGGCCGTTCGTGCTCGGCTGGGTCGAGCGCGAGGGTGTCGTCGAGTCGCTCGGCGACCTGGGGATCCTCGTGCTCATGTTCCTGGCTGGTCTCGAGCTCGATCTCGACGAGTTCCAGGCCAACCGACGCGCCGCCATCACGTTCGGCGCATTCACGTTCACGCTGCCGTTCGTTCTCGGAATCGCGCTCGCGCTGCCGTTCGGATACGGCCTTGCGACCGCGATGCTCTTCGGGTCGCTCTGGGCCTCGCACACGCTCGTCGCATATCCGATCGTCCAGGAGCACGGCCTCCTGCGCGATCGCGCTGTCGGTGTCGCCGGAGGTGGCACGGTCATGACGGACACGCTTGCCCTCTCGGTCCTCGCGGTCGTCGCGGGTTCCGTCGCCAGCGATTCAAGGCCGGCGGTCATCCTGGTCGAGGTCGCGATCGGTCTGGTCGTGCTCGCACTCGTCTGCGCATTCCTCATCCCGCGTGTCACCCGCTGGGTCTTCGCGGGCGTCGGGCAGCATCGGGGAGCGCGGTTCCTGTTCGTCCTCGTTGCACTCACGGGTGCAGCCCTGGTCGCGGACCGAGCCGGGATCGAGGGAATCGTCGGAGCGTTCTTCGCCGGGCTCGCGCTCAACCGCCTCGTTCCCGCCCGGAGCAGGCTCATGGAGCAGATCGAGTTCGTCGGCGGCGTCCTGCTCATCCCCTTCTTCCTCCTGTCCACCGGGATGCTCATCGATCCCGAGAAGTTCACCGAGCGCCGGGTGCTCGCGATCGCCGCGCTGTCGATGGCCGTCGTCTTCGTCGGGAAGGCGACCGCGGCGTACCTGTCCGGTCGTGTCCTCGGGCTCGCGCGTTCGCAAGTGCGGCTTCTCTTCGGTCTTTCGCTGGCGCAGGCGGCCGCGACCCTCGCCGCCGTCACGATCGGCGTCGAGATCGGGCTGTTCGACGACGACCTCCTCAATGCGACGCTCGTCGTCGTGCTCGTGACGGTGCTCGTCTCGAGCATCGTCACGCGCAGCGCTGCGCGCAGCATCGAGCCGCCTCCGGTCCAGGGCGAGCGGCTCGCCGAGAGGATCCTCGTCCCCGTCGACGAGCACGACGATCCTGCCGTCGTGCGGCTCGCTGCCCGCCTCGCATTGGCCAAGGGGGGCAACGTACTCGTCGGAGCCCTCGCGCCGACCTCGGGCGCACCGCTGGAGGAGGCTCGCGCGCGGGCGAAGGCGAGCGAACAGGTCGCGTCCGCCGTCGGCGCCGAAGCAGAATCGGTCGTCAGGGTCGACACGTCTCCCGCGGCCGCTCTGGCAGCGATCGTCGCCGAACACGATGCGACTCTGATCGTCACGAGCTGGCGGAGAGCGGCCGTCGCGGCGGACGCCGTCCTCGGTGGGCAGGGGGCCGATCTCGTCGCTCTTGCGGACGTCCCCGTGTTGGCCGTGTTGGCCTCGCGGGACGACTACGGCCGCGTCGTTCTCGCGCTCGACGACAACGACCTCGCCGAGCGGCGCGGGTCCGAGCGCGACCTCGCGGTCGCGATCGCGAGCGTTGCGGCGGCCGTCGTCCGTGGTCGCGCGCTGGTGCTCGCTCCCGAAGGTGACGCGGCCCGCCGCGTCGCAGACCTCATCGGTGAGGGAGCTGACGTCGTGGTCGACGGCCGCGCTCGTCACGATGCGATTGCAGCGATCGCGCGGGACGACGATTTCGTACTGATGCCCGCGCGACCGGGCGGGCCTCCCTTCCACCGAGACGCCGCAGCGGTTGCGTCGCTCTCCGTCGGCTGCGTCGGCGTGCCGGCGAGGCCACATGCGACGGCGGCTCTGGTGACGGGTACGCCCACGCTCGTGGGTCAGCGGACCAGCTGACGCGTCGCGAGGCCTAGGCTTCCGCGCGTGGTCGATGTAGCCGTCACGAGCCCGCCCGAGAGCCGACGCGTCCTCGCCGGATACTTCACGCTCTCCGGCCTGTACACGCTTTCGGCCGCCTCGATCTGGGGCGTCAACACCCTCTTCCTCCTCGACGCCGGCCTCAGCTTCTTCGAGGTGTTCGTGGCGAACGCGGCGTTCTCCGCCGGAATGGTGGTCTTCGAGATCCCGACCGGCGTGATTGCCGACACGCTCGGGCGCCGCGTGTCGTTCCTGCTCTCGGTTTCGGTTCTCGGCGCGACGACGCTCCTGTACGTCGGGCTGGCGCAGGTCGAGGCGGGAGTGGTCGCGTTCGCAGCCGTCTCCGTAGGAATGGGCCTGGGCTTCACCTTCTACTCGGGCGCGATGGAGGCCTGGCTGGTCGACGCTCTTGCGGTTACGGGGTATCGCGGCATCCTCGACCGCGTGTTTGCGCGCGGACAACAGATCACCGGCGCTGCGATGCTCGTCGGCACCGTCGGAGGAGGGTTGCTGGGGCAGGTCGACCTCGCGCTTCCGTACGTCGTGCGCTCGGTGCTCCTCGCCGTGGTATTCGTCGTTGCGTTCGTGGTGATGCACGATCTCGGCTTCACGCCGAGGAAGGTGACCCCATCCGAGCTGCCCGGCGAGGTCGCGAGGAACGCACGCGCCGGCGTGACGTTCGGCTGGAGTCAGCGCCCGCTCCGCCTGCTGATGCTCGCGTCGCTCGTGCAGGGCGGATTCCTCATATGGGCGTTCTACGCCTCGCAGCCGTACCTGCTCGAGCTCCTCGACAGCGATGCCGTCTGGATCGCGGGCCTGGTCGCCGCCGGGGTCGCGATGTCGACGATCGCGGGGAACCAGGTCGTCGACTTCGCCTCTCGCTACTGCGGCCGCCGCACGACGCTGCTCCTGGCGGCTGCCGCCGTCGAATCGTCCGCTGCCGTCGTGCTCGGTCTCACGGGCTCGTTCTGGGTCGCGCTGGCGGCGCTGTTCCTCGTCACCGCGTCGGTCGGGGTCACAAGCCCAGTGCGGTCTGCATATCTGCACCAGATCGTTCCCACCGAACAGCGCGCGACGGTGGTCTCGTTCGACTCGATGGTCACGAGCGTCGGCGGGGTCGGCGGACAGATCGGGCTCGGCGCGCTCGGCGAGGCGCGCTCCGTCGGTGCCGCATTCGTCGCCGGAGGAGTCGTCACGGCCGCGGCGTTGCCGCTCCTGGCCAGGTTGCGCAGTTTGGGCGGAGCCCCCGACAGGATCATCGGCCGGCGAGCCGGGGCCGAGTGTGCGTGCGCTGCCTGCGGGCTGCCGGCTGTATCGGCGGTCGAAACGACCGCGGTCGACGAGCCCGAGCTCGCCGCAGCTGCCTCCCGCGCCGCCTGACCTCTGCGGCCTGCAAGACTGGCGCGCGTGCCCGCGACTGTCATCGTCGGTGCGCAGTGGGGTGACGAGGGCAAGGGCAAGATCGTCGACCTGCTGGCCCAGGAGTCGGATCTCGTCTGTCGCTATCAGGGCGGCCCGAACGCGGGCCACACCGTCGTCGTCGCGGGCGAGACGTACAGGATCCGCCAGATCCCGACCGGGATCATCGCCGGGAAGAAGAGCGCCATCGGCGCGGGCTGCGTCGTCGACCCGGCGGTTCTCGTCTCCGAGCTCGACGAGCTCGAAGCGCGCGGGCACGAGACGGTGGGGCTTCTCTTCGTCTCGGGGAACGCGCACCTCATCATGCCGTGGCACGTCGCGTTGGACGGCGCGAGCGAGCGCAGGCTCGGTCGATTGCAGATCGGCACGACGCGACGGGGAATCGGACCTGCCTATGCGGACAAGGCGACGAGGATCGGGATCCGCGTCCAGGATCTCCTCGACCCCAAGATCCTGCGGCAGAAGCTCGAGCTGGCCGGTGCCGAGAAGAACGTCTGGCTCGAGCGGGTCTACCGCCTTCCACCGGTCGAGGTCGAGGAGATCGTCGAGGCGCATCTCGCGCTCGCCGAACGGCTTGCCCCGTACGTCGCGGACACGTCGCTCTTGGTGGACCGGTCGCTACGGGCGGGGGAGCGGGTCCTCTTCGAGGGTGCGCAGGGCACGCTTCTCGATCTCGACCACGGCACGTATCCGTTCGTGACCTCGTCGAGCCCGATCGCCGCGGGGGCAGCCGTGAGCTTCGGGTTCGGCCCGAATCGCATCGATCAGGTTCTCGGAGTCTCGAAGGCATACGTGACTCGCGTCGGCGAGGGGCCGTTTCCGAGTGAGATCGAAGGCCCCGAGCACGATCGCGTGCAATCCCTGGGTCACGAGTTCGGAACCGTCACCGGCCGTGAGCGGCGCTGCGGCTGGCTGGATCTCGTGGCATTGCGGTTCGCGGTGCGCGTGAACGGGATCACGTCTCTCGCGCTCACGAAGCTCGACGTGCTGTCCGAGTTCGCCGAGATTCCCGTCTGCGTCCGATATCGGCTCGAGGACGGGAGCGAGACGGACGAGTTCCCTGCGCACCAGAGCGACTTCCACCACTGCCGTCCCGTCTTCGAGACGCTGAGAGGGTGGGAGACGCACATCGACGACGAGCTACCGGGCGCCGCGCAGGCGTACGTCGCGTTCGTCGAGCGAGCGCTCGGGGTCGTCGTGACGCTCGTCGGCACGGGCGCCGCCCGCGAGCACGTGCTCGCACTCCGGTGAGAGCGAGCCCTAGACGCTAGTCCGGGCGGCGCATGTAGTACTCGGTGAACTCGGTGCAGCGGCCGTCCGCGTCGAAGCGGCAAAGGAAGACATTGTGGTACTCACTCTCGACCGTCAGACCGTCCGGGTCCAGGTACCTGGAGACGCCGACGGCGACCGCGTCTCCTCCCCCGGTCACCCATGGGTGATACTCGGCCGCCCACGAGTCGGGTCGGTCACGATGTGCGAGCCAGTTCGCGACGATTTGCCCGCGTCCGCTGACGGTTTCGTCGGCATCGTCCCACGGGTGGTACCGGTAACGCGCGTCCTCGGTGAACAGCTCGCCGATCCGCTTCGCGTCGTAGCTGAGCCAGGCGTCGACGTAGCGATCGAGCCACTGCTGCACCTCGTCATGGGTCATGACGTGAAAGTGCAACAAAAAAGACGCGAAGGCCGCCGCTTGAGAGCCCCTCGTGCCGGCGAACCGACTCGAGACTCCCGCCACGGCGAACCGTCACGGGATAGGCGGCGGGCCTTTCATCTCATGGCCTCGCTCTTTGCGACAAACCCTCGCGTCTGAGAGGAACCTATGTCGCACTCGCCGGGTGCGCAAGACCCCGCGAACGCCCATTCCGCATTCTCCGGACAAACGATCTTCAGCGGGGGTGTTC
>DATAEF010000013.1:0-37308 GCA_036258155.1 Gaiellaceae bacterium | reverse complement strand
CTCTAGCCGTCGGCGCCGGCTCGGCCTGGGCGGCGACTGACGACGACGTGATCGTCCGGATCGATCCGAAGACGGGCGACACGGAGCGCATCGACGTCGGAGGAACTCCGTACGGAATCGCAGTCGGCGGCGATCTCGTCTGGGTCGGCGTCGGCTACCGGGATCGATGAGATTCCGTCTTGTCTTCAGCGGTCGCCGGGGAGCCGACGCGGCGCCGCCAGCGCTCTTTGCGACGGCACGGGGTCGTGCTCCGGTTGGGCAACGACCAGCACGGCCCCGTGCTCCGGGCCCGCCAGCGCGCCGACGAGGAGCTCGAGGCCGACCGCGAGCGCGAGCGCCTTGTGCGCGTGCTCGCCACCGAAGGGAACGAGCTCCTCGGGCGAGGCGGCGCCCGCGAGCACGTCTCCGTGCGTCACCGCGCCCATGGAGACGTCGGCGACGACGGGCCTCCCGTCGCTCGACGGTATGGCGATCGCGAGCGGATTCGTCCCGGTCAGCGGCTCTCCGCCCTCCGGATGAGGAAGGCGCCTCGGCGAGGTCGCCGTGAGCGCCGCGACGAGACCGCCCTCGGCGAGGCGACGCACCCAGTAGCCGAGAACGCCCGTCGGGAAACACCGCCGCGCGACGACGACGCGAGCGTGCTCGGGCGGATCCTCGAGCGTCGAGCGCACGATCTCCTCGAGCACGAGGTAGCCCAGGGCGCCGTGCCCGTCCCAGCGCTCGAATCCCTCCTCCGAGACCCGCAGGACGGGTCGCGCCTTCGGATCGAAGTCGACCGTCTCGAGCCAGGCGACGCGCGACAGCCCGTGACCTGTCTTCCCGCGCCGCTCCGCTTCCTCGAAGTGGGCGAGGAGAGCGGCGACCGCTGATTCATCGAGCCCGAGAGCGCGAAGCCGGATGCGCGCCTCGTCGCTTGTCACGAGGTCTAGAGAACGGTGAGCGGCTTCCGGATCGTCCCGGCACGGGACGCAGCGACGGACGTCGCGAGTGCCACGATGGCTTCCGCCGACTCCGAATCGGGCGCCACTTCGAGCACGGTACACCCGTCGTCCGCGGCCTCCCGCAGCGGCGGGTCGAGCGGAATCCGCGCGAGGAGCGGGACGCCGATCTCGTCCGCAAGCGCCTGGCCGCCCCCGGACCCGAACAACTCCTGCCCCGTGCCTGCGAGGTACGACATGTTCTCGACCACGCCGATCACGCGCATCCCCGTCTTCTGAGCCATCTGCGCCGCCCGCACGGCGACCTGCTGTGCCGCGGGCTGCGGCGTCGTGACCACGAGGGCCTCGGCGCGCGGAAGGAGCTGGCCGAGCGACATGGCCACATCCCCGGTCCCCGGCGGCATGTCGACGAGCAGCGTGTCGAGCTCCCCCCAGTGGACGTCGGAGAGGAACTGCTCGAGCGCCTTGTGCAGCATCGGGCCGCGCCACATGATCGGCGCGTTCTCCTCGAGGAAGAAACCGATCGACATGAGCTTCAGGTCGCCGCGGACGGGCGGCACGATCATCTCGTCGACAGCGATCGGCTTCTGGTGGATTCCCAGCATGTGCGGAATCGAGTGCCCGTAGACGTCGGCGTCGAGCACGCCGACCTGCTCGCCGAGCCCCGACAGCGCGAACGCGAGGTTGGCGGTGAGCGTCGATTTGCCGACACCACCCTTCCCCGAGGCGACCGCGAGGACGCGGGTGCCCGGCGCGAGCGAGATCGTGCGCTCGTCCGTACGTCCGCCTCGGAGGCGCGAGACGAGCGCGGCCTTCTCCTCGGAGCTCATGACGTCGAAGCCGAGTCGGACACGGGTAACGCCAGGCACCTCCCCGACGAAGCGTGACACCTGCTGCTGGAAGGAGTCGCGTAGCGGGCAGCCGGCGACGGTGAGCGCGATCGTCACCGACACGGACCCGTCGTCCTCGACGAGGACGTCCCGCACCATGTCGAGCTCGGTCACGGGACGTCTGAGCTCGGGATCGATGACGCTCTCGAGCGCCTTCAGGATCGCGTCGCGGTCAGGCCTCACCAGGCGAGGGTACCAGCGGGTCAGCGAAGGGCCGCGGCCAGCCTCCCGACGAGCTCAGGCGTGCCGGCAGCGGCGACACGCGACCGCATCGCGAGGTCGAGCGGCGCTCGTTCGAAGGGCGGATCCTCGAAGAGCTCGATCGCGAGACCGCACTCACGCACGAGCAGCTGCGCCGCTGCGATGTCGACCGAGCGGGCGGGCTTGAGAGAGCACACGGCGTCGACGCGCCCGCCGGCGAGGTGACAGAGTGACAGCGCGAGCGAGCCCATCACGCGCACACGGCCGACCAGCCCGAGCACCCCTTCGATACGGTCGGCGATGATGGAAGCCGTCGTGCCCTCGAACGAGAGGATCTCGATCGTCTCCTTTGGCCGGACCGCACCGATGTGCTCGCCGCCGAGGAGCGCCCCTCCACCGCGATCCGCCGTCCACTCCTCGCCGCTCCCGAAGTCGTAGACGTACCCGAACGTGACGTCGCCCATCGTCGGGCCGTTCGCGACCGCGAGCGAGAACGAGAAGAAGGGGATCCCGCGCTTCGCGTTCACGGAGCCGTCGATGGGATCGACGACGACGCGCACCTCCCCGCCGGCGCCGAAGGCGCGCTGCCCCAGTTCCTCGGAGACGAGGACGAAGTCCTCGCCGCGGGCCTCCAGCCGCGCGACGACGGCGTCCTCGGCCGCCTGGTCGATCGCCGTCGTCTCGTCGCCGCCCTCTCCCAGGCGAAGGACGGGCTCGCGCTCGGCACGCGTCGGGAGGCGCTCGAGAACGCCACGGATGTCTGCCACGCAGAGCCGGCACGTGTCGAGCCAGCTCGTCACGGCGGGACCGGGTGGAAGAGGAGACCCGAGAGCGGCTTTGGGAAGAAGTAGGTGCTCTTCGGAGGCATGCGCTCGCCGCGCCGTGCAACCGCGAAGACATCTGCGATCCTGGGCGGTCGCACGAGAAAGGCAACGTCGGCGGCACCGGTGTCGACGAGTGCGGCGGCATCCTCCGAGCGAGGCGTGTAGCGAATGCCGTCGAGCCCGTGGCGATCGACGAGCTCGACGTCGAGCTCCTCGTCCACGCCACGAACGAGCTCGATGCGTCCCCGGCGATACGCGACGGCCGCCGATCGCCAAGCCGGCTCTCCCTCGAGGCGCTCGAGCGCCTCGTCGAGGCTCGAACACGGCACCCCCTCCCGTGCGTCGAGAAGATCCGGCCGCTGCGAGAAGACTCTATGTGTCGGAAAGACGTGTAGACCAGGGTCGTCGACGGAGACGACGAGCGCCATGATCCGTTCCCCGGCCGGACCGAGCTCCGTGCCGAGATCGACCGTACTCTCGTAGCGATGGTGGCCGTCGGCGATCAGCAGCTCGGATTCGGCGAGTGACGGGCCGGCGAACGCCGGAAGCCGCCACAGGCGGGTGCCGTCGACCTCGAGATCCGGGGTGCGACCGGGCCGGTCGAGACCGAGCGCTGCACCGGTCAGGAGGAGGATCGGCTCGGGCTGGACACGGGTGGCCCGCAGCAATCGAAGCCGCTCCTCGCGAATTCGCGGGTCGGTGCGCTCGTGCGGAAGAACGTGTCCTGTCTCGTACGGCTCGGCGGCGAGCGACACGGCAACTCCGCGGCGCTCCCGGGCGATGCCGTCCGGGCCGACGTAGTTCTCGACGAAGAGCCACGCGACTGGCTCGTCGTCCCGCACGAGGATGCCTTCCGAGAGCCAGCTGCGGTACAGGCGACCGGCCTCGTCCGCGGACTCCGGAAGCGTCACGTGCACCACATTGAAGGGGCTCCTCGAAAAGAGTTGCGCGCGCTCCTGGGGTCCGACCGCGTCGTAGGGAGGAGCCACGAGATCCGCGAGCGAACCGGCCGCGCCGGAGTAGCGGACGGCGCGGAACGGCTGCACGTCGGCCATCCACGCGAGCGTACCAACGCACTTGGCCCATAAACTCGAGGCATGGCCACGATCGCCGAGCTCGCCGAGGATCGGACGGTCGAGGGCGTCTTCGCCGTGACGAAGAAGGAGCGGCGCCGCACACGTGCCGGTGCTGCGTATCTCGCGCTCGAGCTGGCCGACGCGAGCGGCCGCGTCGAGGCCAGGGTCTGGAACGACGTCGACCTGCTCGACCGGCGTTTCGAGGAGGGCGATGCCGTGCACGTGCTCGGGCGGGTCGAGAGCTTCGGCGGCAAGCTGCAGGTGCAAGTGCGTGCCGTAGAGCCCGCCGAGGACACAGACCCCGCCGAGCTCACACCGTCCCTCCGTAGGGACGCCGACGAGCTCGACGGGTTCTTCGACTTCCTCGCCTCGGAGATCTCGCACTCCGGCCTCGCGGCGCTCGTGGACTCGTTCGTGCGCGACCGAGAGATTCGCGCGTCGCTGCGCACTCTCCCGGCAGCGGGAGGAGACGGGCATCACGGGTATGCGGGAGGCCTCCTCGAGCACACGGTGGGAGTCGCGACGCTCTGTCGAGAGACGGCGCAGCTCCATCCGCGTCTGCGCTCCGATCTCCTCCTCGCCGCGGCGCTCCTCCACGACGTCGGCCGGGCTCGAGAGCTCACGCGCGGCCCGTCGTTCCGGCAGACCGACGAAGGTCGCCTGCTCGGCCACGTCCACCTCGGCCTGCGGATGATCGAGGAACGCGCACAGGACCTCGATCCCGCCGTGTCGGCAGAGCTTCTCCACGCGATCGCAAGCCATCACGACCGGCCGGCGGCGCGTACCGCCGAAGCCGCCGTCCTCTACCACGCGAACCAGCTCGACGCGCAGGCCGCGACACGCCCCGTCGGCGACGACTGACGCGACTTGGCAGCTCTGTTGGCGTTGGGCGCGGCCCTTTGCTGGGGTGTCGGCGACTTCCTCGGAGGACTGACGGCGCGACACATCGCCGTCCTCACCGTCATCGTCGTATCGCAGTCCATCGGCCTCGCAGGTCTTGCACTCTGGATAGGGCTCGGCGACGAGGCGTTTCCCGGCGTCGTCGAAGTGCTCCCGGCCGCAGGAGCCGGAGTCGCGGTCCTGATCGGCGTGGCAGCCCTGTACCGTGGCCTCGCGATCGGCGCAATGGGCATCGTCGCGCCCATCTCGGCCGCCGGGCCAGTCGTACCGCTCGTCGTCGACGCAGCGCACGGCACGACCCCAGAGGCGCTCCAGTGGGTCGGCATCGGGTTCGTGCTCCTCGGCATCGCAACGCTTTCGCGCGAGCCGTCGGTTTCGGGGAGACCGCAGCTCGCATCGGGAGCCGGGCTCGCGATCGTGGCTGCCCTCGGATTCGGACTCTTCATCGTCGGAATCGATGCGGGAGCGGACGAGAGCGCGCCGTGGGCCGTACTGACTGCCCGAACGGCAGCCGTGCCACTCGCCGCGATCGCTGCGCTCGTCACGTCGGCGCCGCTCCTCCCTCCGAGAGCGCTCCTGCCTTCGCTCGCGGCCATCGGAATCGTCGACACGCTCGCGAACGTGCTGGTCGCGACGGCGACGACCCAGGGCGCCGCCGGCATCGTCGCAGTGCTGAGCGCGCTCTACCCCATCGTTACGGTGGTGCTTGCCTGGCTCGTCCTGGGAGAGAAGCTGAGCCCGTCCAAACGGATCGGAGGCGTCGTCGCACTCGCCGGCGCCGCCTTCGTGGCGGCCGGCTGACATGCAGAATCTCACCTGCCGGCGAACCGCTGGCCGCTCTCGTTCTGCTCTCGGCGCTCTCGTTCGCCGCGCTCAAGGCAAGCCGCCTCGAGCAACGCTAGACGCTGAACCGAACGTTCAGGACCTCACCGTCCTCAACGACGTAGGCCTTCCCTTCGAGACGTTGCACGCCCCGGCGGGCAGCCTCGGCGTACGAGCCGCACTCGACGAGGTCATCCCAGCGGATCACCTCGCAGCGAATGAACCCGCGCGCGATGTCGGAGTGAATCGACTCCGCGGCAGCGAGCGCGGTTTCGCCGTGGCGCAACGTCCAGGAGCGCGCTTCCGCATCGCCGATCGTGAAGAACGTGATCAGCCCGAGCGTCTCCTTCAACCTGTGGACGACGTCGTCGAGCGCGGACGGCCCGGAGCGAAACTCCGCGGCGTCCTCCGAGGCGAGCTCGGAGAGCTCCATCTCGAGCGCGCAGTCGATGCCTCCGGGCCCGTTCTCGACCGGGAGCAGCGGCTTCGTCGTCAGCGGCTCGAGCTCGGTCGGCACATCGCCGCCCCACTCCGACAGAGGCGATCCGGCCTCGAGGTGCGCGAGCAGCCTTTCCAGCTTCTCGACCTCCAGGCGCTTCGAGCGTTCCCCCGACTTGGCCTCCTTCCGCACCTTTTCGAGCCGGCGCTCCACGTGATCGCGATCCGCGACGATCAGCTCCAGGCGCAGGGTCTCGAGAGCGGACGCCGGATCTGCGCCGTCCGAGAAGCCGTCGAGCACGGCCAGTAGCGCGTCGGTCCGCCGCAGCTCTCCGGGAACCTCCGCCCCGGCTCCGGGCACGTCGATGACTCGAATGGCCGCGGGCGTGACCTTCTTCGAGCCGACGAGCGCAGCCAACTGCTCCAGGCGGTCGTCGGCGATGACGGCCATGCCCACATTTGCCTTCCCGGTCACGGCCGCGTACGCAGTGACCTCGGCCCCGGCTCGAGTCAGTGCGTTGAACAACGTCGTCTTTCCCGCGTTGGGGAGGCCGACGATCCCGACCTGCAGAGGCAACGAAGGCCGGGTCTACGCCTCGAAGCCGACGCGCGTCTCGCGGGCGAAGCGCTTCGCATAGAGCACGCGCGAGAGAACGAGGAGGATGTGCCCGTCCTGTGCGTCGAGCCCGAGCGCGCCGAGCGCGCCGCCGGACAGCGAGGCCTCGAGTGCATCCGCGCTTGCGGTCGTGACGAGGATGCTCAGGATCTGCCCGCCGTCGAGCCCCACCTCGACGCGTACGAAACCGTTGTCAGGCACCGGAAACCACCTCCGTGAGGACGCCGTGGACCGAGCTCGGATGGACGAATGCGACCTCGAGCCCGAACAGCCCGCGCCGGGGCACCTCGTCGACCAGCTGTACGCCCGCCGCGGCAAGCTGCTGGACCATTCCGTGCACGTCGTCCGTCTCGATCGCGACATGGTGCATGCCAGGCCCGCGTCTGGCGAGGAAGCGACCCACGTGGGTGTCCTTGCCGGTGGGAGCGACGAGCTCGACACGACTCTCGCCGATCATGAGCGACGCGGCGTCGACACCCTGCTCGCCGAGCGAGTCGCGCCCCTCGAGCCGAGCGCCGAACAGCAACTCGTACGTCGCGATCGCCTCGTCGAGGTTCGCTACCGCGATGCCGAGATGGTGAATACCGCAAACGCGCACCTGCGCGATGCTACTCGCCGCGGCAAATCACACGGTGTCACCTGCCAGCCTGCCGCCCTGGCCGAGCGGGCAAAGACGCTTGTGACACGTTGCCACCCGGCTCGAAGGCTCGGAGACGTCAGTCACGCATCGGCAGGGCGCGCACGGTGCCGATCGTCTCCGAGGAGCGCGACTCCGGCTTGACGTCCGCGACCAGCGCCTCGAGCTCGGAGCGATCGAGGGTCTCCTTCTCGAGCAGCGCCTCGGCGACGCGATCGAGCGTCGCGCGATGCTTCAGGAGCAACCTCTGCGCCTCGCCGTACGCGTGATCCGTGAGACGCGCCTGCTCCGAGTCACGGAGACGCTTCGTCTCCTCGGACAGCGCGTAGTTGTCGGCACGCATCGTTCGAGACGGGGCGACCTCGGACATGCCGAACTCGAACACCATCGAGCGGGCGATCTCGGTCACGCGCTCGAGGTCGTTTGCGGCGCCGTTCGTGATCCGTCCGAAGACGACCTCCTCCGCTGCGCGGCCGCCGAGGAAGACCATCATCAGATCGACGAACTCTTCGCGCGTGTGGAGGTAACGATCCTCGGCAGGCAGGTTCAGCGTGTAGCCGAGCGCCTGTCCCCGCGAGACGATCGTCGCCTTCTGAGCCGGGAACAGCTCGCCGACGAGGTGGGACATGACCGCGTGACCGGCCTCGTGGTACGCGAGAATCCGCTTCTCGCGCTCGGAGACGACGCGCCGCTGCTGCAGCCCGGCGACGATGCGCTCCATCGACGCGTCGAAGTCCGAGTGCCGGATGAACTGCTGACCGGTGCGCCCTGCGAGGATCGCCGCCTCGTTGCAGAGATTCGCAAGGTCCGCGCCCGTGAGCCCGGACGTCTGCCTGGCGACGAGACCGAGGTCGACGTCGGCGGCGAGTGGCTTGTCTCGTGTGTGGACACGCAGAATCGCCTCGCGGCCCGCGACGTCGGGAGCGGAGACGTGAACCTGCCGATCGAAGCGACCCGGACGCAGCAGAGCGGGATCGAGGTCCTGCAGGCGGTTCGACGCGGCCATGACGACGACCTCGTCCCTGGCGCTGAAGCCGTCGAGCTCGACGAGGAGCTGGTTGAGCGTCTGGTCGTGCTCGCGGTGGAACCCGCCTCCCGCACGCGCAGTTCCGACTGCGTCGAGCTCGTCGATGAAGACGATCGCAGGCTCGTGCTTCCGCGCCTCCTCGAACAGCTTGCGAATTCGGGCGGCGCCGAGTCCGGCGAACATCTCGACGAACGACGAGGCGCTCTGCGAGTAGAAGTTCGCGCCCGAGGCGCTGGCGACCGCTTTCGCGAGGAGGGTCTTACCGGTTCCGGGCGGCCCGTGCAGCAGGATCCCACGAGGCACCCTGGCGCCCAGCCGCTCGAACCGCTTGCGGTCGCGGAGGAAGTCCACCACCTCCTGCAGCTCCTCCTTCGCCTCGTCGAGCCCCGCGACGTCGTTCCAGGAGACCTCGACCTGCGAGCCCTTCACGACCGGCGCGGGCTTCGCGCGCGGCATGAAGCGCAGCGTGTAGAGCAGGAGCACGATGACGACCCCGAAGAAGACGATCGGAAGCCACGTGAGCAGCGTGTTCTCGAGGTCGCCCACCTAGAGGCGTATCGGCAGGCCGCACGCGCGCCTCAAGCGAGAGCCCGCGCGTCAGGGGCGGGTCGTTCAGGTGACGACGGGCGTCGGCGCGGACGCGGCAGAGGCGCTGCCGACCGAGTTCGTCACCGTGACGACCACGCAGATCGTCGAGCCCGCGTCACCGGCCGTGACGACGTACGTCCCGCCCATGGCACCCGGAAGGTCGACGCAGCTCGTTCCGGCCGCGGAGCAGCGCTGCCATTGGAACGCGAAGCTTGTCGGGCTTCCGTTCCAGGCGCCCGTCGAAGCCGTCAGGGTCTGGCCGACCTGCGCGGTTCCGGTGATCGTCGGCAGGGTGGTGTTCGCGGGGGCGCCGACTGCCTCGACCACGGCCGTCGGAGCCGACGTCGCAGTCCCGGCGCCCACGGCGTTTTGCGCGGTGACGCTCACGCGGAGCGTCGAGCCGACGTCGGCACCGGTCACCACGTACGTCGGATTCGTAGCCCCCGGGATCGCGATGCAGGGCGCCCCCGCGGAGTCGCATCGCTCCCACTGGGCCGCGAAGGTCGGCGGGGCACCGGCCCACGTCCCGGTCGTCGCCGTGAGTGTCCGACCGACTGCAGCAGTGCCCGTGACGGTCGGCGGCGCTGTCGAGCGTGGCGCAAGCTGGCCGCTCATGCGCGCCGCCATGACCTTCGCCAGTCGCTTCATCACCGAGTGGGGGACTCGTCGGCCCGGAGCACCGACGATCACCACCCCTCCGAGCACCCGCTCGACCTGGAAGATCGAGAGGTGCAGGTCCGTCCGCAGACCGAGGACCCGGACGGTGATGAGGAGGTCGAACGAGCCCGCGCCCACTCCGAGGCTGCGAGGTCGGCCGACCTGGACGTTCGACACGATGCTTCCGGTCGGGAACTCCTCCTCGAACGAGTCGACGATGAGCTTCCTTCCTCCCTTGGATGCGAGGAGGCGCCTGAGCTGCACGACGTACTGCTTCGTCGAGCGGGCGCTCGTGCCGACCGCGGCTTCGCTGTCGACGTACGGCAGCGGGACGGAGCCCGAACCTCCGTCCTCGAACTCGCGCCCGTACGAGATCGCAGAGGGAAACTCGCCGTCCTTGTAGTACGCCTGACGCGTAACCCTCGCGCCTCGAAGGTCAGCGGACATGAGCACCATCAGCCTGGGATCGGGAGCTCCCGGCGCAGGTCGTATCGAGTGGGCGGCAGGCGCGTCTGTGGTTCGGGCACCGGCCAGGAGAAGGAACGCCGCCGCGAGAGCGGCACTCGCGATCACGTTCCTGCGAACTGCTCCCACCTGCCGACCCTATTCAGGCACTACGGTCGCGTCAACGGAGCAGCCGACGATGGACAGGCCGGGTCAGGAAGGCGGCTGCTCGAGGGCGAGACAGGCGTCGCGGGCCACGTTCGCGACCTCGAGCTGCGCTTCCGACGGCTCTGCCGTCGAGAACCGCCGCTGGAGCTCGAAGCCGGGTCGGGCAAGCGCTCGAGCGGCACGGTTCTCGGGGTTCCGAGCCACCCAGGAGAAGAGCTCGACCGAGCCTCCCACGGCGGCCACGAGGCCGAGCACGCGCGCGACCCCTCGAGTCCCCGCGGGTGCTCTGGATGCGACGACGTTCGCGGCGAGGGACGAGACGACCATCGGCGCAATGAGCTGCGATCCACATCGTGCGTGCTCCTTGGGTGCCAGGGCGCCGCCGTTCTCGTACGTACCGATCGAGATGTGCTCGGCACCGTGGTATGCGGCGAGGTCTGGTCCCCGAAGCGATAGAAGGGCCGGGACGAACGCGACGCCGACGGCAACGAGCTCGCGCGCTCCGGCCGGCAGCGAGGAGCGGCGCAGCGCGCGAGCGGCGACCGTCGTCGCGGCGATCGACCCGAGCACAGCCGGCCGCTCGAACGGAAAGCGCGCTCGAGGGAGCGCGCGCCGCACCATCGGTAGCAACGCGAACGCCTCTGCGAGCGCGATGGGGCCGCGCAGCATCGGCATGCGAGACCGCGCCTCCGGGGCGAAGTGCGGCTTTCGGCCTGAAGACACGTGGAGGGTGCCATCCGTGTCGCGAACGGCGCACGCCCACGACGTGCGTCCGTGCACGAGCACTCCGTTCTGGAGCGCCATTCCGCCGAGCCGCACCGGTTTCTCGTCCACCTCTAGACCTTAGCTGCGAGCTCGCGAAGCGCGAGCTGGAGCTCGTCGGCAGCGGGACCGCGCCCGAGAGCGCGACCGTCGATCTCGACCAGCGGCATGACCTCACGTACGGACGAGGACGTGAATGCCTCCTCTGCCTCGAGCAGGTCGCGGAGCGAAAACGCGCCCTCCTCCACCCGGTAGCCACACGCGGGCGCGAGCTCGATCAGCGTCGCTCGCGTGACACCCGCGAGGATTCCGAGGTCGAGCGACGGCGTCCGGAGCGCGTCGCCGTGGCGCCACCACACGTTCGTGACCGTTCCCTCCAGCACGATGTCGTCTCCGTCCACGAACACCGCCTCGTCGGCGCCTCGACGCTTCGCCTCGGCCTCGGCGGCCATGTTCACCGCATAGCTCGTGGACTTGACTCCCGGGAGCAGCCACGGCACGGCTGCTCGCACGCCGAGGAGCGAAACCGCGCTGGCACCACGCTCACGCGCAGGCTCGATCCACTCGGGAACCTCGCTGAGCAAGGCCAACCCGCTCGGGGGTCCTTCCGCCGGCCCGGCCGTCCAGACGAGCCGCAGCGACGCGTCGCCGCGCTGGGCCTTCGGCAGGACGAGGCCGGCGAGAACCTGTATCCGAAGGCGCTCGACCGGCGGAAGGCCAATGCTGTCCGCAGACGCCGTCAGCCGGTCGAGATGCGCCTCGAGCCGGAACGGCCGCCCGCCGTACACCCTCAAGGTCTCGAAGGCCGCCCGTCCGCGCAGCAGCGCCTCGTCGTCGGCACGGATGACTGCTTCGTCCGGATCGACGAGCCCGCGGCCCGACGCTGCCAGCGCGAGCAGGCTCAAGGGGACGCCACCGGCTCGGGCATTCGTGACCCGATCGCTTCGAGCAGCGGGCGCGCCTTCGTCCAGGACTCCTCGAGCTCGGCCGCCGGATCGGAGTCCCAGACGACACCGCCTCCCACCCAGAGATGGATCGCCTCGTCCGCCACGGCGAACGTGCGAATGGTGAGCGTGAGATCGAAGTCGCCGTTGCCGCACACCGTCCCGAGCGCGCCCATCGCCGCCCCCCGTCCGACCGGTTCGAGCTCGGCGATGAGGTCGACCGCAGCGATCTTCGGCGCACCCGTCACCGAGCCGCCGGGGAACGTCGCCTCGAGGATCTCGGCCAGACCGACCCCGTGGCGCAACTCGCCCTCGACGGTCGAGACCATGTGCTCCACACCCGTGAGCTCGCGTGCCGCCATGAGCTCGGGCCAGCGGACGCTGCCCGCCTTGCAGACGCGCGCGAGGTCGTTTCGCTCGAGGTCGACGATCATCACGTGCTCGGCTGCATCCTTCTCCGACCCGAGCAGCTCGGCCGCTGCGCCGAGCGGCCGAGTGCCCTTGATCGGCATCGTCCACAGGCGCTCGCCGCGTCGAGCGAGGAAGAGCTCGGGCGATGCGGAGACGACGGCCCACCGGTTCCCGAAGAACGGAGAGGAGTGGCGCGGCCGCAATGGAGCGAAGATCGCCGTCAGTGCGCCCGGGTCGCCTGCAAACGGTGCGCACAGGTGCTGCACGAGGTTGACCTGGTAGACGTCGCCGCGCGCGATCGCATCGCGCACGCGCTCGACCGCGGCCTCGTACTCGGCAGCTGCCCAGGTCTGTTCCCAGTCCCCGATGCGACAGTCCTCCGCGACGTACTGCTCCACGCGTGGGAGCTGTCGAATCCGGCACGCGGCGAGTGGGAGCGCGCGACAAGGCTCGCGAGGAGGCGGAACCGAGCTGCGACGAATCGACTGCGATAGCCCGTAGCCGAGGTAGAGATCGGCGACGAGCTCCTCTCCGCCAGCGACGAAGAAGCCTCGCGCGCGAAGCCAGTCCTCGATTTGCCGGAACGCGTCCTGCGGCTCGTGAAGCTCGAGCATCTCAGTCACCTGGCCGTATCGGCCAACTCAACGAGTCGGCGGAAGGCCGCGGCGGGATCGTCGTTCCAGAAGATGGCGCTCCCCGAGACGAGGAGATCCGCCCCTGCGTCCCGCGCGACGACGATCGTGTCGCCGTGGATCCCGCCGTCCACCTGTACCCGAATGTCTGCAGGAAGAAGCTCGCGCAACCGCGCGATTCGACCCGGCGCTTCGGGCATGAACGCCTGGCCCGAGTAGCCGGGGTGAATCGACATGCAGAGAACGAGATCGGCGCCGTCGGCGGCCGCGACGGCATCCTCGACCGCTGTCTCGGGATTGAGTGCCACCCCGACGCCGAGACCGAGCGAGCGAGCGTGAGCGATCGCCCGTGCGGGCACGTCGCAGGCTTCGACGTGGAACGTCACGCTGTCTCCCCCGGCCTTCGCCACCGCCTCGAAGTGACGTTCGGGCTCGCTCACCATGAGATGGCAGTCGAGCCGAGCACCCCATCCGCGGACCAGAGGTGCGATCGAGGCCAGCACGATCGGGCCGATCGTGATCTCGGGGATGAAGTGACCGTCGCCGGCGTCGAAGTGGAAGACGCGGGCGCCCGCGCCCGCCAGCACCTCCAGCTGCTCCCCGAGTCGCGAGAAGTCCGAAGCGTAGAGCGACGGCTCGACCTCGACCGTGTCTGCCCACTCTGCCCAGCTCATGTCGCCCACGCTACTGCTGAGCCTGCGGCTCGCGCCAGCCCCCATGCGGCTCGGCGATCGCGTCTGCCGATGCAGGCCCCCACGATCCGCGTTCGTAGAACTCGATCGCGGTCGGCGCATCGAGGACGGGCTGCACAATCCGCCACGTCTCCTCGATCACCTCCCAGCGCGGGAACAGCGTGCTGTGCCCGCGAAGCACGTCCGCAAGCAGGCGCTCGTACGGGCCAGGTGGCACCCCGAGCTCTTCGGCGAAATCGAGGTCCAGCGAGACCGGCTGGGAAACCTCCTGGCCGGGCGTCTTCGCTCGCACGAAGATCGACACACCCGCATGGCGTCCGATCCTCAGGACGATGTCGTCGTGGCCAGGGTAGTCGACGACATGCGTGCCCCAGCGCAGCTGCGGCACCCGCTGAAGACGGACGACGATCTCCGTCGCCGTCCTCGCGAGCGCCTTCCCGGCGCGCACGAGAATGGGGACGCCCGCCCAGCGCCAATCCTCGATCTCGAAGCGCAGCGCGACGAATGTCTCCGTGTCGGAGTCGGGGCGAACGCCCTCGATGTCTCTGTAGCCGATGTACTGACCCCGCACTACAGTCGACGGATCGACCGCCGGCATCGCGCGAAAGACGTCGACCCGGCGCCGCGGAATGGCATCCACGTCCCCGGAGGGAGGCTCCATCGCAACCAGAGCGAGCACCTGCAGGAGGTGGTTCTGCACGACGTCGCGCACCGCGCCGACCGGGTCGTAGAACGCGCCGCGATCCTCGACTCCGAAGTCTTCCGCCATGGTGATCTGGACGGACTCGACGTGCTCGCGGTTCCAGAGTGGCTCGAAGAGGGCGTTCGCGAAGCGGAGGTACATGATGTCCTGCACGGGCTCCTTCCCGAGGAAGTGGTCGATCCGGAACAGACGCTCCTCAGGGAAGATTGCGGTCAGGCGCTGGTTCAGCTCACGCGCAGACGCGAGGTCGGTGCCGAATGGCTTCTCCACTACGAGCCGCGACCGCTCGCCGACCAGCCCCTCCGCCGCGAGCTCCTCCGCCATCTCCCGGAACATCGTCGGCGGCGTCGCGAGGTAGAAGACGGGGGTCTTGGCTCCCTCGAGCGCAACACGCAGCCTGTCGTACAGCGGCTCGTCCTCGGCATCGCCTCCGATGTACGACATGCGAGACAAGACCTCGTGCAGCACCTTGTCGTCGAGCTTGTCCTTCTTGGCGGCAGTGATGGCCTCGGTCGCATGCCGGACGAGCTCCTCGCGCGAGAGCGCACGGCGGCCGACGCCGATGACCGGGCAGGTGAGGATGCCCTGCTGCGTGAGGTCGTAGAGCGCCGGCAGCGTGCTCCTGCGGGCGAGGTCGCCCGTGATGCCGAAAACGACGAGAGCGTCCGCCGTGTCCATCACGCGCCGAGAAGCGACTTCGCGGTCGAGCGCAGCATGTCGACGCCGAGCGCCACGTCATCCGCGGGAATGCGCTCGTTCGCCGAGTGGACGAGCTTCGTTGCGAGCTCCGTGTCCATCGTCTTCAGCGGGAAGAACCCGTAGGCCGTCGTGCCGTACGCCTCGCGCAGGAAGTGGCTGTCGGTGAAGCCCGGGCACGCGATGGGCGCAAGACGGGCTCCCGGCTCGATCTCCGCCGTGAACCGCTCGAGGGCATCCCAGAGCGGCGTTGCAAGGGGCGAGCGGGTCCCGCCAACCGCCTCCGTGAACTCGAGGTCGTAGCGGCCGTTGCCGAGCGCGGCCCTGATCAGGGGCTCGACGTCGGCCGGAGTCGTCTCCGGGAGAAGGCGGCAGTCGACCGTGATCTCGCAGACCGCAGGGATCACATTCCGCTGGTGCGAGGCGTCGATCATCGTCGGTGAGAGCGTGAAGGCGAGGAGCGGCTCCATGAGCGCGGGCAGCATCGGGTTGAGCTCACCGGCGCGCGCGAGCGCCTGGTCCAGTGGAGGCGCCTCGCCGAGAACCGTCTCGAGAAAGCCCTTCGCTTCGGGGATGAGCTCGCGCGGGGGCTCGTACGACCCGAGCGCCTCGATGTATCGCGCTGCGTTCACGAGCGCGTTGTCCGCGATCCCGGGCATCGACGCATGCCCGCTTCGCCCGTACACCCGCACCGTGAAGGGCGCGGACATCTTCTCGGCGGTCGCGCACAGGTAGACGGGCCGACCGTCGAGCACGAGCCGATCCCCGCCACCCTCGTTGATCGCATAGTCGCAGCGCGTCGCGTGGGGATACGCCTCCACGAGCCAGCTCAACCCGTAGCCGTCGCTCCCGCCGACGCCACCGACCTCTTCGTCGGCGGTCGCGACGAAGAGGAGGTCGCCGGACGGCTCGAATCCCTCGCGCGCGAGGGACGCGAACGCGACCGCACTCGCCGCCACCTGGTCCTTCATGTCGAGGGCGCCGCGCCCCCATACCTCGCCGTCCACGAGGTCGCCGGACCACGGATCGCGCTCCCATTCGGCCGGATCCGCGAGAACCGTGTCGGTGTGGCACAGGAACACGAGCGACGGCCCGCCGGCTCCTTCGATACGCGCAACGAGGTTCGCCCGCTCGGGCACTCGCGCGTAGAGCTCCGCCTCGACGCCGTTCCCGGCGAGGTAGTCGCGGAGCAGCTCCGCCGCCCTCGTCTCGTTCCCCGGCGGGTTGACCGTGTCGAGCCGGAGCAGCGCCTGCAGAAGCGCCGTCGCCTCCTCCGGAAGGGTCACTCGCTCGTTGCCTTCGAGAGCGCGGTCAGGTCGTTGCGAACTTCCCAGAGCTCGGGGTAGGACGTCTTCGTCACGAGGCGGCCGAGAAGCTCGACCGGGGTCCCCTGCGTTCCGACGACGCTGTCTCCGATGACCCGCGCGACGATCTGGTAGTGACGCATGCGCCAGAGCTGCGCCTGCTCATCCAGCTCGATGAGCGATTCTGCGAGCTGGTACAGGTGCTCGTGGTCCCGCCCCTTGACGTAGAGCTCTGCGAGCGAGAGACCGGCTTTGCGACGAGCGTTGTGGAACGCCTGCCCCAGGCGC
This sequence comes from Gaiellaceae bacterium, assembly GCA_036258155.1. GTDB lineage: Bacteria > Actinomycetota > Thermoleophilia > Gaiellales > Gaiellaceae > GMQP-bins7. Next base: position 20,650 of record DATAEF010000013.1, on the reverse strand, counting down.
GGGAGAACGCGCCGGAGCTCGTTCCAGCCGGGCGAGTCGAAACCCGAGCCGTGGCCGAGCACCTTGCGAATCTCCTGGTACTCCCACGGCGACATGTGCTCGAGCATCTCGAGCTGCGGGATCAGAAAGCGAACGCAGAGAATCGACCTTCTGAGCAGACGGAGGGCGGCACGTAGGTCACCCTCCTCGATCAGCCGCACTGCCTCCTCTGCGTCGTTCCACGCGAGCTTGAGCCAGAGCTCGGACGACTGGTGCGTCACCTGGAAGAGGAGCTCATCCCGGTGCACCCACTCGTCCGCAGTCTTCTGGAGCGCCAGCAGCCCGTCGGTTTTCAGATATCGCTCGTAGTCCGACGCCGCGTCGCCGGCGAGGACGGGCTGCGAGAAGTCCTCCTCGGGAGCAGCCATGGCCGGAGCATACTTCGCGCGTGGGAGACCTCTTCAGCGAAGCCGCGAGGGAGCGACAAGCCGAGAATGCGCCGCTCGCAGTGCGCCTGCGACCGTCCGCGCTCGACGAGTTGGTAGGCCAGCAGCACGTGCTGGGGCCGGGCTCGGCGTTGCGTCTCGCCATCGAGCAGGACCGGCCGCCGTCCATGATCGTCTTCGGCCCGCCGGGCACCGGGAAGACGACGATCGCCCGCATCGTCGCGGAGCGTACGGGGGCCGCGTTCGAGGAGCTCTCCGCGGTGTCGGCGCGCGTCGACGATGTGCGAGCGGTCATCGCCCGAGCGAACGACCGGCTCGGTGGCAACGGTCTGCGGACGATCCTCTTCATCGACGAGATCCACCGCTTCAACAAGGCGCAGCAGGACTCGGTGCTCCACGCCGTTGAGGACGGTCTCGTCACGCTGATCGGCGCGACCACCGAGAACCCCTACTTCGAGGTCAACTCGGCGCTTCTCTCGCGCTGCACCGTCATCGAGCTCGTGGCGCTCTCCGACGACGAGCTCGTGCAGATCCTCGCGCGCGGCGCGACCGCGCTCGCAGTCGAGGTCGAGCAGGAGCGTCTCGAAGGGATCGCGACACGAGCCGGCGGAGACGCGAGGGCGGCGCTCCAGATCCTCGAGCTCGCCGTCGCGACCGCGGGCACCGAGGGCCTGCCCCTCTCGGAGAGTCACGTACTCGATGCCGCCCGCAAGCGGCCACTCCTGTACGACCGCAAAGGCGATCAGCACTACGACTTCGCGTCGGCGTTCATCAAGTCGATGCGCGGTGGCGACGTCGACGCTTCCGTCTACTACCTCGCCGCCATGCTCGAGGCCGGCGAGGACCCTCGCTTCATCGCGCGCCGGATGGTGATCCTCGCCTCGGAGGACGTCGGGAACGCAGATCCGAACGCGCTCGTCGTCGCTGTCGCCGCCGCCCAGGCGCTCGAGCACGTCGGTCTCCCAGAGGCCCAGCTCAACCTGGCGCAGGCCGCGATCTATCTCGCCCGTGCGCCGAAGTCGAACGCGTCCGCGGTCGCGATCTGGGAGGCGCGTCAGGACGTGCGGGAGCACGGAAACGCGCGGCCTCCCGCGATGCTGCGCTCGACAGGACACAAGACCGCTGCACGAGCGCGTGGCCACGGCGAGGGTTACGTGTCCCCGCACGACGACCCCGGCGGGCTCGACCTCTCGTACCTCCCCGAGGAGCTTCGAGGACGGCGGTACTATCGGCCGTCCGGCGTCGAGGAGGAGCAGACGAATGGCGGTGAGGACCGGTGACAGGGCACCCGAGTTCGACCTCGAGGTGAGGCACGGCGAGCGCATCCGCCTCTCGGACTTCCGCGGGCGCTCGAACATCCTCCTCGTGTTCCATCCCTTCGCGTTCACGCCCGTATGCGAGGAGGAGGCGCGCGACCTGCAGGAGAACCTCGAGTCCTTCCGCAACGCTCAGACGGAAATCGTCTTCGTCTCCTGCGACCCGTCCGCCGCCAGGCAGGCGTGGAAGGAGGAGCTCGGCGCGGACTACACGTTCGCCTCCGACTTCTGGCCGCACGGCGAGGTCGCCAAGGCATACGGCGTCTTCAACGAGTCGAACGGCTCGCCGCACCGTGGGACGTTCCTCATCGACCGGGACGGAACCGTCATCTGGTCGCTCGTGAAGGAGCGCGACGAGCGCCGAACGGAGATGGTGCCCGACTCGCTCGAGGCTCTCGCAACCGGGTGAAGCTCGCCCTCGATGAATGGGGCGACCCGGGCGATCCCCGGATCGTCTGCCTGCACGGCGTCCGAAACCACGGCGAGCACTTCGCGCTGCTGGCGGAGGCGCTGCCGAACTACCACGTTCTCGCGCCCGATCTGCTGGGCCACGGCTTCTCGCACTGGGAACCGCCCTGGGACATCGAGACACATTGCGCCGCGATCGCCGACACGGTCGGCCCGGAGCCCGCAGCACTCGTCGGCCACTCGTTCGGCGGAAGGCTCGCCTTCGAGCTCGCCGCGCGCGCCCCGAAGCTCGTGCCGAAGCTCGTGCTGCTCGACCCCGCGATCCTCCTTCCCGGCCACGTCGCCCTGCTTGCTGCCGAGAACGCTCGCGAACCCAAGTCCTACATCTCGTTCGACGAGCTCGTCGAGCGCCGCTACGACGAGAGCCAGCTCCAGCGAGCGCCGCGCGACCTGGTGGAAGCGGACCTCGCGAACCATGTCGTGCAGGACGACGACGGCCGCTACCGATACCGCTACTGCCAGTCGGCGGTCGTCGCCGCATACGGCGAGATGGCCTCGCAGCCGCCGCGGTTCGAGGACGTTCGCGTTCCGACGCTCCTCGTCCTCGGCGAGCACTCGTACCTTTCGTACGACCATCTGCTCGACGGGCATCAGGCCGCTCTCGGCGATCTGCTCGAGGTCGTCGTCGTCCCGGGCGGACACTCCGTCCTCTGGGACGCGTTCGAGGAGACCGCTGCGGCGGTCGCGGAGTTCCTCGCGCGCTAGCCGCAGAGCTCGGTCGCGACCGCGACGTAGATCTCGACACACTGCTCGAGCGAGGCAACGTCGACCCACTCGACCTCCGCGTGCGCACCCTCGCCGCGCGGGCCGAAGAGGACAGTGGGGATCCCCGCGGCTGCGAGCAAGGCGGAGTCGGCCCAGTACGAAACGCCGACAATGTCGGGCTGTGTGCCGAGAACCGTCGTCGCGTGGCGCCGGACCGTCTGCACGATCGCGTCGCCCTCGGCCACCTCGAACGGCTCCCGCGAACCGAGGACCCGCACCTCCGCCGAGAAGTCCAGGTCGTCCGCGCCCGCGTGTGTGACGATCTCTGCGAGTTCGTCCTCGACGAGTGCGACCGTCTCGCCTGGGATGGTCCGGCGCTCCGCCTGGAGCACGCAGCGCGCGGGATAGCTCGAGAACTCCTGCCCGCCGTCGATGAGCGATGCGTGCAAGCTGCCACTTCCGACATATCGGTGCGTCGGGTTCGAGCGCAGGCGGGCATCGAGGTCCTCGATCCCCACGAGCACCCGGCCCATCTTCGCGATCGCGTCGATCCCGAGGTGGGGCCGCGAACCGTGCGCGGCACGTCCCTGCGTCTCGATCTCGAGATGGACGAAGCCGCGATGCGCGATCGCAAGCTGCATCTCCGTCGGCTCAGTGACGATCGCGGCATCTGCGCGCACGCTGGCGGCAACCGCCTCGGTGCCGACGCTCGCGTACTCCTCGTCGGCGACCGCGGCCAGGATCACATCGCCGCTCAGCCCGCGACGCTTCGCGTCCGCTGTGGCGAGCATGCACGCAGCGAGGCTCCCCTTCATGTCATACGAACCGCGCCCGTACAGGCGCCCGCCCTCGATGCGAGGCACGAACGGATCGGCCATCCCTGCGACGCCCACCGTGTCCATGTGCGCGTTGAGCATCAGCGACCGTTCGCCGCCGAGCCCGCGAGCAACGGCGATCACGTTCGGCCGGCTCGGGGCAGCCTCCTCGAGGGACGTCTCCAGACCAGCCCGCTCGCACCAGTCGACGACGAAGCGAGCGATTGCCGTCTCTCCCGAGCCACCCACGACGATGTCGGGGTTGATCGACTCGATCTCGACGAGCCGAGCGGCGAGCTCGACGACCTCGCTCACGCGCTATGCAATGGCGTACTCGTCGGCGATCGAGAGCGCCTCGTCGAGGATCGCGACGCCCTCGTCGACCTCGTCGCGCGTGATCGTCAGCGGCGGGACGACCATGATCACGTTCCAGTGCGTCATCAGGTAGAGGCCGCGCTCGAGCGCCGCCTTCGCCAGACGCGCAACGGGAGCCGCGGCCTCGCCCGACGCATTGAAGGGGACGAGCATCTCACGCGTTTCCCGATCCTTCACGAGCTCGACGCCCCAGAAGCAGCCGAGCCCACGCACGTCGCCGATAGACGGATGCCGCGTGGCCAGTCCGCGCAAGCCGTCACCGAGATACGCACCGACCTCGGCCGCGTTCTCGACGACCCCCTCCTCCTGGAACGCCTCGATCGACGCCACCGCGGAGGCGCACGCGAGCGGGTGTCCGGCGTAGGTCAGCCCGCCCGGGAAGAACCTGCTGCGCACCCAGTCGGCGAGCGGCTTGCGGAAGATCATCGCGCCGAGCGGAACGTAGCCGGAGTTGATCCCCTTCGCGACCGTGATGATGTCCGGGACGACGTCCCAGTTCTCGCACGCGAACCAGCGGCCCGTGCGGCCGAAGCCGGCCATGATCTCGTCGAGCACGAGCAGGATCCCGTGCCGGTCGCACACGTCGCGGATCGACTGAAGGTAGCCGGGCGGGGGCGGGATGACGCCGTTCGTACCCGTGACGGTCTCCAGGATCACCGCTGCAACCGTCTGCGCTCCTTCGTACTCGAGTATCTCCTCGAGGTGGGGCGCCCCGGTGCACACCGGGCACGGTTCGGGATGGCCGGCCGGGCACCGGTAGGCGTACGGGTCGAGCATGCGCACGACACCTGCCATTCCGGGCTCGTTCGGCCAGCGGCGCGGATCGCCGGTCAGCGAGATCGAGCCGTGCGTCGCGCCGTGGTACGACCGGTAGCGGGCGACGATCTTGTGCCGCCCGGTGAAGAGGCGCGCAAGCTTGATCGCGTTCTCGTTCGCCTCCGCGCCCCCGTTCGTGAAGAACGACATGCAGAGATCTCCCGGCGTGACCTCCTCCAGGAGTCGCCCGAGGCCTGAGCGCGACTCGCTCGCCATCGGCGGCCCGATCGTGCAGAGCCGGTCCGCCTGGTCCTTGATCGCCGCGATGATCTTCGGGTGCTGGTGGCCGATGTTGACGTTGACGAGCTGTGACGCGAAGTCGAGGTAGCGCTTGCCGTCGTAGTCCCAGAAATGGCGTCCCTCGGCGCCCGCGACGGCGATCGGGCTGATCGCGTCCTGCGTCGACCACGAATAGAGGACGAACTCCTTCGCGTCCTCCACGATCTGAGCTCCCAGGTTCGGATTCGCCTCGACGGCCGTCATGAGCCGGATCGTAACCTCGGATGCCGAAGATGCGTGCGCGGTGGGCGTCGGACAAGGGGGAAGATGACCGACGCGCCCCCGCGCACTTCGGAGTCAGCGCGCCGCAGCGGGCAGGAGCTCCTGTCCGAACGCAGCTCGCTCGACGAACCGCCCGACGCCGGGCTCGGCGATGAGGTCGCCGCCCTCGACGAGCACGTTTCCGCGTAACAACACGATCTCCGGAGACCCGGTGACCTCGGTCCCCTCGTAGAGGTTGTAGTCGGTCTTCGAGTGCTGGTCGGCGGCCGTGATCAGATGCCGCCGCTCCGGATCGAAGACCACGATGTCCGCATCCGAGCCCGGCGCGATGGTGCCCTTGCGCGGATAGAGGCCGAAGAGCTTGGCCGGGTTCGTCGACAGCAGCTCGACCATCCGGTTCAACGAGATGCGGCCCGTACGGACACCGAACTCGTGGATCATGTGCAGCCGGTTCTCGAGCCCCGGCCCTCCGTTCGGGATCTTCGAGAAGTCCTCCTTCCCGAGCGACTTCTGGCCGTCCCAGAGGAATGCGCAGTGATCCGTCGAGATGACGGAGAGGACGTCCGAGCGTACGGCGTGCCAGAGAACCTCCTGGTTCTCGATCGACCGCGGCGGAGGCGTGTAGACGTACTTGGCACCCTCGAAACCGGGACGCTCGAGGTACGTGTAGTCGATGAAGAAGTACTGCGTGCAGGTCTCGCCCCAGACGTCCCAGCCCTGCTCGCGCGCCCGCGCGATCGGCTCGACCGCCTCGCGGCAGGAGACGTGGACGACGTAGAGCGGGGCGCCCGCGACGCGGGCGAGTTGGATCGCCCGGTTCGTCGCCTCGCCCTCGGTCTCCGGCGGACGCGTGAGCGCGTGGAAGTGCGGAGCCGTGTTCCCGGCCGCAAGCGCCTGTTTGACGAGGACGTCGATGGCGTCGCCGTTCTCGGCGTGCACCATGACGAGCGCGCCCGTCTCCGCGGCGACCTCCATCGTGCGGAAGAGCGTCTCGTCGTCCACCATGAGCGCGCCCTTGTAGGCCATGAAGAGCTTGTACGAGGTGACGCCCTGCTCGGGGAGACGGGCGAGCTCCTCGAGCGTGCCGCCCTCCCGCAGGTCGGTGACCGCCATGTGGTAGCCCATGTCGATGACCTGCTTGCCCTCGGCCTTCCCGCGCCATTCGTCGAGCGCATCCGCGAAGGTCGAGCCCGGCGGCTGAATCACGAAGTCGACGTGACACGTGGTGCCGCCGAACGCGGCAGCGGTCTGCCCGGACGTGACATCGTCGATCGTGACAGTGCCGCCGAAGGGCATGTCGAGGTGGGTGTGCGGGTCGACGCAGCCGGGAAGCACGTACTTGCCGCTGGCGTCGATCACCCGGTCGGCGTCGACGTCGAGCGACTCTCCGATCATGGCGATCCGCTCGCCGTCGACGAAGGCGTCGCCGACGTAGTCGTCGGCGGCGGTGATGATCCGGCCGCCCCTGATCAGTACCGACACTGCCATCACCTCCTTCCTGGGGAGAGCTCCGGGCCGGTCCCCGTGCTGTCGCGCAGCCAGGATCCGCCGCAACGGAGCCTGGCCAGCTTGCGCACGTAGTCGGCCCGGAACTCACGCATCGTCGTTACTTGCCTCCCTCTTTCAGCGCCACGACCTTCTTCTTGAAGCTCTTCCCGAATACGTCGATGCCCTGCTTCTTGAGGTTCGCGACCGCCTTCTTCGCGAGATCCGCGCGATACGAGGCTTTGGACGCCGGGTTCTTGATGACCTTGAAGTCGTACGAGATCTTCGCTGTCTTGGCGTACTCGGCCGGATCCATGATCCCGATCCCCAGCCTGTTCGGCCAGATCAGCGCGTTGATCTCGTTCATCTGCCACGTCTGATGGCCTTTCGGCAGCGCCGTGCCCTGCGAGACCACGATGTTGGTGCACTCCTTGTAGTGGTCACGGCAGTAGATCCAGCCTTTGAACGTTGCCTCGAGGAACTTGACTGCGAGTGCCTGGTTCTTCTTCTGCGCGATCCAGTCGCCCCGTACGAAGATCCCGTCCTGGAGCATCCCTGTGCCGAGGGCCGAGTACTTGAACACGTTGAGGTCAGACATCTTGTAGAGCTGCCCCGTCGCGGGGTTCTTCGTAATGAGCACCTGGGCGAGCTCGTTGTACGTCATCGCCGACGCGGAGTCGATCTCGTTCTTCAGGAACGCGACCATGTCGAACTGTTGCTGCACGAGCGTCACGTCCTTGTCGGGGTCCATCCCGTACTTCACGAGCGCCGCGCGCTGTTCGAACTCGTTCCCGAAGATCCAGACGCCGAACTTCTTCCCCCGCATCTTCGGAAACGTGTTGATCCCGCTGCTCTTCCACGTCACCTGGGTCGTGCCCGAGCGCGCGAAGACCTGCGCGATGTTGACGAGGTTGTTGCCCTGGTCACGGTTGGCGAGCAGGCTGGGGAACCAGTTGACCCCGAACTCGGCCTGCTTGGATAGCACCGTCTGCTCGTTCACGATCGTGGGGCCGCCGACTTTGAGGTTGACGTCGAGGCCGGCAGCCTTGTAGTAACCCTTGGCCTTCGCCGCGTAGTAGCCGGCGAACTGTGACTGCGTCACCCACTTGAGCTGGATCGTGACCTTCGTGAGCTGAGGGCTCGACGGCTTGGCCACGGCGAACCCCGTCGCCGAGAGGGCGACGACCACGGCGAGCATGGCTCCTGCGAAGTACCACCTGCGTCGATTCACGTGCCCCTCCTTTCGGACCCTGCCGTCGGCGGAGCCCGTCTTGGTTCCGTTCCTAGGACGCTTTCCCCCGCACGGAGGGATGCCACCTCATGGCGTACCGCTCGATCCCGGAGATCGTGGCGTAGAAGGCAATGCCCATGATGCTCGCGACGAGAATCGCGGCCCACGAGGTCGCGTACCGTGAGAGGTTGACCGCGCTCAGGACGACGATGCCCAACGCCTCCAGGGACCCTCCGAAGTAGTCGCCGACCACGGCACCGATCATCGCAAGGACGCTCGCCACCTTCAAGGCGGAGAAGACGTACGGGAGCGAGCTCGGAATGCGGACGCGACGGAACACGTCTCGCTCGGAGGCTGCGTACGAGCGCATGAGCTCGATCGACTCGGGATCGACGGACGTCAGCCCGCGCAGTGTGTTCACGAGCACCGGGAAGAAGCAGAGGACCGCGGCGATCGTCACCTTCGACCACGGGCTCAGGAGCCCGAACCACGCGTTCGTGATCGGTGCGAACGCAATGATAGGAATCGCATTCGCCGCGATCATGTACGGCATCAGCGCGTTGCCGAACGGCCGCCAGCGAGCGAGAACGAGCGCGACGACGATAGCGACGCCGCTTCCGAGAACGAATCCACCCACAGCCTCCTTGAGGGTGATCCACGCCCCGCGGAGGAGCAGGTCGCGCTCGTTGACGAGAGCTCCGACAACGTCGGAAAACCTCGGGAGCAGGAATTCCTCCACCCCGAGTACGTCGGGGAGAAGCCACTGCCACGCCGCGAGACCGAGGCCGAAAACCACGACAGCGGGCACCCAGTCGCGAATCCGCTCGCCGAGGCGGCGCGACGGGGCGGCAGTGGAGACCGAACTGCTCACGCGATCTCGTCCTCCGTTGCGAGCGTCTCCTCGACCTCGTCAGCGCCCGTTGCGTGCAGCGACTCTCGTACCTCGGTGACGAGCTCGAAGAAGCGCGGCTCCTCCCGCGTCGCGGCCGTGCGTGGCTGGGGCAGGTCCACGGGCACGACGCTCGCGACGCGGCCCGGCCGCGGAGACATGACGACGACGCGCGTGGACAGGAACACCGCCTCGGAGATCGAGTGGGTGACGAAGATCACCGTCGAACCCGTCTCCGCCCAGATGCGTAACAGCTCTATGTTGAGGCGTTCGCGGGTCATCTCGTCGAGCGCGCCGAACGGCTCGTCCATGAGCAGAAGCGCGGGCGAGAACGAGAACGCCCGCGCGATCGACACACGCTGCTGCATGCCTCCCGAGAGCTGCCATGGGTGGTACCTCTCGAACCCGGTGAGCTCGACGAGCTCGAGCATGTCCCTGACGCGCTCCGCTCGCTTCGCGCGGTCCCAACCCAGCATCTCGAGGGGCAAGGCGATGTTCTTCGCCACCGTGCGCCAGTCGTAGAGGACGGGCGCCTGGAACACGATTCCGTAGTCGCGGTCGAGCCGCGCCTTGCGGGCCGGCTTGCCGTTGACGGTGACGTCGCCCTCGCTGGGCTCGACGATGTCGCCGACGATGCGAAGCAACGTCGACTTTCCGCATCCCGACGGTCCGATCAACGAGACGAACTCGCCGCGCCCGACCTCCAGATCGATGTCCTGGAGCGCTGTCACACCGCCCTTGCCGAACACCTTCGTGAGGCCCCTGATCGAGACGACCGAGCCGTCAGCGCTCACACCAGCCGCTCCGGGGCGCGGTGCACGACGAGCTTCTCCGCGAGCAGGACGACAAGGAAGAAGCCAATGCCGACCAGGGCGGCGTAGAGATTGGTCGCCCAGAGATTCTTCGGCTCGAGGACGTAGTACTGGTTGAAGTTGAGGATCGCACCGCCGAGACCGTTGGAGATCGATGCGGTCTGCTCGCCGATGATCGCCCCCACCACGCTCGCCGTCGCAGCGATCTTGAGTGCCGTGAAGATGTACGGAAGCGCGGAAGGCACGCGGAGCTTCCACAGGATCGTCCACCCCCGGGCGGCGTACGAGTGCATGAGCTCCAGCGCCCAGGGATCCGCGGACCGGAGCCCACGCAGAGTGTTGACGGTGACCGGGAAGAAGGTGAGGTAGGCCGCGATCACCGCGACCCGCACCCAGTCGGGCGGAGGCGCCCCGCCAATCGTGACGCTGCCGAGGCCGCGAACCACGATCGGCGCCAGCGCGAGGATGGGGATCGTCTGCGAGGCGACGACATAGGGCATGACGCCACGCCGGAGCACGTCGAAGTGTGCGAGAACCACACCGAGCGCGAAGCCGACCAAGGCGCCGAACAGGAAGCCGATCGAGGCAGCTCGAGCCGTGAAGAGCGCCGAGTGGAGAAGGTAGAGCCACAGATCGTCCCCTGTAGACGTCGGCTCCCGCAGTTGCAACACGATTGCGTGAAGGTGCGGCAGCGTCAGGTCGTCGACACGGAAGGGCCTCGTCCAGCCGGTTCGCTCCCAGAGCCACTTGTAGCCCTCCCAGATAGCCCAGAGCCCTCCGAGAACGAGTACGAAGACGGCGATGCGCCTTCGGACGTTACGCACGGCCATGGCCGGAATCTCTCACACACCCGATCCGCCTGCAGAGGAATCGAAGCGCTACTAGGCTCATGACGTGGCGCTCGACCCCCAGCGGACCGTCGCGGACCTCAAGGAGCTCCGGGAGCTGACCGAAGACGAGAACGGAGCGCAGCGTGTCGCCTGGACGGATACATGGGAACGAGCGCGCGAGTGGTTCCGGACACTCGTTGCCGAGACCGGCGCGGTCGAGTCGGTCGACGCCGCGGGCAACCAGTGGTTCACGCTCGCAGGAGGCTCGAAGCAGGCCGTGCTCATCGGAGGTCACATCGACTCGGTGCCCAACGGGGGGTGGCTCGACGGCGCGCTGAACATCGTCGCGGGAGTCGAGGTGCTCCGGCGCATCGCGGCCCAGGGGCAGCCGGCCGTCACCGTCCGCCTGGTCAACTGGGCGGACGAAGAGGGCGCCCGCTTCGGGCGAAGCCTGTTTGGATCGAGCGCGGCCGCCGGGTCGATGGCCGATCAGGACGAGCTGCGCCAGCTCGTCGACGGCGACGGGACGAGGCTTCCGGACGCCCTCACCGCACATGGAGTGGACCTCGACCGCGCCCTCGACGCGCGCGCGGAGCTCGAGACTGCGGCCGCGTACCTCGAACTCCACATCGAGCAGGGCCCCGTACTCGAGTCGCTGGGCATTCCGCTCGGCGTCGTCCAGGGAACGTTCGGCGTGGAGCGCCATCGCGTCACGTGGCGCGGTCAGGCCGCCCATGCCGGGTCGACTCCGATGGACAAGCGTCGCGATGCCCTGGCCGGCGCGGCCAAGCTCGCACTCGAAATACGCGAGATCGCACGTCGCACCGGCGGAGGCGCCGTGTGCACGTCCGGCGGCGTTGTCTGCAAGCCGGGAATCGTCACGTCGGTCGTCGAGACGGCCGAGCAGCTGCTCGACCAGCGCGACCTCGACGCGCGCCGGTTGGCCACGATGCTCGCCGAGACGAAGGCTTCGAGCGAGCGGTTCGCCGCCGAAGAATCGATCGACGTCGAATGGGAGAAGATCTGGTCGATCGAGCCGATCCTCTTCCACGACACGCTGCTCGGCTTCTGCGAGGAGGCCATCGTCGAAGTCGACGGCGTCGCGCATCGCCTTCCCTCGGGTCCGCTGCACGATGCGGCCGAGGTCGCGAGGGCGGGCGTCCCGACGGTGATGATGTTCGTCCAGAGCCTGCACGGTCTCTCCCACACGAAGCTCGAGGACACTCGAGAGGACCACCTCGAGCTCGCCGTCTCGGCCCTCGACCTCCTCGCGTCGAAGACGATCGGCTGGGTGGCAGAGGGCGGCGGCCGTTGAGCTGCGCTTCCTGACCGGGGTCAGTACCCAAGGGTCCGACCCCGTCCGGACCACAAGCGTCGTCGCCGGACTCACGGTTGGCGCCTGCCTTACGTGGAACGTCTCGAACGTCGGGGCAGTCGCCGATCCTCTCGCCTCCGAGTACGGCGTCTCGATCGCAGCGATCGGGCTCCTCACGACGGCGCTCTTCGTCACGCACCTCGCCGTTCAGCTACCGGCGGGACGATGCGCCGACCGGTACGGGGCGCGCAGCGTCGCCCTGGGCGCCATCGCGGCAGCGGTCGCGGGCAACGTGATCCTGCTCTCAGGCGACGACTTCGCGATCGCGCTGCTCGGACGAGCCGTCGTCGGCATCGGCTCTGGAGCTGGGTTCGTCGCGGGCCTCGACCTCGTTCGCGCAGGGGGCGGCGGCAATGTGCTCCAGGGCTTCTACGGAGGAGCGACCATGGTGGGAGGCGGACTCGCGCTGATGATCGTCCCGGGTCTCACCGACGCAACAGGCTGGCGCGCGGCCTACTGGAGCGCCGCGCTGCTGGCGGTCGCCGCGATCGTGCCTACTCTGGCCGCGACCGGTCTGCCAAGCGTCGGTCACTCCGGGAGCTGGGTACTTCGCGATCGCACCTTGCTACCCATCGGCGTGCTTCAGGCGGCCACGTTCGGTTTGGCCGTCGTCGCGGGAAACTGGGCAGTACCGCTGCTCGAGCGGCAGGGCGCGAGCCCTGCCGCCGCCGGCGTCGCAGGCGGTCTGGTGCTCTCGATCGGAATCGTCACCAGGCCTGCGGGGGGACTGATCGCCCGGCGCGTCGGTGGCCGAAGCCTCGTCGCGCTCGCGTTGATCGGAGCATCTGCCGGTGCGGCCCTGCTCTCGCTCGACGGTCCGTTCGGGCTTGCCGTCGCCGGCGCGCTCGTGCTCGGGCTCGCGGCCGGCCTGCCGTTTGCCGTGATCTTCGCAGCCGCCCAGCGAGCTCGTCCCGATGCCCCCGCTTCGGCGATCGCACTCGTCAACGCGTGCGGGATCCTCACGATCCTCGTCGGGACTCCGCTCGCGGGGCTCACGTTCGAGCTCCCGAGTGACGGCCGACTCGCGTTCGCCGTCATCGCGGTTCTCTCCGCCCTGGCCCTGCTCGCGCTTCGCGCTGCGCGTGTCTAGTGCTCCCCGTCGGGGTACGGCCCCGTTCGCGCGGCTGCGAACACTTCGCATGCCGTCGTCCTCAGTCGCCCCGATATGAGTCATATCGGGGCTCCCTGCGTCCTCGGCCTGCTCGGTTCTCGCCGGCGAATCATGACCGTACCCCCGACGGGAAGCACTGCGAGATAATCCGATCTCCGAACTACCGAGGGAGACACACATGGCTCTGAGCTTCGGCGTCACCGTTCTGCCCGACCCACCATCCAGCCGTCTCGTCGAGCTCTTCCAGCTCGCAGAGTCCCACGGCTTCGACTACGGATGGACGTACGACTCCCACGTCCTCTGGCAGGAGTCGTTCCCGCTGCTCACGCTCGCGGTGCAGGCGACGTCCAGGATGAAGTTCGGCCACTGCGTGACCAACCCCGGCACGCGCGAGCCGACGGTCCTCGCCAGCGGCTACGCGACGCTGCACGACATCTCGAACGGCAGGATGGTCATGGGGATCGGCCGCGGGGACTCGGCTCGGAGGTACATCGGCCAGAAGCCCGTTCGCGTTGCCGAGTTCGAGCGCCGGCTCGCGATGATCAGGGACTTCATGAACGGCCGCGAGGTCGACTGGAACGACAAGGAACTGCAGCTGAAGTGGGTGCGTCCCGAGCTGCCCGAGATCCCGATGTGGGTCGCCGGGTACGGGCCGAAGGCGTTGGCCGTGGCCGGTCGCGTCGGCGACGGTGTCATCATCCAGCTCGCCGATCCCGTGATCATCCAGTGGATCATGGACACCGCGCGCAAGGCGGCCGAGGAGGCCGGACGCGACCCGTCCGCGCTCCAGTGCATCGTCTGCGCGCCGAGCCACATCACCGACGACATCGCCGACGCGCGCGACCAAGTGCGCTGGTTCCCGGCGATGGTCTCGAATCACGTCATGGACCTGATCGAGCGCTACGGCTTCGAGTCAGAGATCCCGGAAGAGCTCACGGAGTACGTGCGCGTGCGCAAGTTCTACGACTACGACGAGCACTCGCGGGTCGGAGCGAAGCACGGCGAGTTCGTTACGGACGAGATCTGCGATCGCTTCTGCGTCCTCGGCAACGCCGAACAGGCGACCACGAAGCTCAAGCAGCTCGAGTCCGTAGGCGTCGACCAGTTCAACATCTACCTCATGACCCACGGACAGGAGGAAGACCTCGCAGCGTACGGGAAGGACATCATCCCGCAGTTCGCGGGCGTCACCGCATAAGCGGTTCTGAGTCGTAGTCAGATCCCACGGGTATGACCCTCAATAGATGGTTTTCCCGAGCACGCTCGCAATGAGCTCCACCGCCGTGAGCGCCGTCGTGTTCTCGCGATCGAGAATCGGATTCACTTCGACGACCTCGAAGGACCCCGCGAGCTCTGACTCGGCGACGAGCTCCAGCGCGAGGTGCGCCTCGCGATAAGTCAATCCGCCGCGCACAGGCGTGCCGACTCCCGGCGCGAGCTCCGGATCGAGCGCGTCCATGTCGAGCGAGACATGGACGAATCCCGGACCGGAGACGCGGTCGAGAGCCTCTCGCATCGCCCGCTCGACGCCGATGCGGTCGATCTCGCTCATCGTGAAGACGCGCAGACCCGCCTCCCGTAGCAGTCCGCGCTCTCCTTCGTCCGCCTGGCGGAGGCCGAGGAGCACGACACGCCTCGGATCGACTGCGGGAAGCGGCCAGGCATCGCTCTCGAACTCCGGGCCGGCCAGTCCCAACGCGGCAGCCAACGGCATGCCGTGGACGTTTCCGCTCGGGCTCGTCTCGGGCGTGTTGATGTCGGCGTGGGCGTCGATCCAGAGGACACCGCCGGGTCCGTGGATCGAGGCGAGGCCTCCGAGGGTCCCGAGCGCGACCGAATGATCGCCGCCGAGAACGAGCGGGATGGCTCCGGCCAGCAACTCCTCGACGATCTTCGCGGCGATGCGCTCGCACGTCGTCCTGATCTCCGGCAGGAACCGCGCGCGCTCGTCGCGCAACGCCGTCGCCTCGGGGACCGCGGTCTCGACATTCCCATGATCTCGAACGTCGAACCCCAGGCTCTGAAGCCGCTCGTCGAGACCCGCGTAGCGGATCGCCGACGGGCCCATATCCACCCCGCGCCGCCCTTGACCGAGGTCGAGGGCCGCACCGATGATCGCGACCTTGCGCGTTCGTTCGTACTTCACCGCGGGAACCTACCGCGACTCGCGGCTACACTGAGGCGCCGCGGCGAGGTAGCTCAGTCGGTAGAGCACACGGCTGAAAACCGTGGTGTCGCCGGTTCGATTCCGGCCCTCGCCATTTGGTCCGCTGCGCGGACAGACGCCTCGCGTCCGTTTCGATTCCGGGCGACGCGACCAGACGTAGTAGCTTCGTTCGCATGGAGCTCGCGTTCCTCTCCGCCGTCGAGCAGGCGCGACTGATCCGCACGGGGGAAGTCTCGTCCCTCGAGCTCGTGCAGCTGTACCTCGATCGCATCGCGCGACTCGATCCGGCTCTCAATGCCTTCGTCACCGTGCGCGGAGAGGATGCGCTCGCCGACGCGCGCGCGGCCGACGAAGCCGGGGCTGATGCGCCGTTCCACGGTGTCCCGATCGCGATCAAGGACTTGACGGCGACCGCCGGCATTCGCACGACGTACTCCAGCAACGCCTACGCCGAGTACGTTCCCGACTTCGACATGGCCGTTGCGCGACGGCTGCGCGAGGCGGGCTTCGTGATTCTCGGCAAGACGAACACGCCCGAGTTCGGAACGACGGCCTTCACTGAGTCGGACCTGAATGGGGCAACGCGAAATCCATGGAATATCGAGTGCACGCCGGGGGGCTCGAGCGGAGGTGCCGCCGCAGCCCTCGCAGCCGGGCTTCTCCCCGTCGCCCACGGAACCGACGGCGGCGGCTCGATCCGGATTCCGGCCTCGTGTTGCGGCGTCTTCGGCCTCAAGCCCTCCCGAGGCCGCGTGTCGAACGCACCGTTCACATCTCTCGAAGGCCTCTCCACATCGGGTCCGATCTCACGATCGGTCGTCGACGCGGCCCACCTGCTCGACGTCCTCGCGGGGTACGAGCCGGGTGACCCCTGGTGGGCGCCGCCGCCGGAGCGCCCGTTCGCGGAGAGCGTGATGGAGCCGCCGGGAACGTTGCGGGTCGCAGTGACCTCGGTGCCGCCGGTGGATGTGCCCGTTGACCCGGAGTGTGTGGCTGCGCTCGCCTCGGCTACGGCCCTTCTCGAGGAGCTCGGCCATAGCGTCGAAGAAGCGACGCCGCCCTGGACGGAGCCCGATCTCGAGCGCACGTTCATCGCCGTCTGGCAGGTCGGTCCCGCGCTCCACCCGGTCGACGATCTCTCGTTGCTCACACCGCTCAACCGTGGACTCGTGGAATCCGCGCTCGCAAGCTCTGCGGCCGACTATGCTCGTGCCGTCGTTCGGCTGCAGGCGCTGGCCCGCCGCACCGTGGCGTTCTGGCAGGAGTTCGACATCGTTCTGACGCCCACTCTCGCGCTGCCGCCGGTACCGATCGGATGGCAAGAGGAAGCAGACGGCGCCATCGAGCAGCTCCTTCGCAACACAGCGTTCACACCGTTCACCGCGATCGCCAACCTCACAGGTCTGCCCGCGATGTCTATCCCTCTGCACTGGAGCGAGAGCGGCCTGCCCATTGGAGTGCAGGCAATCGGCCAGCCGGCGGGAGACGCCCTCTTGCTCAGGCTCGCAGCGCAGCTCGAGGCCGCGCGGCCGTGGGCCGACCGGAGTCCGCCGATCTCCTGACACAGGACTCGTGCTAGCCCGCGAGCGTGATCCGGATCTCCTGCCCCGGCGACGCGTGCAGCATTCGGGAAGCGCTCCCCCGGGAGATGGCCAGCGACATGTTCTTGTAGCTGTCTTCGTACAGGATGACGTCGCCCGGACGCGCGTCCGCAAACGTCCGTGCCATCAGCGCGTAGTACCTCTCGCCCGCGAGCTCGAGCTCGACGCGCGTGCCCGACACGATTCCGAGCCCTTCCACGTCGTCGCGGGTGAGATTGAGCGCGATGTTGCCGAAGCTGTCGACATACAGGAGCGTCGCGACGACCGCGCCGTCCCCGATGACGAGCTCCGGCACGTCGAGGCGGACGAGACCCTCCGGATCGACGGGCGGACCGAGGTCCTCCACCGCGGCGCCTCGTGCCAGGTACGCCGCGGCCGGGCTGAAGAGGTCGCGCCCGTGAAACGTCCGGGAAATCGTCTCGAGCGCGTACTCAGGATTCGCGAGCTCGTGAGCTGCGGCAATGCCCGCTCGACTGGCCGCCGGGAGCAGGAGACCGTTGTCCGGGCCCACATACAGGCGACCCTCCTCGTCCCGAAGCACGAGTGGTCGGCGTGGGCCCCCGACACCCGGATCGACGATCGCCAGGTGGACGCCGAGCGGCATGAATCCGATCGTGTTCGCGAGTACGAGGGCACCTTGGAGGACTGCCTGCGGCGGAATCCCGTGGGTGATGTCGATGATCTGCGTGTCCGGGGCGATGCGTTTCATGACCCCGTGACAGGTACCGACGAAATCGTCCTTGAGCCCGAAGTCGCTCAGGAACGTGATGAACACGCGAGGAGACTACCGCCGTACGTCTCGAACGAGCTAGCTACGGCGTTGTGCGCGCGCAGGCGGGCAGCGCTGGAGGCGCTCGCGGCGCATCTCGCTGCACAGACGCAGACCGCTCGGGCGGATCCGGACGAAGGCCGTGGGAACTTGGAGAGGGAGCGGCCGGCCGACGTGGAGCGGCCTCGTCACTCTGTACCCGTCGCTCCTTCGCGTGACCCGCGCACGGGCGCAGCATAGTGCGGGAGTCGGTCGAGTCTCTCGCGAGACCGGGCCAGCTCGAGCAACTCCGCTGTCTCCCTTTGCAGGCGAGCGAGCTTTGCGGCGATAATCACGACGTAGACCAGCACGAAGACGAAGACCGCCCCGTACGCGGCCGCGACGTATTGGCCCTGCGTCACTGAAGCACCTCGCGGAGCTCGCGAAGGTCGGCATCGAGCCGCTTGCCGGCCAGCTCGACGCGGTAGAGCACGTAGGCGAGAAGGGTCACCGCAGCCCAGGCGATGCAGAAAGTCGCGAACATCGAGCCGCTCATCTGCGGGCCCTCGCGGGTGAAGACCGTGGGGTGGATGAGGTTCTCGGCCAGACGGATCGCCAGGAAACTCACGGGGATCAGCACCACGCCGAAGAGCGCATAGACGGCCGAGGAGCGCGCGCGGCGCGATCCCTCCTCGAGCGAGAAGCGCAGCATGAAATAGGCGCAGTAGAAGAGGAAGAGCACCAGGAAAAGCACGAGCTGATCCTCGCTCCAGAGCCACCAATGGCCCCATGACGCCTTCGCCCAGATCGAGCCCGTGATCAACGTCAGCGCTCCGAAGATGGTGCCCTGGTGAATCGCAACGTAGCTCTCGAGGTCGTACCGCTCCTCCCCATGCCAGAGAAGCAGTAGCGCCTTCCACGCGCCCAGGCCGAAACAGAAGTATGCGGTCAGCGCGATGGGAACGTGAATGTAGAAGATGCGCTGCGAGACGCCCTGGTCCTGATCTTCGGCGACCACGATGAGCGCCAGGACGAGCGCCAGCCCCATGAGCCCCGCGGCGAGGGCGGCGAGACCCGGGAGCCTGCGAATCGACGAGATGGTCAGGTAGGTCTACTCCGTGACGACGTACTCGAAGGACGCCCACGAGAGTACCGCGAAGACCCCGTCGTAGAGGGCCAGGAGCAGGAGGTAGCGCTCCCCCTCGGGCGAGACGGCCGCACCTACACCCCCGATCACCAGCGGGATCGCCAGTGGAAGCACGAGCAGCGGCAAGAGCAGCTCTCTCGAGCGACCGGCGGCGGCCATCGCGGCCATGAGCGAGCCGACTGCGCAGATGCCGATGTCGGCGAGCAGGACGCCGGCGATCGCCGTCGCGTCGAGGGGCGCGAAGAAGAGCACGAAGATCGGAAGCGCGACAGCCTGGGTCGCGACGAGAAAGGCCAGCGTTGCCAGCGTCTTTCCGAGCCAGATCGCACTGCGGTCGGAGGGGGCGAGGACGAGACCGTCGAGCACTCCGTGCTCGTGCTCCGGCACCCAGGCGCGCGCGAGCCCGAGCAGGGCCGTGAAGACGATCGCGACCCAGAGCAGCCCGTAGGCGGCGGCGTCGCCGGTTCCTTCCGGAAGCGCGAAGTGGAAGACCACGAGAGTCGCTACGACGAACAAGAGCATTGCCGGAAGCGTGTCCCGAGCACGGAGCTCCACCCGCAGATCCTTGCGCGTGAGCGCCGCGACGTCGGCCAAGTACGTCACGCGAGCGCGACGCTCATGCTCGTCATCCGGGCGACTCGCTGCGGATCATGGGTCGCGACGACGAGGGTGCGCTCGCCCGCGAGCGCTTCGAGCTCACGGTCGAGCAACGTCGCGCCGGCGTCGTCGAGCGCCGAGAACGGCTCGTCGAGCAGGATCAACTGCGGGTCGTGCAGGAGGGCTCGGCACAGTGCGAGGCGCTGCGTCATACCTCGTGAGTACGTCGATACACGCTCATTTCGTGCGTCCCAGAGAGAGAAGCGCTCCAGCAGCATCCCGATGCGCTCCCGCCGCTCGACCAGGCGATAGAGGCGTCCATAGAGCTCGAGATTCTCGAGGGCCGTGAGCTCCCGGTACACGAGCGGCTCGTGCGCTAGGTACCCGATCTGCGCCCGCTCGACGCTCACCTCCAACACGCCGCGCGTCGGAACGATGAGACCCGCGACCAACCTCAGGAGCGTGGTCTTCCCCGACCCGTTCGGGCCGGTGACGGTGGCGAATCCGCCGGCGGGAACGGCGAAGTCGGTTCCGGCGAGAACCCGCTTTCGTCCGTACCGCTTCTCGAGGCCACGGCCACTGATCACGAGATGAGAACGTCGAGCGCGACGAAGGCGAAGTAGACGACGCTGATCACGCCGTTGAGGGTGAAGAAGGCCGAATCGAGCCGGCGCAGATCGCCGGGGCGCACGATTGAGTGCTCGTACGCGAGCAAGGCGGCCGTCGCAATCACGCCCAGCCAGTAGAACACACCGACCTCGAGCCCGAAACCGGCGGCCGCCAGAAGTCCGACCGCTGCAACGTGCAGGACACGCGCGCTGCGGAACACACCTCGCTCGCCGAAGCGCGCAGCCCACGAGTGCAGACCCTCGCTTCGATCGTGGTCCAGGTCGAAGAGCGAGTAGAAGAGGTCGAAGCCCGCGACCCACAGGAGCACGGCGCCCCCGATTGCCCACGCCTCCCAGGGTGCCGTTCCCGATACGGCGAGCCATGCACCGATCGGTGCCAGCGCAAGGCAGGCCCCGAGCCAGAAGTGGCACAGCCACGTGAACCGCTTCAGGTACGGGTAGACGACGAACATCGCGACCGGGATCGGCCACAGCCAGCGCACGATCGGGTCGAGCTGCGAAACGGCGACGAGGAACACGACAAGCGCGGCCACGCACAGCCCGAGCACTTGCACACGGCTGAGAGCCCCGCTCGGAAGCTCGCGACTCGCGGTGCGCGGGTTGCGCG
>DATAEF010000012.1:0-13007 GCA_036258155.1 Gaiellaceae bacterium | reverse complement strand
CATCGGCTGGATCGTTCTGGGGCTTCTCGCCGGGGTGATCGCGAAGCGGCTCGTCCCGGGGAACGAGAGCGTCGGCGTCATCGTGACGATGCTGCTCGGGATCGGGGGCGCGCTGCTCGGAGGCTTCCTCGCGACGGCCCTAGGCTTCGGCGATCCGATCGACGAGTTCTTCGACCTCAGCACCTGGGTCGCTGCGATCGTCGGGGCCATGGTGATCCTCTTCACCTGGAACGCACTCCGCCGCCGGCGGATCGCCTGACGCGAAGAACGGGGCCGAACGAGCGTTCTTCGGCCCCGTTCGTGCTTACCTCTCACAAGACGAAATGCACGGAGTTCATCTCGAACGCGAGAACGCGGCCGCCGTCGTGCGAGCGACCGGCGAGCTCGACGCGTATGCCGCGCCGGACCTTGCGGCAACTCTGAGGGCTGTCGCACGGGAGCCCAGGATCGTCGCCGACCTCGGCGCCGTATCGTTCCTCGACTCGACGGCGCTCGGAGTCCTCGTTCGAGCTGTTCGCACATTCGACGCGAATGGCAGCCGGGTGCGAGTCGTGCTCCCGACCGGGTCGGCGCGGCGCATCTGCGAGATCACGACGCTCGATCGAGCCCTTCCTGTCGCGGCGACGCGGTCCCAAGCGCTCGCGGAGCTCGATCGATAGGGAGGAGCTCGAGTTACGCCGACGCGACCGTCGGCAGGTACTTCGTCATTCGGAGCACCGTTCCCTGACCGTCAGCGCCACGACCGACCTCGAGCTCGTCGACGATCGCACGGATGATGGGCATGCCCATCCCGCTCTCGAGCGGGACCGAAAACGGCGCCGCCGTTTCCGGCTCGAGAGTGTCCAGGCCGACCCCCTGGTCCTCGACGATCATGTCGAGCCTGTCGCCGGTCACGAGGAATACGACGGTGATCGTGCCATTGTCGCCCGCGTAGGCGTGACGCACGGCATTACCGCAGGCCTCGGTCACCGCAAGCTTCAGATCCGCGAGCAGCTCGTCCCCCACGGGCAGCTCGCGGGCGAGGCCAGAGAGCGCCAGCCGGGCGAGAAGCAGGTAGTCCGCCTTCGCCGGGAAGGTCAGCCGGACGGCGCCGTCATTCATTGCCGGTTGACACCTCCTCGAGTCTCCCGCGCATCTTCGCGAGCGCTCGACGCAGCAGGCGCGAAACGTGCATCTGCGAGATGCCCACCTCGGCAGCGATCTGGGACTGCGTCATCTCGCGGAGGAATCGCAGCTCCACGATCCGCCGTTCACGCTCGTCGAGAGCGTCGAGCCCTGCCGCGATGAGCGACCCTTCCTCTACTTCCTCGTACCCGACCTCGTCGATGCCCAGCTTGTCGGCGAGGCTGTCGTCTCCGTCTTGCTCCAGCGGCGCATGAAGCGAGCGCGTGCTGTATGCGTTCGTGGAGTCGAGGGCGTCGATCACGTCTTCCTCGTCGACGCCTGCGGCCTCGGCCAGCTCGGAGACGGTGGGTGAGCGACCGAGCTGGGCCGTGAGATCGTCGAGGATGCTGGAGAGCCGGACGCTGAGCTCTTTCAGCCTGCGCGGGACGTGCATCGCCCACGACTTGTCGCGGAAGTGTCGCCTGATCTCGCCGACGATGGTCGGGACGGCGTAGCTCGCGAAGTCGACACCGCGGTCGACGTCGAAGCGATCCACTGCCTTGATCAGTCCCACCGAGCCGACCTGGACGAGATCCTCGAGGGGCTCGCCGCGACCTGCATAGCGGGAGGCGAGCGCCCGGACGAGGGGCATGAGCTCGACGAGGGCCTGCTCGCGTGCAACGGCATCGCCCTCGCGGTGATAGGTGATGAGGAGTTCGTCGGCTTTCCGGTCCATGACCTGGCTCATGGGGCGTCAAACGGGTAGGGGCTCACGGTCCCCATACCCTCGAAGAGAGGAGAGTACGGGCTCGAGCACGCTCCGTCAGCGCTTTCAGGGAGCGAGCGCTTCCTCGCGCGTTTCGAACACGGTGAATGCCTGGCTGAGCAGCGTCAGTTCGAAGAGGCGCCGGAGCCCTGGGTCGGCGCTCGCGACAGCGAGGCGCCCACCCTGCTGCCTCAGGCGCCGGCCCGCGCGGAGGAGGACACCCAGCAAGGAAGCGCACGCGCCACCATGGTCGCCGAGATCCACGACGAGGCTCGTACTTCCCATCTCGATCGCGAGGTCGATGCACCGGGACACGCTCGCCGCCGCGTCTCCTTCCCCACATCGGATCAGCACCGGAGCCTTCGGCGAGCTCGTCATACCGTCGCGGAGCTCGATCACGCCGAGGATGTACCCCACAGCGAGTTCGGCCGAAACCGGCTCACCGTCAGAGAGGACTCGTGCGTCGCCCACACGGACCGATGCCCCGAGCGCATCGGCGAGCGCGAGTCTCGTCGTCATCGACGACCACCGAGCGCCCGTTCGAGCTCCGCCTTCGTCATCTTCGAGCGCCCACGAATCTTCCGATCCTTCGCTTCTTCGTAGAGCTGCTCGCGCGTGCGGCCTCGGGGCGAGGAGCGATGGCTCCGGATCCCTCCACGGCGACCGGACGAGATGTCTTCCCTGGACAGCCGCGACGAGGTCGTCGCCTCCCCGCTTCGCGCTCGTTCCTTGTTGACGGTGCGGGCCGCGATCTCCTCCGCCTCGTCCGTCGACGATCCACGCTCCTGCAGCGAGTCCTTGATGTGCTCGTACTGGCGCGCTCGTTTCGAACCCTTCTTCACTCCTCGTGGCGGCATGCCGAACTCCTTTCGAGCGCCGTTGCCGATGACGAGGTCCGGTTACCCAGAGCTGCGCGTCCGGCAAACCCGTCGACGCGCGTTTCGATCAGCCGCGCATCGGGAACGACTCACGTGAGACGCGACGGAAGGAGAGACGGATGTACATCGGCAGCGGCGTTCTCGTACTGATTGTCGTCATCCTCCTGCTCATTTGGCTGTTGTAGGAGTGGAGCCGGCCGTGGCTTCGGCAATGTCGTACTCGATGGTCACGCGTGTGCCCCTGTCGTCCCTTCCCGGCACGACCTCGACCGACGTCGTCAGCGAACGCATCAGCTGAAGCCCGAAGCCACGGCCCGGCCTGTCCGTCGGTGGGACCCATCGTCCGTTGTCTTCTACGGTCACCCGGATCGTCGAGTCCGCAAGCGTGGCGCGTACGAGCACCATGCCGTCAGCCGTGCTGACGGCGTGCTCGATTGCGTTCGCCGAGGCCTCCCACGCGGCCAGCACCAGGCTTTCGGACTCGGAACGACCGAGCGGCACCCCATCGGTCCACATGCGAAGGGCGTCCCGAACGAGGTACAGCGCGTCGATCGTGGTCGGGAGCCGCAGCTCGAGCGGTTGCGGTGCGACCGGTAACAGGCGGGCTGCGAGGAGCGCGATGTCGTCTGTGCGCGGCGCATCGCCGACGACTCGATCGAGGATGTGCTCGAGAAGGCGCTCGGGCTCCTTCGACGCTTCGCGGACAGCCGCCACGAGCAGTTCGAGCCCTTCGTCGATGGACTGCCCGCGCCGCTCGATCAGGCCGTCCGAGTAGAGAACGAGGACGCCTCCCGCCGGTAGCTCGGCCACCGCCTGCCGGTACTGTGGGCGCATTCCCGTTCCGAGCGGAAGGCCTCGGCCGTCCTCCAGCAGCTCGACGCGGCCGTCGGGATAGGCGACGACCGGGGGCGGATGGCCGGCCGACGAGTACCGAAAAACGCCATTCCGAGGATCGACTACGGCGTAGACGACGGTCGCAAAGGCCGCCTCGCGCGTCTCGTCGCCGAGACGGTCGAGGCGGGCGAGCGCCGATGACGGCTTGAGCCGCTCGACGGAGAATGCGCGCAGCGCGTTGCGCAGCTGCCCCATGCTCGCGGCAGCCTGGACGCCCTTTCCCATGACGTCGCCGACGATGAGCCCCAGCCGTCCGTCGTGGAGCTCGAGCGCGTCGAACCAGTCGCCCCCGACGGCGACACCTTGGCTCCCGGGCAGGTAGCGAGCCGCAAGCTGCACGCCCTCGACCCGCGGAAGCGAGGCCGGCAGGACGCTTCTCTGGAGCGTCTCGGCGGTCGCGCGCTCGGATTCGAAGACGCGCGCCCGATCGAGCGCCAGGGCAGCCTGACCAGCCGTGCTCTCGATGAAAGCCGTGTCCTCCCCGCTCAGCGCGAACGGTGTACTCCAGGACATGGCGACCACTCCGATGCGCTTGTGCCCGGCGACCAGAGGGGCAACGGCATAGGACACATCGCCCTTCGACTCGTGATTGCGATCCACGTCTTCGCTCGTATGGAGCTGCCAGCCTTCCCCTCTCACAGCGCGTGTCTCGGGTGTGTCCGTCTCGAGGGAGATCTCGTCGTCTGCCAACTCGTCCGGATACCCGCGCCAGGCGAGCGCTCTCAGCGCCGCGCGATCCTCGACGACTGACGAAACCGAGGCAGCGTCGGGCTCGAGCTCTTCGCACAGCACCTCCACGACGACCTCGGCGACATCTTTCTGTGTGAGCGCGTTCGAGAGTGCCGCGGTCATGTTCTGGAGACGCTCCGAGCGCACCCGGCGAAGCTTCTCCTCCTCGAGGTGCCTGCTTCGGTCCAGAGCGAGCGCACACTGCGATGCCACCGTCTCCAGCCATGACCGCTCCGCCTCGCTCATGGGCCTGGGCCGCCGGAACGTCAGGTGGAGCACTCCCTGGACGTTCGCGCCCCTCGTCAGCGGGATGGCGGCCCAGCCTGCGTCGCGGAAGTCACCGGCTTCCGTGAAGGCGCCGGTGTCCTCGGGAGTCAGCGCCCATACGGCCTGGCCGCTTGCGAGCGCGCGAGTGAACGGCACGTCTGCATCGGGCCCGAAGGCACGCCACGCGTCCAGCTCGTCGTCGCCGAACCCTTGGCTCGACGCGAAGTCGAACGCCTCACGATGCGAGCCCGTGAAGACCACGAACCCCGCGTCCGCCCCCAGCGACAGTGCATGCTCGAGGCAGGTATCTGCGACCTCGTTGGGCGTCGCAGCCATCGAGAGCGCCGCCGTCACCGCCTGCAGACGTGCGGTGTCCTCCGCCCGACGAGCTGCTTCGGCCTCGGCCCGGCGCCGCTCGAGCTGCCCGAGAGCGAGGCCGGCCTGATCCGCGAAGCGCCGCATCAGGATGACCGTTGAGGGCTCCGGCTCGGAGATGACCATCTGCCAGGAGACGGCCAGCACGAGCTCCGCTCGTGCGCCGATCACGATCGGCGAGCGCAGGGAGGAGCGAACGCCCATCCGACGAACCCGCTCGAGCCACCCTCCCCGAGCTCCGAGCAGAACGTCACGGCTGAACGACACGCCGTGATTCGCCACTGCCTCCGCGAGCCCCGAGAGGTCGTCCAGCGGCACTCGCAGGCCCTGGGGCATCGCTTCGTGAACCGGATCGCTGTTCAGGAGAACGAGCTGGGAGTCCCGAAGCTGCCAGAGCACTCCGAAGTCTGCACCGAACGTCGCTCGCGCCTCGCGACAGATCACCCCCGTCACCTCCTCCACGGTCTCGGCGTGGAAACCCGGCGCGACGCGCAGGACCCGATCCAGTGCCCGGCGCGACTCCCGCTCGCGCTCGTACAGGCGCGCGCGCTCGAGAGCCTGCTCGGCTAGACCGGCGACGGTCTGCGCGGTCGCCACCGTCTCGTCGTCCACCGAGCCCTGCCGCTCGTAGAGGAATGCCATGACGCCCACCACCTCGCCCACCGCGCGCAGAGGTACGGCGACGGCAGCTTGGACCGACGCTGGAAGCACGAGCGCGCTGTCCGGGAACGACCTCGCCAGGGTCACCCTGTCGTCGACACGCACCACGACACCCTTCCTGGCCGATTGGGTCATGAGCGTGAGACTCGTCAGGGCCAGCCGTCCGCCGGGCACATGTGCTCGAGCCGCGAGACCCACGGGATCGACGATGACGAGATCTTCCCCCTCGACCAGACCGAGCGCGGATCCCTGGGCTCCCAGCATGACCATGGCCTGATCGGTGATTACGTGAGCGACCTCCGCCGACGAGACGGCTTTCGACAAACCGACCGCGAGCGTCTGAAGCACCTCCATCTGCTCGCTCGACCTCTCCGCCAGGTCCGCGGCCCTCGCCGCGCGCTGTTGTCCTCGCCGCATGACGATGCTCACCCATACGACGATGAGCGCCGCGACAAGAGTCAGGCCCCAGCGATCGAGGTCGGCACGATCACCGGCACTGAACGACTGCCCCGGGTACAGGATGAACGGAGCGAGCGACCAGCAAATCGCCAGGGTCACCAAACCCGAGCCTGCACCTCCGTACCAGACGGAGATCGCGACCGCGGCGACGAGGAAGGCGTAGACGGGCTCGTTGCTCGTCTCGTACTCGATGAGCCGCGCCACGACAACGGAGCCGAGTCCGACCGCGACCGCGAAGCCGTACGTGGCAAGCCACGACCTCACCAGCGGGGCGTACCTTGGCCGTTCCGACGTGTCGCCTGGCGCCACTAGTGGTTTCTTCGGGAAGTACGGGCTGGATTCACCGGTGGAGAGGACGCACGGCTAGGATGCAAGGCGGCCGCATCTCCGCGCGGTGTGCAGCCGACTGAGGGCGGCCTTGCAGCTGTGTGAAGACATTGCGTACCGCGGCCGGGGAGCACTACGGATCAGTGTGCCGTAGTCCATCCTCCACTGCCGTCGGGAGATGGACGGATGTCTCGCGGCGCCAGCGGACGAGCTCACGTGCGACCACCGCGACGGAGCCCGCCACCGGAATCGCGGCGAGCGCTCCGAGGACTCCCGCGAGCTCGGCCCCGATGAGGATCGCGACGAGTACCCCGAGCGGAGACAGGTCGACCGCGCGTCCGTAGACGACCGGAAGGAGGACGTGGTTTTCGAGCTGCTGGTAGACGATGAGCACGATGACGACGATCACGCATTCGAGGACGCCCTGCGACAGCGCAGCGGCGCCGCACACGACGAGTGCCGCGGTCGCGCCGACGAGCGGGACGAGGTCGAGGATCGCCACGATCACGGCCAGCGGAAGCGCGTACGGCACACCCGCCGCCGTAAGCGTGACCGCGGCCACGGCTCCCGCGAGGAGGCTGATCAGGAGGTTGCCTGTCACGTATCCGCCGACGGTTCGGTAGATGCCGTCGCAGACTCGTTCCCAGCGCGGACGAGCGCTCGGCGGAAGGACGTCGAGTGCGCCATCGACCCAGCGCTTGCCGTCGAGGAGCATGAAGAACGTGAGGAACGGCACGGCGACGAGAGCGAGCGCGGTGTCCACGGCCGCACGCGCCGTCGACGCACCCGGGCGCTCGAGTCCCACGAGGGCTGCGATGCCGCCCCTCTCGTAGATCTCGACGAGTCGCTCTCCCAGGTGAAATCGCTGCTCGAGGAACGCGAGCGGGCCTCGCCCGGCGTCGAGTTCACGCAGGTGACCCGGAAGCGCCTCGACGAAGCTCGTCGTCGCGGAGACGAGCGGTGGGATCACGAGCGCACCCAGCCCCGCAAGCACGGCGAATGCAACGACGAACACGATCGCCGCCGCTCGCGCGCGTCCGAGCCCCCGTTGCACGAGGGCTTCGACGGCCGGGTTCAGCGCAATCGCGAAGAAGGCTGCGACGAGAACCCATGCGATCGCGTCGAGCGCGAGATAGACGAGCATGAGCGCCAGCACCGAGCCCGCCGTGATCGCGATCCACACGAAGAGAGTCTTCGGGGTGAGAGCGACATGAACGGGTGCGGACGGCCTCGTCTCGTCGACCTCGCGTGGATCGACGCTCGTGATCAGACGACTCTCCGTCAGATCCAACTCTTTGCCCGCGCGATTCCGACCGTCGCGAGGAAGATTCCGGCCATCACGGCGATCGTCACCCAGAAGAGCTCGGCGTGACCGAAGAGTCCGACCTTGAAGTTCATCCCCAGGATCCCGGCTATGAGCGTTCCCGGCAGGATGAGCACGGACGCGAGTGTCAGCACCTTCATGATCTCGTTCGTCCGCTGCCCCATGCTCGCAATCAACACGTCGAACGACCCCACCACCGACTCGCGGCCGTCGCGCGCGGCCTGCATGGCCTCCTCGAGCCGCACGAGCAGCGACGAGAAGCGCTCGGCGTCCTTCACGCTCACGATCGCACTGATCTCGGGTCGGGTCAGCGCTAGCAGCACCTCCCGATGCGAGCTCAACGCTCGGCGGATGCGGCCGATCTCACGGCGCGCCTCGACGAGCTCCTCGAGCGCCGCCTCCGTGCTCTGCACTTTGCCTCGCATTGCCCGGGCGTCGACGTCGTCCAGCTCCCCCTCGATGCTCTCGAACGCGTCGAGATAGCCAGCGAGTACCCATTCCAGGAGATCGGCGAGGAACAAGCCCCCCTCGAGACGTCCGATGTCGCCGGACCCGGCCGCACGCCCGCGGAAGGTCTCGAGGACCTCGAGCGGCGAGTCGTGCACCGTGACGACCCACTGCTTCGAGACGATGCACTCGACCCGCTCGAGCTCTCGGTGTGGAGTGTCGCGCACTGCGCACACGGCCACCTGGAGGTAGCCGCCGTAGTCGCTGAGTCGCGGCCGACACTCCCGATCGGCGAGCTGCTTCGCGCTCTCCTCCGAGAGATCGAGCTGCGCGACGAGGCTTCTGATCTCGTTCTCGTCCGGACGCTCGAGGTCGATCCAGAGAATCGAGGTGCCCCGGAGCTTCGGGATACGCTCTGCCCAGTCCTCGACCTCGCCAACGTCGTCGCGTTCGAACAGAAGCGCAGTCGCCATGAAGCGGGTAGTACCCCGTAGGCGTGGTGAGAGAAACTCCGGAGAGCTGCTATGCGAGCAGGTACGCCGCGACGACGAGCGCGAGTACGGCGGCAAAGAGCACAGCGATCACTCCGACGACCGAGGTGAGCAGCGCAACCGGCGTCCAGTCGGCTTTGCCGGCGGCAACCTGCTGCTCGGTCGTGCGGCCGGCCGAGTCGTCTTCTGCCGGCCGAGGAGTATCGGGCTCTTGGGGTGGAAGCGTGCTCACGAGAGGACGAAGGACGGCTTGTGTTCGATGTATTCGAGCTCCACGTCATCGGGGCCGCGAACGAAGATCGCCTTGCTGTTCTCGGCGTCGACCTCCCGGTTCACGTGAAAACCTTGCTCGGCCACCGATTCCTCGACCTCGGTGAGCGACTCGACGAGGAGCCCGATGTGGTTGAGGAGAGGCCTATCGGTACACGGCGGATCGCCCGGATGAAACTCGACGAAGGCTCCGCCGAGCTGGACGCGCTCGACCGTTCCGGCTCGCGAGGCCATCTCGAACCCGAAATCGAGCCAGGCGCGTGCACTCGCCCCGGGATCCGGGACGAGCAGCCCGACGTGCCGGAGCTCGACTTGCCCCTCTGCGGATGTCGGGACGAGCTCGACGACCAGCCCCTCCTCGGCGTCGAGCGAGGTCGCTGCTGCGGCGCAGGGCACGCCGATCCCGATGTGCAGAAGCGCTCCACGATCGCGCGGCCCCGGAGCATGAAAGAGCGTGATCTTTCCGAGCTCCGGCGAGCGTCCGACGAGTACGAACTCGTCCGTCCGCTCGAGGACGCGGAACGGGAGCCGCGCGCACAGCATCGCCGCGACACGGTCCGGATCGGAGACGAAGAGAGCGACGTGGTCGAGCTTCTCGGGTCTCATGACTCGTTTGCTACCCGCACCGGCGAGGCCGGAAACACCCGGCGTTAGGTGAGAAGCGGCTCGAAGTCGTCCCGCCACTCGGCGTCGCTCACCGTGCGGCGAAAGAGCTGCTCGAGGACCGCGCGAGGAGGCTGCCCCTGCTCGTAGGCGACGAGGCAGACACATGCGACGAGTAGGTGACGAAGAAGCTCCGGGTCCAGGCGAGCCACCGCCAACGCGCGCTCGAACGCCCACACGGTTCGCTCCGCGTCCGTCGTAGGCCCGCGCTCGCGAATTGCCTCGAACAGCCGTTCGGTCTCGATCGTGTCCCAGTTCATGAGAGGCAATCAGTATTGCGCCCCGACCCGATGTTTCGTCGTCCTGGCCAGGGGTACGGACCGCATGTACCCGAGGATCGTAAGGAGGTCGTATGCACATGGAAGAAGTCTGGACATACCGCGACAAGTCGGCGCTGGGCTCGACCGTGATTGACACCCACGCCGACCTCACCGGCTTCACGGTCGAGGCGCTCGACGGATCGATCGGCAAGGTCGACGAAGGGACGTACGACGTCGGGCGCAGCTACCTCGTGGTCGACACCGGCCCGTGGATCTTCGGCAAGAAGGTCATGCTTCCGGCCGGCGTCGTCCGCGGCATCGACGAGGACGCCGAGGCGATCTTCGTCAACCGGACGAAGGACGAGATCAAGAACGCTCCGGAGTTCGACGACTCGCTCACTCGTGACGAGTCGTACCACAGCACGCTGGGCTCGTACTACGGCCGCGGTGGCAAGGGCTACCGCGACTGGGACGACTCGGTCTAGCGGGCAAGCGGGGCGCCCCGCGGCCCGGTCTTTCGTGACCGCAGGCCTGCGGGGCGCCCCGTCACTCTGTGCCGGCCCGCGTGCTCGGAACCTCTCGGGGAGACTCCCAGCCCCTCCACCATCGTGCAGATGGACTCGCGCGCGCAAAACTGCTCGTCGTCCACCGACCTTCCCGCCGGACGGAAGAACCGGTCAGGACTTCGCGCTATGAGAATCCTGAGGCGTCGTCAGCGCCGGCGCCGGTACTTCGCCGGAAGCGTCATCTCGATCTCGACGGGATCGACGCCGTACCGTTCGAGCAGGACGTCGAGCTTCGCCTCGAGGCGCTCCCCGCCGTCCGGGGACTCGCTCGAGCCCTTGTAAACGAAGTACGCGCAGGCAATCGTGAACGCCGACAGCTGCAGGAACTCCGACTGCCAGTTCTCGAGCGTCGACTGGCCGAAGGTCACCCAGAACGCTTCCGACCAGAAGATCGCAGTCGTCCCGTGCGCTGCCTGCTCGTGAGCGAATTCGAGCCACTCGACGACGAGCTGCCCGACCCACGTCACGAGGAAGATCGAGACGAAGAGGATGCCGAGACTTCGATCGCGCGCCCAATCGCGCATGAACGGACCTCCTTTCGTCCTGCTTGGTTCCCGGCGCGCGTGCTCGTCACACAGGCGGGTCGGGACGGGGGCCGGACCGGCACCCCGTCCCGAGTACGCGGCTACCTCTTGGTGGACCGCCGTCCGTTCTTGGAAGACCGCGACTTTCCATTCGCCGCGTTCTTGACGATGCGCCTCGAGATGGTCTCGACCTTCTTGAGTGCCTCCTTCTCCTGGCGCAGGTTCTGCTGCAGGAGGTCGACCGCCTCGCGCTCGCCGAGCGCGCGTGCCTGACCCACGAGACCGGTGTACGCGGCGATCTCGTAGTGCTCGGTACGTGCCGCGGCCCCGGTCAGGAACATGTCCTTGATCTGCTGCGTCGACTGGTTCTCCTGCATGAACTCGTCGTGCTCCTTCTTGATGCCTTCGATGCCCGGGCACGGATGAGCCTCGGGTCTCTTGCCCAGGTGCTCGAACACGCGCTCGAGGTTGGCCACGTGCTTCTCCGTCTCCTTGAGATGACTCCGGAATGCGCCTTCGAGCTCGCGATCGCTCGCCTCGCGAGCCAGCTGCGGCAGAGTCTTCGTCAGGGCCTTCTCCGCGTAGTAGATGTCCTTCAGCTCGTGAACGAAGAGCTGTTCGGGCGATGTCACTGAGGGCATGAGAACTCCTCCTAGGGATCGATTGACATTGCCACTACCCCGTCATGCGGCTTCGAAACGCGGACGCACGTCGCGATTCGAAATCCATGAGTCGGGGTACGTGCGACGTGACAACGAATGGAGGTGAGTCGATGATCTGGCTGCTCGTTCTGCTGCTCCTGTTGCTCGCCATCGGCGGGGGCGTTGCGGTCTCGAAGTTCCTGTTCCTCTTGCTGGTGGTCGCGCTCGTGCTCGCCTTGTTCGGTGTATTCGGGCGTTCCACGGCTTGACGAACCAGCGCGACCCGCGGTGCGACTCTGGACGGCTCACCGCGGGTCGCTCATACTCGGGGCATCGCCGAGGACGTGGTCGCCGAGGTCCCAGCCAGCGAGCGGCTCGCCCGTCGTTGGTTCGAGCTGGTCGAGCAGGGCGCTCTCGACCAGCTCGTCGAACTCGTGCATCGAGACGTCGTCCTCGTCTCGAAGGTGCGCACCGGGGTCGTCGTGGAAGGACGTGAAGACTTTGCGCGGTTTGTCGAAGAGACGCTGACCAGAAGCCTCTACCACGCAGCGGCGGACGTCTATCGGCCACTCGACGAGCGATGCGTCGTCGTGGAGGGCAGGCTCAGGTGGATCGATGACGAGCAGGTAATGCGAGACGACCCCGTCACGTGGGCGCTCGAGTTCGAAGACGACCTCCTTGTGCGATTCGTCCCTGCGCGGACTCCGCTCGAGGCCGAGACGATCCTGGCCGCGCCGCGCGAAGACATCCACTCGACCAGCGATCGAGACTGAGCACCAGAACCAACACGGCTGCGGCGCCGATCACGATCCATTCCCAGGTCTACGTCTCAACCTCCTCCTCGTCGAGCCGCAACATGTCTTCCCCGTAGCGGGCACGAAGTAACCCAGCGAGCGAGGGTTTGGCATACCGCTTCCGCGGGCACATCCCGGACGACGAGAAG
This sequence comes from Gaiellaceae bacterium, assembly GCA_036258155.1. GTDB lineage: Bacteria > Actinomycetota > Thermoleophilia > Gaiellales > Gaiellaceae > GMQP-bins7. The sequence continues at coordinate 419 of DATAEF010000012.1, read as the reverse complement.
CGATGAAAGGAGCTCGCCGTGGACACGGATCGCGTCGAAGGGAAGACGAAGGAGATCGAGGGCGAAGCCCAGCAGAAGTGGGGAGAAGCGAAGGACAAGGCCAGAGACACCTGGGAAGACGTAAAAGACCGCGGAGAGGATGCGGTCGACGAAGTCGAGGACCACTGGGACGCCAGAGACGAGAAAGACGACGGCGTCGAGACGTCCCGCTCGCGCTAGTGGTTCGACGGGGAAGGGAGAGGGACCGGCACGCCCGGCCTCTCTTCCCTCTTCCCTCTTCCTCCCTCGCCTCCAGGCAATGAGACTCCGGCGGTCAAGCCGACGTCGGGGCCACGGTTTCGGCCTGACGCACGCGAATCAGCATCTGAGACTCCTATCACGATCGCCAGTCGCGAGAAGGTGCCTTCTCGAAGGCGTAC
>DATAEF010000011.1:0-6811 GCA_036258155.1 Gaiellaceae bacterium | reverse complement strand
GAGCGAAGCCTCACCAGACCTGCGGCCATCTGGCTGCGGCCGGCGTTCTGGACACAGACGAAGAGCACCTCGGGTTGCACCTTCGTGATCGTGCCCTCTGCCTGTCCGAGCGCTCGTAGGCGCTCCCGCGCGAAGCGGTAGGCAAGCACGGGGACGAAGTCCGGAATCTTGCTCGGTGCAAGCAGGTCGGTCGACTCCGAGATGTACCGCTCAATGGTTTCGCGCGAGAACGTCCCGGCGAACTCGCCCGCGAGACTCTCGGTGAGGCCCGCGATCTGATGCCGCGTGACGGGATCGAGCGCCTGTGACATCGTTGCGCCGAGATTGTCGCCGATCGGAGGCGCCTAAGGGGTCGGGGCGGGTTTCGATCTGGTGTCGAAGCGGTGCCCGCCGGCCGACGAAGATGCCTCCGGGTAGGTCATGCGGCGGTCTCGACCGACCGGGCGAGACTCAGAGCCGCGCCTTCGCGGAGCCCGCCCTGGCCGACCTCGAGCGTTGAGTCGAGCCGGTATGCCAGCTCGGCCAGGACGAGAGTTCCTCCGAGCAGCGTCTGTGCTCGCTCGTGGGTCACGCCGTACGAGGCAACGATCGAGTCGACGGGGACGCGTTCGAGCATGGTCGCGAGCTCTTCGAGCTGGTCGGAGCTGAAGCGCGAGCCGATCACGCGTCGGATCGCGCGCGCCGTTCCCCCCACGACGAGGGTCGCATCGGGCACGGGGGCGTCAAGCTCTTGCACGAGCCGCCGAATGCCGTCTCGCGCTCTCTGGACCTCTCGAGGCCCGGGCCGTGCGCTGCCGAGATACTCCCTGGTGATCCGGAGTGCGCCCGCGTCCACAGAGCGCACCCAGGTGGGACCGTGCTCCGACCCCCCGACGGCGAGCTCACACGAGCCGCCTCCGAGGTCGACGACCGCGATCGTCTCCGGCAGGTTCGGCGCGCGGGCAACCGCGCCGTGCCACGCGAGCCGACCCTCGTCGTCGCCCGAGAGCTGGACGACGGAAGCCCTCGTGCTCGTGGCGAGGGCGGCAACGAGCTCGACCCCGTTCGACGCCTGCCGGCCCGGAGCGGTGACGATCGTCTCGACTTCGCAAGCTCCTGCCTTGCGCGCGGTCCGCGCGAATGCCTTGGCAACGCGAGCCGCCTCCTTGACCTTCCTCGCTCCGATTCGCCCGAGTGCATGGACGTCGTCGCCGAGTCGCAGGTACCGGCGGTCGCGATGGAGCTCGCCGACGCCCTCGCCGGATACAGAGGCGACGAGAAGCCGGGCGGTGTTCGAGCCGATGTCGATGATGCCGACGACGACGGGTGGGCTGATCACGCCGTCGGCCGACTAGACGGCGCGGCGCTCGCGCGAACGCCGTCTGGCACGCCCGAGTGCGCGCCGCATCATCACGCCCTGGTGTGAATGCGGCTTCTCCGAGGCGTTTGCCCGCGTCCATTCCCCCTCCGGGCCCAAGAGCCATGCGTTCGTGTCGTCGTGGAAGGCGCTGTCCAGGAGCGCGTTGATCTCCTGTCGCACGCGCGCGCTCTCCACCGGGACGAGGACCTCGATGCGGTGGTCGAGGTTCCTCGACATCAAGTCCGGGCTGCCGATATAGGTGGTCGAGCGGTCGCCTGTCTCGAATGCGTAGATCCGACTGTGCTCGAGGAACCTGCCGACCAGCGATCGGACGGAGATGTTGTCCGAGAGCCCTTTCACGCCAGGTCGAAGGGCGCAGGTGGTTCGCGCGATGACCTCCACGCGCGCCCCGGCCTGGGAGGCGGCGTAGAGCTCCTCGACGATCGCCTCGTCGACGAGGTGATTGAGCTTGAGCCGGATCCGCGCGGGCCGCCCCTCGGCGGCCGCCACTGTGACGGCCCGGATCTCGTCCACGAGGCCGCTGCGCAGTGTGAACGGGGCGACGAGGAGCTTCCGGAACCGCTGCGGCCGTCCGAAACCGGTGATGTAGTTGAAAAGGTCGGCTACGTCCGCGGCGATGTCCTCGTCCGCTGTGAAGATCCCGAAGTCCTCGTACAGCCTCGCTGTCGCGGCGTGGTAGTTGCCAGTACCGATGTGCGCATATCGGCGGAGCTCGTCGCCTTCGCGCCGAACGATCAGGGTCATCTTGGCGTGAATCTTGAGGTCCGGATAGCCGTACGCGACGTGGACGCCCGCTTGCTCCAGCGCCCGCGACCACTCGATGTTCCGTCGCTCGTCGAACCGTGCCTTGAGCTCGACCAGGCAGACCGACTGCTTGCCGTCCTCGGCGCACTGGATCAGCGACCCGACGAGGGCGCTGTCGTCACTCGTCCGGTAGACCGCCGTCTTCATCGCGATCACGTCGGCGTCTTGGACGGCCGCCTGGGCGAATACCTCGAAGCTCGCACGGTACGACTCGTACGGCTGATGAACGGCGACGTCTCCTCGTCGAATCTCGTCGAAGATGCGTGGTAGGTCAGTCTGTGCGTCGGCGAACCGGGGTGGGATCACGGGCACCCACGGCTCGTTCTTCAGATCCGGTCGATCGAGTGCGACGAGCTCCATGAGCTCGGAGAGGTCCAGCAGGCTGTCTGTGCGGTAGATCTGCGCATCGTCTGCGCCCAGTCCTTGAGTGAGGCGGTCGACCATCGAAGAAGACGCGGACGAACTGACCTCCACCCGAACGACGTCGCCGAAACGTCGCTTGCGAAGCTCGCTCTCGACGGCCTCGAGCAGGTCGTCCGCGTCGTCCGAAACCTCGAAGTCGGCATCCCTCGTGACGCGGAATGCGGCGCGCTCGATGATGGTAGCCCCTGGGAAGAGCGCCGGTAGGAAGTGTGCGATCACCTGCTCCAGCGGGACGAAGAGTCCGCGTTTGCCGATGTCGAGGAATCGCGAGAGGCCCTCCGGGATCTTCACGCGCGCGAAGCGCTCTTCACCCGTCTCCGGATCCGCGACGAAGACCGCCAGCGAGAGCGAAAGGCCGGAGATGTACGGGAAAGGCCGACCGGGTCCGACGGCAAGTGGAGTGAGGATCGGGTAGATCTCGTGCTCGAACAGCTTCTCCAGCCGCTTCAACTCCTTTTCGGAGCAGTCCTCTATGCCGCCGACGACGATGTCGACCTGCGCGAGGGCGGGGCGGAGCTCTTTCTTCCAGATGCGCGACTGTCGCGCAATGAGCTCCAACGTGCGCTCACGGATGCGATAGAGCGCCTGCTGCGGTGTCAGTCCGTCGGGTGATCGCATCGCCAGGCCCGACTCGGCCTGCCCGAGGAGCCCGGCGACCCGGACCTGGAAGAACTCGTCGATGTTGGACGAGAAGATCGCGCAGAACCTCACGCGCTCGAGAAGAGGGAGCGACTCGTCGCCCGCGAGCTCGAGGACCCGGGAGTGGAAGTCGAGCTGGGAGAGCTCCCGATTGAGGAGTCGTTCTGTCGGCTCGCTCTGGGTTCTGGTCGCCATTACTGCATTCTCTATCGGCAGCGCGTCCCGAGGGGTTACCGTCTGGTGAACGATGAAGTCGGCCTGCGCTTGCGGCCACCTTCACTTCACGTCGAGCCTGGTGCACGGCCCGCCACCTCGTGTGTCGCGCGCTCGCCTCGATCGCGCGTAAAAACAGGTTGATGCGAGGTCTTAGGCGAGTGCGTCGACGACGAGCGACTGGAAGTGCGCCACGAGCCGCTCGGACTCGGGCATCAGCCGTCCGTTCTCGATGAGCCCCGACCGGACGCCTGCCTGCACGCGCTCGACCAGAGCGCGGTCCTCGGCGCCGACCTGGGTGTCGAAGGCAAGCGACTCCTCGATCCACGCTACGTCGGCGTCTTCGGCGACGAAGTAGTCGAGGAACCGGTACGTCCGCTCGGGCGTGAGCGGGAGGATGGGTCCGATCGTGAAGTTCGGGCGACCGGGCATCACGTTGATCACCGTGCCCGGGAAGAGGAGGTGGAACTGGCCGCGCTCGACCTCGCCCGAGCTGTCGTAATGACCCCGCTGTTCCGGCCGGGGCGGGCTCTGCTGAGACATCCGGCCGCCCTCCAGCTCGAGGAGATACGCGTCCGGCGACACGTCCATGACCGCCGAGAACCCCGGGTGAGCGACGGGGCAGTGGTAGCACTCGAGAAAGTTCTCGGCCGTGATCTTCCAGTTCGCGGCGAGCTCCGATTCGGCCCGCTGGAGGAAGCGCAGGGAGCCGAGGTCGATCCCGGCTTCGGCGATCCGGTCGGGCGCGTCGCCGAGGAACTCGTCGAGTGGCGCCGCGTCGACATCGGGGTTGACGAAGACGAGCGGACCCCAGGTGTCGAGCTGCAGCTGAAGGAGCCCGAGCTGCTCGTGGTCGGTCCCACCCTCGCGCGAGAACCGGGGCGCGGCCACGAGCTTGCCGTCGAGCCCGTAGGTCCACGCGTGGTAGGGGCACTGGAGGGTTGCGCGCTTGCCGGACCCCTCGCAGACGAGCGAGCCGCGATGGCGGCAGACGTTCAGGAACGAGCGGAGCGTGCCCTCCTCGTCGCGCACGAGCACTACGGGGACGTCGCCGACGCGCGTCGCGACGAACGACCCGTTGTCTGCGACCTCGTCCTGCCGGCCGACGTACTGCCATGAGCGACGGAAGATGCGCTCGTGCTCGAGCACGAGGACGGCTGGATCCGTGTACCAGCTCCAGGGCAGGGTTCTCGTCTCGACGGTGGCCATGTCTCGACTCTAGCGCTACGTCACCAACCTGCCACCGGAACGTCACCGCGCGGACGACCACGGCGCGGCATGCCCGGTCGATGCTCCGTGCGGTCAGGGGGAGCTCCCCCTGCGAACTCAACGTCAGCGGGGAGGAAAAATGCGAATTCGAACGCAGGCAGTTGTCACGTTCGCGGCTGTGGCAGCAGGTCTCATCGTCGCCGCGCCGAAGGGAGCGATCGATCCGACGGTCAAGAAGTACGCCGTCGGCGTGAATGGCTACGAGACCACGCGGGTCATCTCGGTGGGCGACACGGTGCCCGAGACGAGCGATCCGTCGAAGCAGTTTCAGATGATCGGCATCCCGGACGGGCTCGGCGCGCACAGCAACGCGAACGGAACCGTCACCGTCTACATGAACCACGAGCTCACGTTCAACACGCAGTCCGAGCCCGTGCTGGGCGAGGCGCTCAACCGTGGTCCCATCGTCTCCAAGCTCGTCCTTTCGAGCGACGGCGAGACGGTCGTCTCAGGGGAGCGGGCATACGACTCGGTGTACCTCGGCGACACGTACATGGGACCGGCTCCGGCGGTCGGCAACTCGACGCGCTCGTTCACGCGGTTCTGCTCGGGCTCGATCGCAGGTCCGCCACACGGGTTCGACCGTTGGATCTACTTCGCGAACGAGGAGTCGAACAGTCCGTCGACGTTCGACGGGCAGGGCGGCCTCTCGGTGGCGATCTTCGACAACGAGGCCCACGGCCTGCCGTTCCTCGGCCGGTTCGCCTGGGAAAACACGCTGGTGCAGAAGGGCACCGGGGAGCGCACCGTGATCATGGGCATGGAGGACGGGCCGGCGAGCCAGAATCCGGCCGAGTCGAACAGCCAGCTCTACCTGTACGTCGGGCACAAGCAGGCGAGCGGCACGGTGCTTCAGCGGAACGGCCTCACCGGAGGCACGCTTTACGTGTTCCGCTCGAAAAACAAGAACCGAAACAGTGAGCTCGACTTCCGGAACGGCACGCTCGCCGGGGAGTGGGTCGCCATCCCGGGCGCGCAGAACCTGTCGGACGTCCAGCTCGAAGCGGCGAGCGATGCCGTCGGGGCGATGGTGTTCGCCCGCCCAGAGGACGGCGCGTTCAACACGCGGAACGACGACGAGTACTTCTTCGTGACCACGGGAGGTGCCGCGGGCGCCAACGCCCTGGGCCGTCTCTATTCGCTCAAGCTCAATCCGAGCGATCCGACGAAGGGCGCGACGCTTTCGGTCGTCTACAACGCGGACGAGGTCATCGCGAGCGGAGGCGATATCGCGATCAGCCCCGACAACATCGACATCGGCTCGGACTACCTCATGATCAACGAGGACGGGACGGCCGAGAGCCGGGCCGTTATGGCGGCCAAGGGTCGCGACGGCGCGATCTGGCGCTTCGACCTCAAGGCCGGCGAGGGTGTGCATTCTGCGTCGGCCACCATGATCGGCGAGCTCGATCCACCGGGACGGACCGGCGCGCCGCCCGTCGGCCCGGGCGTCTGGGAGACGAGCGGGATCATCGATACAGCGGGGCTGTTCGGGGCCGGCACCTGGCTCTTCGACGTCCAGGCTCACAGCCCGACGCCGGCGCCGAAGCCGAACACCGTCGAGGACGGGCAGCTTCTTCTTCTGGCAGAGAAGTAGATCCAGTTCTCGCGGCAGAGGTATCCGGGCCGGCATGTGCCGGCCCGGATGCTTTCGACGGCCGCGCGGTGAGCGGTTCGGCTGCCAGGCGGCTATGCGGCGAGTTGTGTCGAGTCGGCTTCGAGGCGAATGAGATAGACGGGACGTCGCGAGCGAAGGTAGTCGACAACGGCGGCCTCTTCCTGCCTGCACGGGAGAAGCGTCTTCCACCCCGAGAGGTGCTCGACGTCGTGAAAGTCCCCCGACGCGACAGCAGGAAGGCCTAGCTCGGCGACCCAGCCGAAGAGCTGCGTCCGGTTGAAGAGCTCGAAGCGGTGTGCGAGCCCGCGTAGCCCTGCGTCACGGGCGAAGCGCTTCGTCAGGCGTGTGTTGTTCGCCGCGGGCTCGCTGTCATACGGGTGCGCCGCGATGACCGCGGCGCCGGCCTCAGCGGCCGTCCTCATCGCCCCTGCGATCCCGTCGTCGACAGGGACGAACTTCCGAAGTCCGATCGCCACAGCATGTGC
>DATAEF010000010.1:0-4545 GCA_036258155.1 Gaiellaceae bacterium | reverse complement strand
CCTGGAGCACCTTGGCCGCGGCCAGGGCCACGTGGACCTCTGAGCCGGTGGCGATCAGGATCACTTCGAGGTCGCCGTCTGCATCGATCAGGACGTAGGCACCCTTCGAGATCTCGGATGCGGGCGCCATCTGCGACCTGTCGACGGTGGGCAGCGCCTGTCGCGAGAGGATCAGGACCGCCGGCTCCCGCTTGAGCTGGGCGACGTAGCGCCATGTCTCCGCCACCTCGTTCGCGTCCGCGGGCCGGAACACGAGGAGCCCTGGAATCGCCCGAAGCGACACGAGGTGCTCGACCGGCTGGTGTGTCGGGCCGTCCTCGCCCACGCCGATCGAGTCATGCGTGAAGATGTGGACGACGGGGATCTCCATCAGTGCGGAGAGCCGGATGGCGCCCCGCGCGAAGTCGGAGAAGATGAGAAAGCCGGACCAGAACGGGCGGAGCTTCGAGACCGCAAGTCCGTTGGCGATCGCGGCCGAGGCGTGCTCGCGAACGCCGAAGTGGAAGTTGCGCCCACTCCGGTCGTCGGGCTCGAAGTCGCCGGCGCGGTCGAAGGTGAGACGAGTCTTCGTCGAGGGAGCGAGGTCGGCGGCTCCGCCCAGAAGCCAGGGGATGTTCTTCGCGAGCGCGTTCAGGACGTGGCCCGAGGAGTCGCGGCTCGCGATTCCCTTCCCGTCGGCCGGGAAGACCGGGATGTCGGCATCCCATCCGTCCGGGAGCTCGCGGCGCTGCATGCGGTCGATCTCGTCGGCGAGGTCCGGATAGTCGGCGCGGTACGCGGTGAATGCAAACTCCCACGCCTCGCGAGCTTGCATGCCGCGCGCACCGATGCCCTCGGCGAAGTGCTCGTAGACGCCCTCCGGAACGAGGAACTCCGCATCCTCGGGCCAGCCGTAGAACTGCTTCGCCGCCTTGACCCCCTCTGGTCCCAGTGGCTCGCCGTGTGCCTTGGGCGTGTCCTCGACGTCGGTGCCGTAGCCGATGTGGCTGTGTACGAGGATGAGCGTCGGCCGTTCGTGCTCGGCCGCGAAGTCGTGGAACGCCTTCTCGACCTGCGCGAGGTCGTTCGCGTCCGAGACCGTGGTCACGTTCCAGCCGTACGCCGTGAACCGAGCCGCGACGTCCTCCGTGAACGTGATGTCCGTGTGGCCCTCGATGGTCACCCGGTTCGAGTCGTAGATCCAGCAGAGGTTCGAAAGTCGCTGGTGCGCGGCGAACGATGCCGCCTCGGACGAGATGCCCTCCATCATGCAGCCGTCTCCCGCCTGGGCGTACACGTCGAAGTCGAAGAGCGTGTGTCCGTCGAGGTTGTACCGCGCGCCGAGCCACTGGCTCGCGACAGCCATTCCGACGGATGTGGCAACACCGGTACCGAGGGGGCCGGTCGTCGCCTCCACGCCGCTCGTCCAGCGGTACTCGGGATGGCCCGGCGCCTTCGAGTCGAGCTGCCGGAAGTGCCGCAGGTCGTCGAGCGAGACTGCTGGCGTGCCGAGGATCTCGTAGTCGGGATCGACGGCCTGGACCCCCGTGAGGTGGAGCATCGACCAGAGCAGGGCCGATGCGTGGCCCGAGGAAAGCACGTAGCGGTCGCGGTTCGGCCAGATGGGATCGGCGGGGTCGAAGCGCAGGAATCGCTGCCAGAGGAGGTACGTGACAGGCGCGATCCCGATCGGCGTTCCCGGGTGTCCCGATCCCGCCGCCTCGATCGCGTCGATGCAGAGCGTCCGGATCGTGTCGATGCAGCGGGTGTCGAGATCGGTGCTGACAGCCATCAACGCGCCTCGGAGTCGGTGTTCACGCCTTCACTTCGGCATCCACGGATCGCGCCAGCCGCCGAAGTCGCTGACGAGCTTGTCCGAGGACTTCGGCCCCCACGTGCCCTTCTCGTACACCTCTATGGGTGTTGGGACGTCGATCAGAGGCTGGACCACGCGCCAGGTCTCCTCGACCGCGTCCTGTCGGGCAAAGTGGCTCTTGTCGCCGTTCATGGCGGCATGCAGCAGCACCTCGTACGCGATCGGCCCCTCGCCGCCGTACGCGGCGAACTCCATGTCGAGCTGTACCGGACGTAAAGCGTCCGCCTCCGCGTGCTTCGCCTGCATTCGCAGACGAGCACCTGGCCTCGGGCTGATGCGGAACACGAGCTGATTCGGCTCGGGCCGGGGCGCGTCGCGCGGCACGAACCCGAGCCAGGCCGTCGTATGGAAGACGATCCGAACCTCTGTCACGGTGACGGGCATCGCCTTTCCGGCCCGAATGAAGAACGGGACTCCGGACCAGCGCCAATTGTCGATCTGGAGCTTCATCGCGCAGAACGTCTCGGTTCGCGAGTCGGCTGCGACTCCGTCCACCTCGAGGTAGCCGTCGTACTGTCCGCGGACGTAGTGCTCGGGTTCGGCCTCCGCCATCGCGACGAAGACGTCCCGCTTGCGGTTGTTGATGACGTCGGTCCCGTGCCCGGTCACGGGCTCCATCGCGATGAAGCTGAGTACCTGGAGGATGTGGTTCTGCACGACGTCGCGCATCGCCCCCACGGGGTCGTAGAAGTGACCCCGGTCGCCGACGTCGAAGTCCTCGGCCATGGTGATCTGGACGCACGCGACGAAGTGCCGGTTCCAGACCGGCTCGAGCACGGTGTTCGCGAAGCGCAGGTAAAGGATGTCCTCGACGGACATCTTCCCGAGGAAGTGGTCGATGCGGTACAGCTGCGACTCGTCGATCAGGGCATGCAGGCTCTCGTTGAGCTCCCGCGCCGATGCAAGGTCGTGCCCGAACGGCTTCTCGACGACCACGCGCGCGTCCTTCGTGAGCCCTGCGTCGGCAAGGCCGCCCACGACGGTCGCGAAGAGCGAGGGCGGAACCTCGAGGTAGAAGACCGGGAGGCTCTTGCCCTTGATCTCGTCGGCGACGCGTCCGTACGTCCCGGCGTCCGCGAAGTCGCCGTGAATGTATGAGAGCCGTTTTGTGAGGCGCTCGAACACGCTCTCGTCGAGCGGCTCGCCGGTCGCGACGATCGACTCTCGCGCGCGCTCGATCAGTTGCTCGAGCGTCCAGTCGTCGAAGGCGACCCCGACGATGGGACAGTCGAGGACGCCGCGCGCTTCGAGGCGGTAGAGCGAGCGGAAGGTCATGACCCGCGCGAGGTCCCCCGTGATCCCGAAGATCACGAGGACGTCCGCGGTCCCCGCCTTCGATTCCGGCGTACTCACCTTCGCGCTCCCGCCTGGAGCATCGTCGGTTACTCGTCCACGTCGACCGTGATCCGGCCTACGCGCTGGTGCGTCAGCTCGCTCCCCACCCAATCGACGACCGCCTTCGCACGGTCCTCGTTCGTCGGGAGGAGAGCCAGGTGCACGGCGCGCCATGCGAACTGCGCTTTTCGCCCCTTCATCGTCTTCCCGCCCAGCATCTGCACGACCGCGGCGTGACGCCCGATCGCCGCCATCGTTCCCTTGTCTTTGTACGCGAACGGCTTCGGCGACTTGCCCGCGACGCGGCGCGCGATCGTCGCGCCGACATGCTCTCCCGACTGGAGTGCGACCGAGCCGAGCTGCGGGAGCACCTGCTCCTCCTTCGAGTCGGTGATCGCGGCGACGTCGCCCACGACGTAGACGCCCGGGTAGTCGGCGAGCTCGAGCTCGGGACCGACGCCGATCCTGTTGCCTCTTTGCAGCTCGATCCCGAGCGACTGGACGAGGCTGTTGCCCTGGAGCCCCGCGCCCCAGACGAGAGTGTGTGCCGGGATAACCTCTCCGGAGGAGAGCGTGACGCGGGTCGGCGAGACGGACTGCACTCGGGCGCCCGTCATGACCTCGACCGTTCGCTTCTCCAGCGCCTCGCGGGTGTACTCGCGGAGGTTCGGCTTGAACATCGCGAAGATCTCGTCGCCCGCCTCTGCGAGCACGATGCGCGCCTTCTCCTGAGGCAGGTTCGGATAGTCCTTGACGAAGTTGTCACGGTAGAGCTCGGCGAAGGCTCCCGCCGTCTCCACGCCTGTCGGCCCGCCCCCCACCACGACGACCGTCAGAGCCCCGTCGTCGACGAGGCTCTCGTCCTTGTCCGCTGCCTCCCAGCGACCGAGGACGTGGTTCTTGAGCCGCACCGCGTCGGGCAGCGTGTACATGGGGAACGCGTGCTCGGCGGCGCCCTCTGTTCCGAAGAAGTTCACCTCCGCGCCGAGCGCAAGGACGAGATAGTCGTAGACGATGGGCGCGAGACCCTCGAAACGGACCTCCTTGGCGGCGAGGTCGATCCCGGTGATCGGAGCCTTGTGGATCGTCGCGTTGTCCTGGTTTTTCACCAGGTCGCGGAGCGAGTGACCGACGGCGGTCTGCTCGAGCAATCCCGTCGCGAGCTGGTACAGCAGCGGCTGGAACGTGTGGTAGTCGTGCTTGTCGACGACGACGACGTCGACGTCGGAACCCTTCAGCTTCTGCGCTGCGCCGATCCCGGCGAAGCCGCCGCCGAGGACCACGACGCGAGGTCGCCCACCCGCCTGCCCCGTATCGCTCACCGGTGGAGCATTTCACATACAGCTCGACAGCTG
>DATAEF010000009.1:0-17935 GCA_036258155.1 Gaiellaceae bacterium | reverse complement strand
CTCGCGCGCCATCAGGGCTGGATGCTCCGAGCGGGCACGACGACGTTCGAGGCGAAGTCGGGATACGGGCTCGACCGCGACACCGAGCTCGCGCAGCTGCGCGTGATCGCGGCCGCCGGCGGCGTCCCGACATGGCTCGGTGCGCACGCGGTTCCGCCGGAGTTCGCCGATGCAGGCGCTGACGCCTACCTCGACTTTCTGCTTCGCGACGTCCTGCCGGACGCGGTGCGGCTCGCGGAGGCCGCGGACGTCTTCCTCGAGCGTGGCGCGTTCGATGCCGAGCAGGCGCGTCGCTACCTCACTGCGTGCCGCTCGGCCGGTCTCGCTCTCCGCCTCCACGGCGACCAGTTCACGGAGTCCGGCGCGATCCCGCTTGCGATCGAGCTCGGCGCCCGGTCGGTCGACCACCTCGAGAGTACGGGCCGCGACGGCATCGCCTCGCTGGCCGAGAGCGATGTCACCGGTGTGCTGTTGCCCGCGAGCGCGCTCTTCCTCGGTCGACCGATGCCGCCGGCGCGCGCGCTCGTGGATGCGGGCGCCGCGATCGCGCTGGCCACGGACTTCAATCCAGGTAGCGCCTACTGCGAGAGTCTTCCGCTCGTCTGCGTGCTCGCCTCGACGCAGCTGCAGCTGGCGCCGGAAGAGTCGCTGGCCGCGTGCACCGTGAATGCCGCTCACGTTCTCGCTCGCTCGGATCGGAAGGGACGACTCGCGCCGGGTTTCGACGCCGACGTCGTGCTCGTCGCCGACGACGACTGGCGTCACCTCGCGTACCACCTGGGTGGCGACGTCGTGCACACCGTGATCCATGGCGGTCGGATCACGTTGAGCGCACGGGCATAATCGCTGGATGCCGACGCGAAAACAGCGCCGACGCCGTGCGAAGGAGCATCGTCACGAGTACGTCTGGGAGGACGCCGAGGGGAACGAGATCGACCCGAGCGAGCTCCCGTCGCCGAAGGCGCAATCGCAGCGACGCGCCTCGACGTCACGTCCGGCGAAAGAGGTTCAGCCTCCGTCGTGGCGGCGGACGCTCAAGCGCGGGCTCATCTTCGCGCCGATCATGTTCGCGACGGTGTTCCTGCTCTCGCCAAAGCTCCCGCTGGCGACGAAGATCACCCAGACCGCACTCATCGTCGCGATCTTCATCCCCTTCAGCTACTTCCTCGACGGAGTGTTCTACCGCTCGTACAAGCGGCGTCTCGTTCGCCGGGAGCAGGCCGACGGCGGGCGCGGGAGCTGACGAGCACCAGGTGGTCGCTCCGCGAAGTACGCCACCTCTTCGCGCGGCTCTCGGTCGGCGAAGTGCCTTCAGGTATGCGGCCTCGCTGCGTCCGCGGCATGTGCGGTTCTCGCGAGCGAATCGGGACCGGACGTCGCGGAGAAGCCACTAGGCCGTGCCGCTGCGCGTCGAACAGCTTTCGCTCGGACCGATCGGGACGAATTGCTACGTCGTGCGAGCGGGCGGCGACGCCGCGGAGGCAGTCGTCGTCGACCCGAGCGGCGATGCGACCGAGCTTCGTCTACGGCTCGCACAACTCGGCACTCGCTGCGTCGCCATCCTCGTCACGCATGGACACTGGGACCACCTGGTCGGCGTCGCCGAGCTCGCCGAAGGCACCGGGGCGCCTGTGTACATGGCCGAGGGCGAGCGCGAGCTCCTCGAGAGCCCAGGGAGATTCACGCCTCCGACGATTGCGCTACGGCCGTACTCACCGGACGTCCTTCTGAGTGGGGGCGAGTCGATCGAGGCGGGAGGGGTCGAGTTCGACGTCCTGTCCGTCCCCGGGCACTCTCCGGCCCACCTCGCGTACCACGCGGAGGGCTCTCTTTTCTCGGGCGATGTCCTGTTCGCCGGCTCGGTCGGTCGCACGGATCTTCCGGGGGCCGATTGGGAGACGCTCCTCGCGTCGATCCGGTCCCTCGTCGACGCGTTCCCGCCGGAGACCGTCGTCTACCCCGGGCACGGGCCTGCCACGACGCTCGGCGACGAGCTCGCCCGCAATCCGTTCCTGGCCGAGCTCCGTACCGAGCCGGCGGAATGACGGACGAGACCAAGATTGCGCGACCGCGCGGCACGCGGGACATCCTGCCGTCCGAGCAGCCGCTCTGGCGGCACGTGATGCGTGAGGCCGAACGCCTGTGTGACCTCTACGGCTATCGGCCAATCTCGACCCCGGTCTTCGAGGAGACGACGCTCTTCGAACGCACCTCCGGCTCGGGCTCGGACGTCGTCCAGAAGGAGATGTACACGTTCGAGGATCGGAGTGGTCGCTCGCTCACGCTTCGCCCCGAGGCGACGGCCCCGATCTGTCGCGCGTACGTCGAGAACGGCATGCACCGTGCCAGCCAGCCGACGAAGCTCTACACGGTCGGGCCCTTCTACCGCTACGCCACACCGCAACGCGGCCGCTACCGCGAGTTCTGGCAGCTGTCCGTCGAGGCCATCGGCTCCGACGATCCCGCGCTCGACGCCGAGGTGATCCAGCTCTACGACACACTGCTCGACCGGCTGGGCGTGCCCGGGCACGAGCTCGAGCTCAACTCCATCGGGTGCCGCGCGTGTCGTCCTGCCTACCTCGAGAAGCTCGAGGCATGGCTCCAGGCGAATGCCGAGCGCCTCGACGCAGCGACACGCGAGAAGGCAGTCGGGAACCCACTGCGCGTGTTCGACAATCTCGACTCCAGGCCGGCGGCGATCCAGCAGGTGCTCGGCGAGGCCCCGGTGATCGGTGGGGCGCTCTGCGACGCGTGCAGGGAGCACTTCGCCGCCGTTCGACGCCAACTCGAGGAGGTCGGAGTGAGCTATCGGCTCGTCCCCACGCTGGTTCGCGGCCTCGATTACTACACGCGGACGACCTGGGAGTTCGTCGAGCCCGGGCGGGGCGCTCAGAGCGCACTCTCGGGCGGGGGCCGGTACGACGGCCTCGTCGAGGAAATCGGGGGCCCGCCGACTCCAGGTGTCGGATTCGGGGCGGGAATCGAACGGCTCGTGCTCGCTCTGGAAGAGGCCGACGTCAGCATCCGTCCGCCCGTGATCGACGTCTTCATCGCGGCTGATGACGATGCACCGCGCGAGCGGATTGCGCGCTGGCTCACCGAGCTTCGCGGAAGAGGCGTCTCCTCCGATGCCGACTACGCGGGGAGGTCCCTCAAAGGTCAGTTGACTCAAGCCGCGCGACTCGGTGCGTCGACGATCGTCGTCGCACGTGCCGGCGGGGCGCTCATCCGTCGCGCCGGGGCCCCCGACGAGGAGATAGCGCTCGACGAGGTCGTAGAGAGGGTGACCGCGTGACGTGGCGTGACGTCATGTGCGGCGATCCCCGCGCGGAGGACGTCGGGCGGACGCTGACGCTCGCCGGCTGGGCGG
Organism: Gaiellaceae bacterium; assembly: GCA_036258155.1. Taxonomy (GTDB): domain Bacteria; phylum Actinomycetota; class Thermoleophilia; order Gaiellales; family Gaiellaceae; genus GMQP-bins7. The sequence continues at coordinate 14,565 of DATAEF010000009.1, read as the reverse complement.
CGCGCCGGCGCGACCATGGAGGGCTCGTCTTCATCGATCTCCGAGACCGCTCGGGATTGATGCAGCTCGTCGTGAACCCGGAGCGCGCTCCGGTGGCAGCCGAGCTCGCGAAGGAGATTCGGAACGAGTTCGTCCTCCGGGCGACGGGGCAGGTCGTCGCCCGAGCTCCCGAGACCGTCAACCGCAAGATGCCGACCGGAGAAGTCGAGCTCCAGGTGGACGAGCTCGAGATCGTCTCGCGCTCGACGCCGCTGCCGTTCCAGCTCGACGAGGAAGGCGTCGACGAGACGCTGCGCCTGCGGTATCGGTGGCTCGACCTGCGCCGCGAGAAGCTGCAGCGGAACATCGCCCTTCGCGCGCGCCTCGTCTCGACGATCCGCCGGGTCATGGAGTCGGCGGGATTTCTGGACATTCAGACACCCCTCCTGTTCAAGCCGACTCCGGAGGGAGCGCGCGACTTCGTCGTCCCGAGCCGCCTGCAGAAGGGCCGCTTCTTCGCGTTGCCGCAGAGCCCCCAGATCCTCAAGCAGCTGCTCGTCATAGGCGGGTTCGATCGGTACTACCAGATCGCGATCTGTTTCCGAGACGAGGATCTGCGTGCGGATCGCGTCCAGGAGATCACGCAACTCGACGTCGAGATGGCGTTCCCCGACACCGAGTTCATCGTCGCCCTGATGGAGGAGATGTGCGGCGAGGTCTGGCGCCAGTGTGCGGGCGTGACGCTCGCTTCCCCCTTTCGACGCATGACGTACGCGGACGCGATGCTCCGCTTCGGGACGGACAAGCCGGACCTGCGGTACGGGCTCGAGATCCACGACGCGACCGACGTCACGCGTAGCTCCGAGTTCGCGGTCTTCGCCAACGCAAGTGCGGTGCGATTCCTCGTGGTACCGCGTGTGTTTTCGCGCGCCGAGCTGACTCAGCTGGAGGAGCTTGCGGCGCAGTGGGGGGCGAAGGGGCTCGCCTACCTGATCGTGGACGAGTCGGGTGGTGTGCGCTCGCCGATCGCGAAGTTCCTGTCCGAGCGTGAGCTCGAAGTCTTTCGAACGACGCCGGGCTCCACCGTGCTCTTCGGCGCCGATGAGCCGGAGCTCGTTGCGCGAGTTCTCGGCGCGCTGCGCGAGCACCTCGGACACGAGCTCGGGCTCATCGACGAGGATGCATTCGAGTTCGTCTGGATCACGGACTTCCCGATGTTCGAGTGGTCCGAGGATGACGGCCGCTGGGGCGCCAAGCACCATCCCTTCACACGTCCGTCCCGAGCCTGGGAGGACGATTTCGATCGGGATCCGGGTGCCGCGCTCGCGCTCGCGTACGACCTCGTCGCCAATGGGAACGAGATCGGCGGCGGGTCGCTTCGAATCCACGAGCCCGCATTGCAAGCGCGCGTCTTCGATGTTCTGCAGCTCACCCAGGAGGAGCAGCGGGCGAAGTTCGGGTTCTTGCTCGATGCACTCGCGATGGGAGCGCCGCCCCACGGTGGCATCGCCTTCGGGATCGATCGGATGATGATGGTCCTGGCTCGGGAAGCCAACCTGAGGGACACGATCGCGTTTCCGAAGAACCAGGCCGGAGCCGATCCCATGAGTGGCGCACCTTCGGAGGTGTGGGAGGATCAGCTCGCTGAGCTCGGAATTCGGCTCGTCGAGGCGCCGAAGTAACCGAGGCTGGCCGGCCGGATCGCGTTTGGCGCACCTGACGTAACCCGCAGCGGCCGACTGGAGGCGGGTTTAGCGCACTCTTGGCACGAAGGCGTTTCCCCTCGGTTGCAGGAGCGCCGTTAGTCTGACCACAGGGGTCTCGGGGATCCCCTGGGGGTGGTTGGCGAACGAGATTGATGGTCGTCTCACACGTTCACCTGACCACCGCCGCCGCTCGTTCCGCCAGACTTCCCGAGGTGCCCGAGCTCTTCCCCCAGCGCCTTCTCCTCCTTGCCGGCGTCGCGCTCCTCGCCGCGGTCTCGGCAGTTGCCGTGATCGACCAGCGCAAGGCCGATCCCGATGCCGCCGCGCTCACGAGCGCCCCTGCCCCGGCCGGCTGGAACATCGCCTTCGCCGGCTCGCGAGGAGCCACGGGAGACGCTCAGCGGACGACCTGCGGGCAGGTGCTCGCGCAGGAGTCCCTTGGCGCAACACACCCCGTCCTCCCCTGCGGCGCGAAGGTGGTGCTCCGCTACGGCGACACCCAGGTCCTCACCGAGGTGATCGACAACGCGCTCGTCGAGCCAGGGAGGCAGCTCGAGGTGACAGAAGCGTTGGCCACGATGCTCGGACTGGACGGGACCGTCGAGCTCGAGTGGCGGTTCGCCGCGGCGAGCGGTGGGTAGTCGTCGCTCCTGGAACTAGGTGACGGCGAATTTCCCTTGTCCTGGGCTGCTCGGTTCTCGCCGGCGAATGGGCACCGGACCCGCGAGACCACTAGGATGTGATCGCTCGACCCTGTGCGTGGCCTCGGCTCAAACGTGAACCAACAGACACGTGAAGGGAGCCGGCGTCGGAGCTAGGCAGTGCCGACGCTCCGCACGGCACCCACCTGGCTGAGCCAGGTTCTCGGCGGCCGGGGCTCCATCGGCAGGGTGGAGCATGCGTGGATGCCGACGCGAACTTCCAATCGAGTGTCTAGCCTGGGCTCGTGACGACGACAGAGGTCTTCGGAGACGCGACGCGCGAGGGCGAATGGGCCTCCGTTCGTCTCGGCGTGCGCGGAGACGTCATCGTCGAGGCCGACGCACCGGGCCTCGATCGCGTGGTCACGGGAATGACGCTGCTCGAGGCGGCCGCGGTCGCGGGAGAACCGCTCGCGGTCGAAGCGCTCGCAGCTGCCCTGGGACAGGTGTTCGTCGCCTCGCCGGCGCCCGGCCGAGCCGTCGTCGCCATGAGCGGGGGCGTGGACAGTGCGGTGGCCCTTCTGCGCGCCGCCCCGAACGCGATCGGTGTGACCTTGCGCCTGTGGCAGGACCCGGCGGCTCCGCACGCCGAGCGAGCGTGCTGCTCACCGGCCGCAGTCGCCGCCGCTCGCAATACCTGCCATGCGCTCGGTCTGCCGCACGTCACGCTCGACCTGCGCGAGGAGTTCCGTCGAGCCGTCGTCCAACCGTTCGCCGTGAGCTACGAGGCGGGGGAGACGCCGAATCCCTGCATTCGCTGCAACGGCGCCTTTCGCTTCGACGAGCTGCTCTCGTTCGTCTCGCGCGCTGGCGCCGAAACGCTCTGGACGGGGCACTACGCGCGCGTCGTCGAGCGCGACGGGACACTCCTCGTCGCTCGGGGTGCCGACGCACGAAAGGACCAGTCCTACATGCTCGCGACGCTCTCGTCCGCCGTGCTCGCGCGCGTCCGCTTCCCGCTCGGTGCGCAGTCGAAGGCGGAAACACGCCGGGAGGCCGCCCGGGCGGGACTTGCGGCTGCCGGACGCGCGGAGAGCCAGGAGGCCTGCTTCCTCGGCGGCGGTGACTACCGGGGCTTTCTCGAGCGCCACGGCCTACGCTCCGAGGAGGGCGAGATCGTCGACGAGCAGGGACTGGTGCTCGGCGGGCACGACGGGTACTGGCGATTCACCGCCGGGCAGCGGCGCGGTCTCGGAGTGGTCGCCGACCGGCCGCTCTACGTGCTGCGGACGGACCGGGAGACGAACGCGGTCGTCGTCGGCCCCCGCAAGTCGCTCGCGGTTCGCCGCGTCGTCGTCGATGGTGACCTCTACCTTCCCGTCTCCCGTTGCGTGGTGAAGCTTCGCTATGGATCGCCCCCTGTTCGAGCCTCGGTCGCGCTCTCGAACGGGGGCTTTGCGCTCGACCTCGACGAGCCGGCGTACGGTGTGGCGCCCGGCCAATTCGCCGTCGTCTACGACGCCGACGCGGTCGTCGGTGCAGGTGCAATCGAGGACGTTGCCTGACGAGCATCTAGGATCACGGCGATGACCGTCGTCGCCTCCACCGCCGGAGACGTGCTCGACTATGCCCTAGCGGTGTTCTTCGTCGTCAGCGGCGTCGCGCTCGCGTACATGCTCGTGCGGATGGGTGGCACGTTCGCGCGGCTGTCGTCGTTCATCAAGGGGACGGAGCGTGACCTCCTGCCCGTGATCGTGAAGGCCGGCGGCACCGTCGACCGGGTGAACGACCAGCTCGACAAGCTCGACGTGGTGACCGACAGTGCGGTCTCGATGGCGGACAGCGCCGACACTGCCGTCCGGGCCGTGTCGACCGCGATCACGACGCCGGTGAAGAAGGTGACGGGGCTCGCTGCCGCTGTCTCCCACGGCGTGGCCGCCCTGCGTGCACGCCGTGACGTCGGCGAGGCGATGCACGTCGCGAAGGACGCGAAGGCGAAGCGTGAGAGCGAGCTCGACGAGGAGTTGCGACACGCGGGCAGCGCCGAGGCCGAGGACGTCCCTCCCGCGGCCTAGCGTTCAGTACGCGGAACCGCGACGGACCGGCTCGTAGAATCTCACCGTGCGCACGACCCCAGAGCTCCGGGAGGGCTTCCTCGCGTTCTTCGAGGAGAAGGGCCATCTGCGGGTTCAGTCGGCCTCGCTGGTCCCTCGCGCGGACGATCATTCCACGCTCCTCACGACCGCCGGGATGCAGCCGCAGATGCCGTACTTCCTCAGTCGGGAAGCGCCGCCCGCGCTCCTGACGACAACCGCGCAGAAGTGCTTCCGGACAGCCGACATCGAGGAGGTCGGGCTCGACGGTCACCACCTGACGTTCTTCGAGATGCTCGGCAACTTCTCATTCGGGCAGTACTTCAAGGAGGGGGCAATCGACCTGGCCACGGAGTTCGTGCGTGAGCGGATGCGGCTCGACTGGGATCGAGTCTGGGTCAGCGTCCACGCAGGCGATCCCCAGCTGGGCCTCGGACCCGACGAGGTCACGATCGACCTCTGGCAAGGCGTCGGCCTGCCCGCCGAGCGAATCGTGCCGCTGCCGACCTCCGAGAACTTCTGGTCGGTCGGTGGACCCGGCCCCTGCGGGCCGGACTCCGAGCTGTACTACGACTGGGGTGCCGAGCACGGCTGCGGGGAGCCCGACTGCGCGCCGGGCTGCACCCGCTGTGCGCGCTTCCTCGAGTTCTGGAACCTCGTCTTCATGGAGTACGAGCTGCACGCGGACGGCACGCTGACGCCGCTCCCCGCCCAGAACATCGACACGGGACTCGGTCTCGAGCGAGGAAGCGCAATTCTCCAGGGCGTGATGTCCGTCTATGAGACCGACGGCTACCGCGAGATCATGGATTGGATCGCAGCCGAGTCGGGAGTCGCGCACGACGACTCACCCGCGGCGACGAAGGCGCATCGCGTGCTCGCCGATCACGGACGCGGGACGACTTTCCTCGTGGGGGACGGCGTCACGCCGTCGAACGAGGGGCGTGGCTACGTCCTCCGGCGGATCATCCGTCGGGCGGTGCAGCAAGCGCAGCGCATCGGCCTCCGTGACGTCCATCGGCTGAGCGCGATCGTCGTCGAGCAGATGGCCGACGCCTATCCGGAGCTTTCGAGCCGGGCCGAGGAGATTGCGCGGATCGTGAGGCAGGAGGAGGAGCGCTTCACGGAGACGCTCGAGCGTGGCCTTCGCGAGTTCGACGGCCTCGCCGGTCGGAACGCGATCTCGGGCGAGGAGGCGTTCACGCTTGCCGCGACGTACGGCTTCCCCATCGAGCTCACGGTCGAGCTGGCCGAGGAGCGAGGGCAGGCGGTCGACGTCGACGGGTATCGGGTCGAGATGGAACGCCACCGGGAGATCTCTCGCGCCGGCGGAGCGAGCGAGCTCCAGCGTGCCGCCGACTTCGCCCGCGGCGCCGGCTTCGAGACGGCGTTCGTGGGGTACGTGAAGACGGACGTCCTCACGCAGATCGGCGCGCTCGAGGAGATCGAGGACGGCCTCTTCCTCGCCAAGCTGCGGGAGTCTCCCTTCTACCCCTCGGGCGGCGGGCAGGTAACGGATCAGGGCGTGCTCGAGCGCGACGACGGATCCGGTCTGCGCGCGGAGCTCGTCGAGGCGTACCGCTTCGACGACGACCAGGCGCTCCTGCTTCGTGGAGCCGGCTTCGCGAAGGGGGACCGTGTGCGCGCGTTCGTGCCGTGGAACGTTCGCTTCCCGACGATGGCGAACCACACCGGGACCCATCTGCTCCACCAGTCCCTTCGCGACGTCCTCGGCGACCACGTCCGGCAGGCAGGGTCGGCCGTGCGCCCGGACAAGCTCCGGTTCGACTTCACCCACGAGCACGCGCTCTCGGTCGAGCAGCGCGCTGCGGTCGAGCGGGAAGTCAACACGCGGATCTTCGAGAACCTCCCGGTTCGGATCTTCGAGACTCCGATCGAGGAGGCGCGTCGCCTCGGGGCGATGATGCTCTTCGGCGAGAAGTACGGCGACATCGTGCGCGTCGTCGAGGTCGCCGGGTACTCGACGGAGCTCTGCGGCGGCACGCACGTGTCTCGGACCGCGGAGATCGGCCCGTTCGTCATCCTGTCCGAGGGCTCGGTGGGCGCGGGCGTCCGGCGCATCGAAGCCGTGACCTCGGGCGCCGCGTGGGCGGTGTTGGACGAGCGCTCCCGGGAGCTCGCGGCCTTGCGCGAGGAGCTCGAAGCGCGTCGGAAGGATGCTCGAGTCAAGGCTTCGCCGGCCTCAACTCGCGCTGCGGCGCCGGACCCTGACCCGGAGGTGAGGGTCGAGGGTGGTGTCAACGTCATCGTCCAGCCTCTCTCGGGCCTCGACGCCGACGAGCTGCTTGCGCTCTCCGACCGCTACAAGCAGAAGCATGCGCCCGCCGCGATCGTGCTCGGCTCGCAAGAGGACGGCAAGGTGCATCTCGTCGCGAACTTCGACGCGTCCGTCGCAGAGCGCGTGAGCGCTTCCGATGTCGTACGCCAGGCGGCGGCGATCGTCGGCGGCGGTGGTGGAGGGCGCGCGACGATGGCCCGGGCGGGCGGCAAGGATCCGTCGAAGCTGCCCGAAGCCCTCGCCGAAGCCGAGCGACTCATCCTCGCCGGCTTGTGAAGGTGCTCGCGCTCGACTTCGGCGCCGCTCGAACCGGCGTCGCCGTCTCCGACGCGACGGGGACGATCGCGCAGCCGCTCGACGTGGTCGAGCGTGCCGCGAGTCGCGACGGACTGGCGCGTGTCGCGGAGATCGTCCGCGAGCACGAGGTCGAACGGGTCGTCGTCGGATTGCCGTTGACCCTCGGGGGTCAGCGCGGAAGCCAGGCACTCGAGACCGAGAAATTCGTGCGCGAGCTTCGTGAGGCTCTCGACGTACCCGTCGAGACCTACGACGAGCGCTTCACGACCACCCTGGCGTCGAAGGACTCGGGGACGGCGCCCGAGGATGCGCGCGCCGCCGCTCACCTCCTCGAGAGCTACCTCGCGAGGGCGGGCTCACGGTGAGCGCGCCGCTGCGGATGATCGCGCTCGCGATTGTCGTCCTCGCCCTCGGCGGATGCCGACACGAGGACCCGCCGCCTCCCGTCGAGACGACGCCGCCGGTCGCGCGCCTGCGGGTCATCTTCCCCGAGGGCTTCACGCGACGGGAGATGGTCGAGAGAGTCGCAGCCGTCCGCGAGATCGCGATCGACAAGCGAAGGGTCAACCCTCGGCTCACCGGCACGGGATACGCGCTGGCTAGCAAGCGTGCTCTGCCCCCGCGGGCATTTCGGAAGAACTCGGTTGGTCGCTCGATCGAAGGCTTCCTGTTCCCCTCGACGTACGAGTTCAGCCAGTACACCCCCTCGGCGGAACTCGTGCGCGATCAGCTCGAGGCCTTCGCTCGCGAATGGAGGAAGGTCGACCTCCGGTACGCGAGGTCGAAGAACCTCACGCCTTACGACGTTCTCATCATCGCGTCGATGATCGAGAAGGAGACCGTCGCCCCGGAGGAACGGCGTCTCGTCGCTGCGGTGATCTACAACCGCCTTCGCCTCGACATCGCACTCGGGATCGACGCGACGATCCGCTACGGACGGAACGTCCCGGGGACGGAGCCGCTCAAGCAGTCGGACCTCGACCGTGACGATCCCTACAACACGCGCCTGCGCCTGGGTCTCCCGCCGACGCCAATCGCGAACCCGGGGCTGGCGTCGATGCGTGCGGCCGCGAATCCCGCTCGTGTCGGTCACCTCTACTTCGTGCGCAAGCCCGACGGGGTGCACCACTTCTTCACGGCGAGCAAGGACGAATTCGACCGCAAGAGCTGCGAGTACGGCTTCAGCTGCTGACGCGGCGATCGTCCTAGCGGATGAGGACTACCAACTAGGCAATCGCTGTCGCATCGCCGGAAACTCCCCCCGACGGGTGAGCAGTCACTCGTCCGAGGGTGCCGAGGAGCCAGGAACGCATGGACGGTCGAACGATGCTCGTGCTCGGGTGTGTGATTGCAGGCAGCGTCTGGGCGTCCGGCGGCTGCGCGGTACTCCTGTTTCGACTCCGGTCTCGACGGCGCCGCAGCTCGGGATCGTCGCACACGGTGGGCGATCTCCGGCTGCACGGCCCCATCGGGCTCCACGCCGCCCCGTTGCGGGTGAGCACGTCACACGCGGGGTCGCTCGTCGGGCTCGCCGAGGCCGACGACCTGGAAGCGCGGGAACTGCTCCGCCGGGGGCTCTGGAGCTCCCAGCCCGAGGTCCGGCGCGCGAGCGTGACGGCGCTCGGGCAGCTCGCCTGCCGACACGAATGGGCAGTTGACGGGCTGATCGAAGCCCTGGCGGAGCAGCGGGACACGCCCGCACGCGTGGCGGCGCAGCTCGATCGAGTGGCGCCGCGGGCAGACGCTCGCTTGACGCCGCTGCTCGGGCACCCATCCGACGTGGTTCGGTACCACGCGGCTCGCCTCTTGTCGCGAGACGACGGCGGACATCGCGCGGTACCCGATCTCACGAGCGATCCGTCCCCACACGTGAGGTCGGCAGCGCTTAGCGCTCTCGAGTCGAATCCGACGGGAAGCGGGCTTCGGCGCGCGTTCCAGCTCCTCCATGATCCAGATCCGCTCGTGCGCGCGCAGGCATGCCGCACCGCGTCGGCGATCTCGGGCCTGAGCGCAGCGCCGCTTGTCGCACCCCTGCTCGCGGACACTTCGTGGGATGTTCGGGAGGCGGCGCGCGCGGCCCTCGTCGGCGCCGGTAGCCGAGCCGTGCCGATCGTCCTCCCGCTGCTCGAGGACGTGGACTCGACCCTTCGCAGTCTCGCCGCCCTCGTGTTACAGGACGTCGGCGTGGTCGACGACCTGCTCGCATCCGGGAGCGATCCGCGCCTTCTGGAGCGAATTTCGGAGGCCGGCGGGCAGCGCTTGCGCGCGCTCGCCGAGGACCGCACGCGCCGCGGAGGGGCGCTCGGAGCTTCGCATCCCGTCGCCGGGGCCGGGCCATGACGGTTTCCACCCTGCTCGAGGCGGGCGTTGTCGCATGCGCGGTCTACCTCTGCGTGGTCTACGGCATCTACCTGTCCCTCCTGGCCGTCGCCATCGTGGAGAGTCGCCAGCGTAGGCTCGAGACGGAGGCGGACGATCACGACACGATTGCTCACTCTCGTTTCCTGCCTCCCGTGAGCGTCCTCGTCCCCGCCCACAACGAGGTCGGCGGGCTTCCGGACGCGGTGCGCTCGCTCCTTGCGCTCGAGTATCCGGAGTTCGAGGTGATCGTCATCTCTGACGGCTCGACCGACGGTACCGTCGAGCGTCTCCGCGACGAGTTCGAGCTCATGCCCGTCGAGCTGTCCTCACGCGCGGTCGTCGCGACGGAGCCGGTCGGAGCGGTCTTCCGAAGCCACGCGGAGCGCCGACTCGTCGTCCTCGACAAACGAGGCGGGGGAAAGGCCGACGCGCTGAACGTCGGACTCAACTACTGTCGCTATCGCTTCGTCTGTGGTGTCGACGCCGACATGGTGTTCGCACGCGACGCCCTCTCGAGGGCCATGTGCGCGTTCCTCTCGGACCCCGCACAGGTGGTCGGCCTGACGAGCTTCGTCGAGATCGCCGAGAATCCGGCGTCCGCTCTCAGGGGCGTCGAGTACCGCATCCCGGACTCGAGGCCGTTTCTCCTCTTCCAGACGCTCGACTACCTCCGGGCGTTCTTCAACAACCGCATCGCCTGGTCGCGTCTCGGCTTCATGCTCTGCGCGGTCGGGGCGTTCCAGGTGTGGCGTCGCGAGCTGCTGGACGAGCTCGGCGGCTGGTCGCGTGAGTTCACGTGCGAGGACATCGAGCTGACCTTCCGGGTCCACCGTGTCCTCCAGGAGCGTGGGGAGCCGTATCGCGTGCTCTGTCTGCCGGACCGAATCGGAGTCACCGAGGGCCCTGACACGATCGGCAAGCTCGTCGCCCAGCGCGAGCGCTGGCAGCGGGTGATCCTCGAGACCTGGTGGGCGAATCGGCGCATGTGCTTCAACCGGCGCTACGGGCGCGTGGGCATGCTCGGGATGCCGTTCTACCTCGCGTCCGAGATCGTCGCGCCCGCGTTCGAGCTGCTCGCGGCGGCCACACTCGTAGTCGGGGCGGCTCTCGGGCTCGTCGACTGGTGGCTGTTCGCTCTCGTCCTCCTGTTGATCTCGCTCGTCAACAGCGGGTTCAGCTCCGCCTCTCTGCTCATGGTCGAGCGTCAGTCCGGCGCCTATCGTCCTACTGGGCTCCTGCGACTGCTAGCGCTGATGCCCGTCGAGATCCTCGTCTATCGGCCCGTCCTGTCCTGGGCACGGATGAAGGGCACCTGGCGATTCCTGCGAGGAGACAAGGCGTGGCACAAGTTCGAGCGGAACGTCCGAACGGAGCCGGCGTGAGGGGCGGACCTGTCGGGCGTGGCTGGGAGGAGTACCTGCTGCTCCTCGTCTCGGCCGGTGCAGGCGCTCTCGCTGTCGTCTTGGCGCCAGAAGCCCTCTCGAATCGGCCTGTTCTCTCGGCGGCGACGGCACTCGCGCTCGCGCTCTCATTCGTCACCGCGTGTGTCTTCTGGCTCGCGGGCGCCGCGAGAAAAGCCGCCCTCCAGACGCGGCAGGGCGATGAGGACGCTCGCCGTGTCCTCGCAGGGCTCCCCGACGGCCTGGTCCTCCTCGACGGCGACCGCGTCGCCTCGGTCAACCGCGCTTTCTGCGAGCTCCTTGGGTACGAACGCGACGAGCTCGTCGGCGCGGGGGCCCCGTTCCCGTTCTGGCCGCCAGAGCACAAGCACGAGCTCGAGCGCTGGCACGCGCAGCTCTCGGCCGGGGAAGCGCGGTCCGAGCAGCTGACGTTCCTCCACCAGGACGGGATCCGGGTCACCGTGCTCGTGGCAGGCAGCTCGGTGTTCTCGCTTGCGCAGCAGGAGCGTCATATCCTCACCGTTCGGGACGTCTCGCACGACTATCGGCGTGAGCGTCGGCTCGCCGAGCTCTGCTCGCGCGATCCCGAGACCGCGCTGCTCGACGAGCGTGGTTTCGACCAAAGGGTTCGAGACGCGGTTCGCTCCGCGTTGGCCGACGGGACGAACCCGAGCGTCGTCGCCGTCGAGCTCGGAAGCGACAGGCCGAGCTGGAGCGGTAGCCTCGGGTCGCCCGAGCCGGTCGTCGTCATCGACCGGATCCAGGGGCTCCTTCGCGCAGGCGACGAGCTCGCCCGCATGCGCGACGACCAGATCGCATGGCTGCTTCCCGACTCCGGCCCCGAGGGGGCGGTCGAGGCGATGAGCCGCGCACGCCGCGCGATTTCGGACACGGGCACGACCCTGACCGCCGGTGTCTGTGACTTCGCCACCGCCGGCGACGCGCCGTCGCTCTACGCGCTCGCCGACCAGGCATTGGCGGAGGCGAAGCGACAGGGCCGCGGCACCACCGCGAGCTACACCTACGGCATTCCGGAGATACTCCCGTCCGATGCCGAGTACCGAGCCCGACCCTGATCGGCCGTGCCGTCACCGGCGGCGCAGCGCGCGAGTTGGGATCGCGCTCGAGTGACCGCGATCAGCGCAGCGACGACGCTCGTCGGGATCATCGGCTGGCCGGTCCGCCTCTCGCTCTCCCCGCGGATGCACAACGCCGCCTTCGAGGCGCTCGGGCTCGACTGGACGTATGTGCCGCTGCCCGTTCCTCCCGAGCGGCTCGAGGATGCCGTGCGGGGCCTCGTCGCCCTCGGCTTCGTGGGCGCGAACGTGACGACGCCGCACAAGCTCGCGGTCACTTCGCTCTGTGAAACCGATGCGGCCTCGGTCAACACGCTCCTCGTGCGTGACCGTCGAATCGAGGGATCGTCGACCGACGCGGCGATCCTCGATGGTCTCCCGCATGTGAACCCTGTCGTCGTCGGCGACGGAGGCGCCGCGCAGGCGTTCCTCCAGGCTCTACCGCATGCCCGTGGGTTTGCACGGCGCGGGACGTGGCCCCCGGACGCGAGCGGCGCGGATCTCGTCGTCAATGCGACTTCCGCCCGCGACGAGGTCGTCGTGGAGCTCGGCCCGGGGCAGACGCTCGTCGATCTGCCGTACCCCGAGACGGCCACGGCACGGGCGGCACGTGAAGCCGGCGCTACGGTGCTGACCGGCCTCGACGTGCTCGTCGCTCAGGGGGCGGCCTCCTTCGAGCTCTGGACCGGCCTCAGCGCGCCGGTCGACGTCATGCGGAGGGAACTAGGCTTGACCCCGTGACCCTCCAGCTCGTCACGGCGGGCGAGTCGCACGGACCGGCCCTGGTCGCGATCCTGAGCGGCCTTCCGGCAGGCCTGCGTCTCGACCGCGACGCGATCGACTCCGACCTCGAACGGCGGCGCGAGGGCTACGGGCGCAGCCCGAGGCAGAAGCTCGAGCACGACGAGGTCGAGGTGCTCGCGGGCCTCCGTCATGGTGCGACTCTCGGCACGCCCCTCGCGCTCGTCGTTCGGAACCGAGACCACCGAAACTGGGCGTCGGGGATGAGTCCCTGGCCGACCGAGGACGCGCCGACGGGCAAGGGAACGTCAGCGGTCACGCTCCCGCGTCCCGGTCATGCAGACCTCGCTGGATCGCTCAAGTTCGGCCACGAGGACGTTCGCAACGCGCTGGAGCGAGCAAGCGCGCGTCAGACCGCCGTTCACGTCGCCGCCGGCGCGGTGGCGAAGGCGTTGCTCCGCGAGATCGCGATCTCGGTCGCGGGCCGCGTGCTCGAGATCGGAGGCGAGTCGACCGAGGACGGCTGGAAGAGCGCGACCGACGCGGCACGCTCGGATCGGGACACGCTCGGTGGCGTCGTCGAGGTGACCGCAGACGGCGTTCCGCCCGGCCTCGGCTCGTATGCGGACAAGGCCGACCGGCTCGACGCGCGCCTGGCGGCTGCGCTCATGGGGATCCAGGCGGTGAAAGGCGTCGAGATCGGCGACGGCTTCGCGCTCGCCCGCACGAGGGGTTCCGAGGCGCACGACGAGATCGAGCCCGACCGACGTCGCGCGACGAATCGCGCGGGCGGGATCGAGGGCGGCATCACGAATGGCGAGCCCGTGGTCGTCCGTGCGGCGATGAAGCCGTTGCCGACGCTCATGCGTCCACTTCGCTCCGTCGACCTCGCGAGCGGGCAGCCTGGCCAGGCACTCGTCGAGCGGAGTGACGTTCAGGCCGTGGAAGCGCTCGCGGTCGTCGCCGAGGCCGCGGTCACGTGGGAGCTCGCTCGCGCCGCGAGAGAGAAGTTCGGCGGCGACGCGCTCATCGACTTCGTCGCCGCGCATGCCGCGTACCTTGAGCGGATCGCATGGCCGCGCACGCGCTGAACGCGCTGGATCGTCACGTCGCGCTCGTCGGCTTCATGGGCGCGGGGAAGTCGACGCTCGGCCCCGCGCTCGCGGATCGCCTCGGCAGGACGTTCGTCTCGGTCGACACCCTCGTCGAGGAGCGAGCCGGTGTGTCCGTCGCCGAGCTGTTCGAGACGAGGGGCGAAGCGGCCTTTCGTGAGCTCGAGGAGCAGGCAGCGCTCGACGCCCTCTCGCGCAGGCCGCTCGCCGTGATCGAGATCGGTGGAGGCGGGCTCGCGTCCGCGAAGACGCGAGCGGCCCTCGAGGCGCACGCCTTCACGCTCCACCTGCAGACGACGGCGGACGAGGCGTGGGCGCGAGTCGACGGAAGCGGACGCCCCCTCGCCGGCGATCGAGGTGCATTCCAGGCGCTCTTCGAGGAGAGGCGCACGCTGTACGAATCCGCAGACGGCACGGCACGGGACCTCGACGATGCGGTGCTCGCAGCGGCTGGCGTGCGCTTTGCTCCCCATCGCGAGGCTCGCGGGGACACGCTCGTCGCCGACGAACGCGTCGCTGAGCTCCACGGCATCCAGGCGGCGCATTCGCTTCCGGCCGGCGAGTCTGCCAAGACCACGGTAGAGGCCGAGCGTCTCTGGCGCGCGCTGCGCCTCGAGCGGGGCTCGACGCTCGTTGCGGTCGGCGGGGGCTCGACGACTGACGTCGCCGGGTTCGTAGCCGCGACGTACATGCGTGGAGTCGCCTGGGTGCCGGTGCCCTCGACCCTCGTCGGGCAGGTGGATGCGGCGATCGGCGGGAAGACCGGGATCGATCTCCCCGAGGGAAAGAACCTCGTCGGCGCATTCCACTGGCCCAGCGAGACGGTCGTCGACACGACGCTGCTCTCGACGCTGCCCGAG
>DATAEF010000008.1:0-10017 GCA_036258155.1 Gaiellaceae bacterium | reverse complement strand
GACTATCCCCATCCGCGGAGCGAGAGGGCGATCCGCGCGGCCGCATCGTTCTACGGATCGAGTTGTGGCTGCGAGGCTGCCGAGCCCTTCGTGCTCGTGCGCGCGCTCGAACCTATGTAATTGATGGAGCTCTCTTCAGAGTGAACAGCCATGTCGCTAGGCGGCGCTTGAGGACGCGACTGCTGCGTCCTCGGTCGTGCCCACATCTCGATTCGATATGGGCGTTCCCTGCGTCCTTGCCTCGCGACCTCAATCACTCGCCTAGCGACGGGCGATCACCCTGAAGCGAGCTCCCTCGTTGGCGCGGTGGCCACAACTGCTGATTGTCCTGGGCCTGCTCGGCGCGACTGCGGCAGCCTTCGCGGTGACCGAGCGCCTCAAGCTCGAGCGAAGCCCGATCACGGGGACGCGGGTCGATCGGGTGTTTTCCCCGGTGTGCGAATGTGCTCGTGACGTCGCGGTGATCTCGTTCGTCGTCAGGCGAAGCGAGACGGTCACCGTCGATTTGCTCGATACGGCCGGCAGGTCGGTCCGAACCCTCGTGCGCAACCTACGTGAGCCGGCCGGGCGCGTCTCCTATACGTGGGACGGCCGCGACAATTCCGATCGCATCGTCCCGGAGGCCGGCTACCGTCCGCGCGTCCAGCTCGAGCGAAACGGGCGCACGATCGTCCTCCCCAACCCGATTCGGGTGGACACCACGGCTCCTCGGATTCGAATGGTTCGCGTCTTTCCGCGCGTGTTTTCACCCGACGGCGACGGGAGTCGCGATCGGATCACCTCCACCTACGAGATCAACGAGCGCGCGCGGGCGATGATGCTGATCGACGGCCAGAGGCGGGTGCTCGGCAAGTTTCCGAGCAGGGAGGGCAAGCTCGTCTGGTTCGGTCGAATCGACGGCCGCGCCGTGCCACCGGGCGCCTACGAGGTCCGCCTCCGCGCCATCGATCGGGCCGGGAACAGGTCGGCGCGAACGCGGGCGGTGCCAGTCCAGGTTCGGTACGTCGAGCTCTCGCGCGACCGCATCGAGGTCGTCGCAGGCAAGCGCTTCTCGGTGCGCGTTCGCACGGACGCGCCTTCATACCGGTGGCTCTTCGCGGGCGAGAGGGGGGCCGGTACGCGTCAGGTCCTGATCCTGCGGGCGCCCGAGATACCGGGGACCTACTACCTCTACGCCTCGGTCGGAGATCGCGCGGACCGGGCAGAGGTTGTCGTCTCGGAACAGCCTCTGCCTTGAGGCCGCCGCTCTTCGTCCTTGGGGTGAGCCGCAGTGGCACGACGTTGTTGCGCGTGATCCTCGACCGCTCGCCGGGGATCGCCATTCCCGACGAGACGTTCTTCATCCCACAGCTGGCTCACCGACATTCGAGCCCGGTCGACCCGGATGCGTTCCTCGACGACCTTCGCCGGCTTCCACGCCTTGCCGCCTGGGGCGTGTCGGCCGAGGAGCTCGCGGCTCGGCTGCGGCCGGCCATGAGCGTGGGAGAAGCGCTCGCGGCGACCTTCTCCGCATATGCAGCCAAGCACGGCAAGCCGCGGTGGGGTGACAAGACGCCGATGTACATGCGGCACCTCGGCCTCATCGAGCACCTCTTTCCCGACGCCCAGTACGTTCACCTCATCCGCGACGGCCGCGACGCCGCGCTCGCCTTCCTCGACATGCCGGAAGGTGTCGTTACGAGAACCTGGGCGCACCCGCGGAGCCCGGCTGGGTTCGCGTGCGAGTGGCGCACCGAGGTGCTGCGCGCCCGCGACCTCGGACAACGGCTCGGGCCTTCGCGTTACCTCGAGATCCGGTACGAGGATCTCGTTGCCGACACCGAGGGTGCAATGCGTTCGATCTGTGACTTCGCCGGCCTACCGTTCGAGCCTGCGATGCTCGAGTACTCCGGTGCCGTGGACGTGTCGGCGAAGCCTCACCATCGGCGCCTCCTCCAACCGCCGACGCGCGGCGTCCGCAACTGGCGAACGCAGATGAGCCGCGCCGATGCACTCGCGTTCGAGGCCATCGCGGGAGATCTTCTCGCCGAGCTCGGCTACGAGCTTCTCGAGCCGGGATCCGCCCGCGGCACGCGCACCGTGCCGCTGGCCTGGTATCGCGCGCGCATGGCTGCGTGGAACGCTGCTGCCTACGCGACCCAGCGCTCGCCCCTGTGGCGTCGTCGGCATCCGCCGCTCCTGTGACGCGGTCTACGAGGCGTCGACGGTGTTTCGCCCACGGACCGCGATCAGCCGACCGTTGAGCGAGAAGTAATACGTGCGCTCCGTCGCGATCCCAGGCGAGTAGCGACCCATCCGGAGCCGCCACACGATCTTCCCGTCGGAGACGCGTGCGGCATACGTTCGCTTCTCGAGCGTCGAGAAGAAGACGAGGTTGCCGACGACGAAGGGTGCACCGAGGATCCGGCCACTCGTGTCCGCCTGCCACAGCTCGTTGCCGTTCGTCGCGCGGAGAGCACGCAGCTTCCCGTCGAAACCGCCGACGAAGACGAGTCCGTCCGCGACCGCGGGAGTCGTGTAGCCGAGGCCGCCGACCTGCGCGGTCCAGATGACGCGGCCGTCCAAGGCGTCGAGTGCGACGACCTTGCCGGACCGGGCGACGGTGTAGATCCGGGCACCGTCGGTCGACGGGCTCGCGTAGAAGCTCTCGTACCGGAAGGCGTCGCGCTTGACGTACGTCGACCAGAGCCTCGCGCCGGTGTTCTTGTCGAGGCAGAAGACCGAGCCCGCGTACGTCGAGATGCAGACGCGACGACCGTAGAGCGAGGGACTCGCGTTGATACGCCCTCCGGTGTCGTAAGCCCATCTGACCCGACCGGACTCCGCCGCGACGGCGAAGAGCCTTCCGTCGGTCGATCCGAAGTAGACCAATCCGTCGACGACGACCGGCGACGACTCGACCTTGCCGGACGTGCGGACCTGCCATAGGAGCCGCCCACGCTCGCGGTCGAGTGCCGTGACGGTCCCGTCGCGGGAACTCACGATCAGGCGCGGCCCGTCGATCGCCGGTGTGGAAGGCTTCGTGCCCCCGAAGTCGCGGCGCCAGCGGATCTTCCCGTTCGTCGCATCAATCGCGAACACCTCGCCCTCGAACGCGTTCACGTATAGCGTCCCCTCGCAGTAGCTCGGCGGATACTCGATGTAGCTCTCGAGACCCCGCGTCCACTCGATCTTGCGGGCCGGAATGCCGAGATCGAACGCCGGCCGGGCCAGTGACCGCTGCGGATCGCCTCCGAACGACCGCCAGCACCGCGCGTCGTCTTCCGGCTCCGGCTCCGGGCGGGGGGTCGGCTTCGGGACCGTCTGAACGCCCACCACGGTCACGTCGGTGAGGCTGGTATCGAGCGCTCCCTCGGTCTCGCTCGGGGTCATGAGGTAGACGGCGATCGCGAGGCCGAAGAGAGCGGTCACGAGCACGGCGACCGTGGCAAGGATCCAGGCAAGTGGTCGGGGCATAACAACGAAGCCGGTCTCGCCGGCCCGAGATCAGTGTGCCAGCAGTGCCGGAGTGCCCGGCGAGGCATCCGCCGCGGCGCTCTCTCTCGCGGCCGCCTCGCGCGCGAGCACTGCGGCGGCCAAAGCCAGCGCGCCCCAGGTGAGCGGGTCTTCGAAGAGCCCTGCGTACAGGAACGAGTGGACGAGGAGCGCGACGAGGACGGCAGCCAGCCCCATCCCGAACGCACGATCGATTCGCGTGACCTCGACGAGCGCCCAGCCCACGGCGGCGATCAGCCAGGCGTAGAGCATGAAGCCGATTGCGCCGAGCTCGGCAAGGACTGTGAACGGCGTCGTGTGGGACGCGTTGCGGCTCGGGCGACCCTTTCCGGAGAGCTCGGAGCTTGCGAAAGGCTGGCCACCGATGCCCACTCCTGCAATCGGACGCTCGGTGAACGCCTGGAGCGTCACGGAGACGAGCCGTGACCGCCCGCTCGTCACGTCCTTGGCCGAGCGTCCTCCGACCGCCTCGGCCGCCACGGCGCCCGCAGCGAGCGTGGCGACGATCGCGGCGGCGATCAGCGCGATTCGCACCCGCTTGCCCGAGCCCACGAGCGCGACTCCGAACGTCACTGCGAACAGCGCGACGAAGCTCGACTGCGAGTACGAGTAGAAGAGGCCCCAGAACAGGAACGCGACGAATGCCGATGCCACCACCCAGTCGACCGTTCGGCCGCGCCGGATGAGGACGACGACGAGGAGCACCGCGATCGGAACGACGAGGTACCGGCCGTACAGGCTCGGGTCCTTGAAGAGCGAGGTGACGCGGAAGAACGACGTGTACGCGTTCGCCACCTCGACGTCACGTGCGAAGAACACGGTCCGGGTCTGCGCCTGCCAGATCCCGATCGCCGCAAAGAGCGAGCCGAGGACTGCGAGCGTGACGAGGAGTGCCCTCGGGAGCCAGGCTGCGAGTGGGCTGCGCGCGACGATGGCGAAGCCGGCGACGAACGGGAAAACAAAGAACGCAAGCGCGATTCCTCCCGCGCGCTCGTCCCACGTCCAGAGGAAGGATGCGGCCGAGAAGGTGACGAACGCCGCGAGCGGCAGCGCTAGCAGGAACGGCGGCGCTGGAGGATGCTCTCCAAGGACCACCCGATAGGCGAGGGCGAGGGCGGCGGCTGCGACGACGAGGTACAGCGGGAGGAGGAGGAAGGCGTCCTCCCGACCCAGTCGCACCGGGATTCGAAACGGCGCCGCTGCGAGGAGAACAACCGGCACCGCGGCCGGGTAGCGCACCAGCAGAACTGCTCCGAGGATCGCGGCGGCTGCGCCCGTCCCGACGAGCGCGAGCCCGGTCGGTTCCGTGAAGAGAAGGCGAATGTCGTCGTCACCGACGAGTGAGCGCCCGATTCCGGCGGTCGCGAGCGCGAGGAGCGCGAGCCCCGCGAGCAGAAACAGTCGCCCTCGAGGGATGAGCACGAGGAGGGCTCCGATTGCGCCCACGAGCGCTGCAATCTGAGCGGTGTCGGTGTGCTCCACTGCGCGGGACGTTACGCGCTCGGACTTCCCGACGGAGGGGGCGACCATGCCGCGGACGGCCACTCCGTTGCGGGGTCCAGTGGTTGAATAGCGCGATGATCGAGGCCTGGAAGAGAGCGCTCGTGCTCGCGCCGCACACCGACGACGGCGAGCTCGGCTGTGGGGGGACGATGGCGCGACTCGTCGAGGGTGGTTGCGACGTCCGCTACGTCGCGTTCTCGATCGCGACACGCTCGCTTCCCTCCGGCTTCGAGCCCGACACGCTCGCGCGTGAGGTGCGGGGGGCGACTGCCGAGCTCGGGATCCGCGAGGACGGTCTCACCGTGCACGACTTCGACGTCCGCACCTTCCCCGAGCGCCGCCAGGACCTCCTCGAAATTCTCGTGGCGCTCTGGGAGGAGCTCGAGCCCGACGTCGTCTTTCAACCGTCGCACCACGACGTTCACCAGGATCACCAGACGATCGCGCAGGAGGGGCTGCGCGCGTTCAAACGGACGACGATCCTCGGCTACGAGGTCCCCTGGAACAACTTCGACTTCTCCTACGGTGCGTACGTCGCGCTCGAGAAGCGTCATATCGAGCGCAAGGTCGCGGCGCTCTCCCGCTATGCCTCGCAGCAGCACCGCCGGTACGCCGACCCCGAGTACATCTGGAACCTCGCCCGCGTTCACGGCGTGAACGTGAACCGCGAGTACGCCGAGTGCTTCCAGGTGTACCGCATCGTCGCTTGATCATGAGGATGAACGTCGACGTCGTCTCGACCGGCACTGGGGCGAAGGTGGTGTTCAGCGAGGTGCAGAAGGAGAGGCTCGGCTGGGAAAGGCAGATCCCGGTGGCCTTCGAGCTGGACGGCGAGCGGTTCCGCGCCACTGTCGTCCACGCGCACGGCCAGTGGTGCTTCGTCACGAACCCGAGGATGCGCGAGCGGGGGTTGACGTCGGGGCGGCGGTACACACTCGACATCGCGCGAGACCAGGAGCCCGAGCCGCTCGACTGACTTCCCTAGCGCGCGAGGCGAAGGCGCGCGCCGATCGCTTTGCGCTCCGCGGGGAGATAGAACCCGAGCAGGAAGAGCGCGAGCGGGTACGCGAGCACGAGGAGGAACGCAACCGGCAGGCCTCCGCCCGCGAGCTTGCCGACCGCGGCGAGCGCAATTCCGGCACCCGCCGCGGTTGCCACCCGCCGCCACTGGTACGGCACCGGGTAGATCCGCTGGGACCACCAGGCCATGCCGACGAACATCGTCATGTAGGCCGCGACCGTCGCAACGGCGGCGCCCATCATCCCGTACGGCGGGATGAACAGGAGGTTGAGGACGATGTTCACCGCAGCAGCCACCCCGGTCACGACCCAGTTGAACTGCGTCCGTCGTGCGCGCCCGACGCCGATGGCGACGACGATGTACGCGCCGAACGCGACCGCGGCGAACGCGAGCGGGCCAACGACCCGCGACGACTCGGCGAAGGCCGGAGCCGCGATCCAGTCGACGATCCAGGGGGAGAGGAGCGCGAGCGCCGTTGCCACCCAGGTTGCGACGAGCACGAGGTACGTGAGCACGTATGCGTACGTGCGCCGCGCTTCGCCTTCGTCCTCGATCGAGTACGCAAACGCAGGCCAGGCGAGCCTGAACGCCGTCAGGAGGAGCACCATCGCAGAGGCGATGCGCACGCCGACCGAGTAGAGGCCGACTTCCGTCACGTCCGCGAGCTGCACGAGGAAGAGGCGGTCCGAGAAGTTCGTCACCCACAGGAAGAGCGCGGTCGGTACCAGCGGGATCCCGAAGCGGTTCATCTCCCTGAGCATGCCCCGGTCGAACTGGAGCCCGAGCTGCTCGCGGCGGTAGCCCACGAGCGCCGCGTAGACCAGGAGCGTGCCCGTGAAGTTGCCGACGATCACGCCGATCGGCCCCTTGTCGAGCGCGACGACGAGGATCAGCGTTGCCCCGATCGTCAGCAGGACATTCGAGAGGCTCGCCGCGACGAAGGCCGCCGAGCGCTCCTCGACCCGGAAGAGCGACGTGAGCTGCTCGTAGTTCATCCCTGCCCAGAGGCCCACGAACGCGGCCGCGACGAGCTCTGCATCGTCGGTCGTGCCGAAGAGGAGATCCGAGATCTGCGGCGAGAGGGCGACTCCGACGATCAGCCCCGCGGTCGCCATCGCCATCGTGAACCAGAAGGACGTGCGAAGCACGAGACGCCGGTGCTCCGGCTCGGGCGAGTCGAAGTAGAAGCGGAAGAACGCCGAGTGGATCCCCATGCGCAGCACGATTCCGATCACCGTCGTCAGCGCGATGAGCGTCTCGACCTTCCCGTAGTCGGACGGCGAGAGGTAGCGCGTGTACAGCGGCAGAAGGAGGACAGCGAGGATGCGGGAGACGAGCCCGCCGAGGCCGTAGATCGCCGAGTGCTTGCCGAGCCGCTTCAGTTCTGTGCCGAGGGAAGGCACTACAAACGAGAGTAGAGAGCGAGCAGGCGGTCGGCGATCGCGTCGAGATCGTGGACCTGCTCCACATAGGCACGCGACTCGGCTCCGATCCGGCGACGCTCGGCAGCGTCTGCGACGAGTGGCTCGAGGCGCGCGCGGAGATCGTCCTTGGTGGCTCGTACGATCGGGACGCGTACGCCCAGCTCCTTCTCCGTGCGGTGGACGGCCTCGTCGTGGAGGAACGTGACCACGGGCTTGCCGAGCGCCATGCACTCGATCGCGAACAGGCCGTACCAGCCTGCGTTCAGCTGATCGACGACGATGTCCGCCTCGCGGTAGCGCTCGAACGCGTCGTCGTGGTGGAGCCCCTCGACGAGGACGAGATCGGCGTCGAGGCTCTCGCAGGCCGCGAGCACGTGCTCCGTCCCCTTCCGTCGACGCGACGACGGCGCGTGCAGGATCACGGGCCGCGTGCGATCGGAGGGGAGCGCGGGCGCGATGGTCCTAACGTCGATTCCGGGTGGGATCATCTCGGCACCGGGGACCCATCGGATCGCGTCGTACGAGCCGACGACCTCGACGTCCGCCTTCTTCCCGAACGCGAGCTCGGCGGGCGTCTTTCCGCGGATGTCCGAGCCCAGGTAGTGCATCACCGACTTCCTTCGCAGCGCGCGGAGGATCGGGAACTGCGCAGACCGCGGGACGAGCGTCAGCCCGAAGTAGAAGTGGAAGACGTCCGTGCGAGGTAGAAGGCGGAGCAGCGCCGACCACTGAGTCAGCTGCCTCTGCGCAAGGTTGCCGCGGCGCTCGAGCGACCAGTCTGCCTCGGAGTGCAGCTTATAGCGGTTGAAGACGACGAGCTGCGCGTCGACCCCGCGTCGTCGGAGCGCCTGGACGTTCGCCCACGGCACGCCGGCCGTGTTCACCGGGCAGTGGACAACACGAAGCTGACCGGTGTCAGACACAGAATCCTGTCAAGCGATTTCTGTGCCAAGACAGCGCGAACTTGTCCACGATGCGAGGGCGTCGCGATCCCGCGCTCGACATGCGGCCAAGCGCCGAGCTAGCCGAGTACATGTCCCTTGTCGGCTGCTCCGAGGCGTCCATCGCTTTTGGCGGTGTCTGACACCGACGGTCAAGCGTTCACGAGACGTGGATGCCGTCGCCCGCGAGTTGGTCGAGCCGACGCGCGCTCTCTGCTTCCACCATCGCTCGCATCGTCTGACCCATGGTCGTACCGGGGTACACCCAGATCGCCGGGTGGACGAGGATTTGAAGCCACGGAAAGCCGCCGCCCCGGAGCTCTTCGTGCGGACACCCCGAGCGCCAGTGCTGGTTCGAGTCCGACCTGTACGTCTGGCGCGAGAAGTACGGCTCCGCGTAGACATTGACCGCTCCCGAGATCATTTCGGACATGTACTCCGGTTTCGGGTTGTGCCACGACACCACGCGATCGAAGCGATCGTCGAGGTCCACCGTCGGATGAACGGCGTGGAGCCCGACCGCGTGCCCGAGCGCGCGCAGCCGCGGGATCGCAGCGGCGCCTTCGCTCGAAGCAAGGTTGTAGAAGACGGACTCGGTCATGAGCAGATAGGTGGCCCGCACCTCGAGCTCGGCCTCGAGCTCGGCCATCCGAACGGCAGCATCGAGCGAGAGGTCGATGTCGTGGCGGAGGAAGAGATCGCCGCGCTCGGGCGGTGCCTCGAACATCGAGAACCGATAACCGCCGTCCTTCGCCGCCTCGAGGATCTCGCGGTAGTGCTCGAGGTCGAACGTGCAGCTCATGGCGCCACCTCGACCTCGAGCCTTCCGGCCGCGTGCTCCGCACGGGTAAGTGCCTCGCTCGGGGTGTCCCCGACGGCGATCACGTAGCCACGCCGGTCGCCGTCCCGCCGTACGGGGCGGATCGTCTCGCCGACCTGGAGGTACGTGTCCGCCTGCACGACGCCCTCCGCGGAGAGCACAGGCCCGAGGCTGCCGATGCGCACGACCTCGCCGGTCGGCAGCGATCCCGGCTGTGCCGTGAAGAACCGGATCGCGAGCGGCTGCTTGAATCGCGGGAGCGCGATCTCGTCCGGCACCTCGTCGCCGAGCGCTTGGCGCAGCGCGACCTCGACGAGATCGACTCCGACCGCGTGCCGAACGAGGTCGGCCATCTGGCCTCCGGGAATGCGCGCGGCGACCTCCACCACTGCGACGCCACCGTCCGGCGATGCGATCAGCTGCGGGAACGCGATCGCGTCGCGGAGGCCGAGTGCGCGTACGGACTCGACTGCCGCCCGCTCGGAGAGCGCGAGCTGATCGCCGTTGACAGACGGCGGGTACACGTGGATCCAACCGACGCCGAAGCCGATTCCGGGGGGACGGAGACGGTCCGAGAGCGTCACGAGAGCCGGCTCCAGGCCGCGGGCGATCACGATCCCGTTCATCTCGACGCCTTCGACGAACCCTTCCAGGATCGCCTCGCCGGTCGGGGACTCGGCGAGGGCCTCGGGCAGATCGCGCTCGAGCTCGGCGCGGCTCTCGATGCGGAACACTGCCCGTTGCCCTCCCGAGTCGACCGGCTTGAGGACGGCCGGGAGGCCGACGGCGGCCAAGGCCGTTTCGACATCACGT
>DATAEF010000007.1:0-81269 GCA_036258155.1 Gaiellaceae bacterium | reverse complement strand
TCGACCCTCGTCGGGCAGGTGGATGCGGCGATCGGCGGGAAGACCGGGATCGATCTCCCCGAGGGAAAGAACCTCGTCGGCGCATTCCACTGGCCCAGCGAGACGGTCGTCGACACGACGCTGCTCTCGACGCTGCCCGAGGACGAGTTGTCTAACGGACGCTCCGAGATCGTGAAGTCCGGGCTCCTCGCCGGCGACCCGACCTGGGAGCTCGAGCTGTCCGAGCAGGTCCGGCGGTGTGCGGCCTTCAAGGCGGCCGTCTGCCTGCGCGACCCGTACGAGCGCGGCGAGCGCGCACAGCTGAACCTCGGCCACACGTTCGCGCACGCGCTCGAGGCTGCGTCGGGCTACTCGCTTTCTCACGGGCGTGCCGTCGCACTCGGGTTGCTCGCGGCCCTGCGCCTCTCCGATCTCGAGGACGAGGCCCAAGAGGTCGAGGAACTCCTCCAGCCGCATGCCGTGGCGGTCGACCGAGGCGCAGCCTGGGCCGCGCTCTTGCGGGACAAGAAGACCGAGGCCGGCAGCCCGAGGCTCGTGCTCCTCGAAGCTCCAGGCAAGCCGCGACTCGGCGTCGAGGTCGAGCCGGCACGCGTCAGAGCGGCCCTGGACGCCCTCATCGCTTGAGTTAGGGTCACGCGATGCGGATTCTCGTGCTGAACGGTGTCAACCTCGATGTCCTCGGACAACGCGATCCCGAGCTCTACGGGGGCATGGGCCTCTCGGAGCTCGAGACGCGCTTGTACGAGTGGGCTCTGAAGCTCGACTGCACGGTTCGCTGCCGCCAGACGAACCACGAGGGCGAGTTCATCGACTGGTGCCACGAGGCGTACGAGTGGGTGGACGGGGTGATCCTCAATCCCGGAGCCTGGGCGCACTACTCGTGGGCGATCAGGGACGCGGTCGAGCTCTTCGACGTTCCGGTCGTCGAGGTGCACCTCTCCGACGTCGACGCGCGCGAGGAATGGCGGAGGTTCTCGGTCCTCGACGGGCTCGTGGCGGAGCGAATCGTCGGCAAGGGGCCGGACGGCTATCGCGAAGCGCTCGAGTTCCTCGCGAAAGGACGCGGCTGAGCCGGATCCAGTGCCTGGCGTCTCGCCTGAGCGAGCCGTTGCTCGTCGCGGGTCCGCCGTACGTCCTCGGCGGGCAGGCGAACGTCCGTTACCTGACGGGGCTCCAGAGCTCGAACGCAGCGGTGCTCGTCGAGCCGGACGGGAGTGCGACGCTCTTCACGGACTTTCGCTACTCGTCTCGGGCGCGCGAGATCGAAGGCGTCGGGTTCGTCGAGACGGCTCGGAATCTCCTCCCGGCGATCGGCGAGCTCCTGAGTTCCCGCCGCATCTCCTTCGAGGAAGCGCACCTGCCGCATGCCGGCTACCGAGCGCTCGTCGATGCGGGTGTGGACGCCGTGCCGTCGTCCGGCCTCGTCGAGTCCCTCCGGGCGGTGAAGGACGTGGAGGAGATCGCATCGATGCGCCGGGCGGGCGCGCTCTCCGACGAGATCTTCGCGGCGCTCGCACAGGAGCGCTTCAGCGGCCGGAGCGAGCGCGACCTCGCGTGGTGGGTCGAGCGGAGCTTCCGAGAGGCGGGAGCCGAGGGCCTCTCGTTCCCGACCGTGGTCGCCGCGGGCGCGACGGGCTCGTCGCCGCACGCGGTGCCCGGTGACGACCAGATCGAAAGGGGAGTGCTGGTGACCGTCGATGCGGGCTGCGTCGTCGACGGTTACTGCTCCGACTGCACGCGCACGTTCGCCGTGGGCGACGTGGCCGAGCGGCTCGCGGGGCTTTATGCGCTGTGTCTCGAGGCGCAGCTCGCCGGTCTCGCCGCGGTCGGCCCACGAGTCAGTGGCAGCGACGCCGATGCCGCGTCGAGAGTCGCGATCGAGGCTGCCGAGCTCGGTTGGGCCTATGGCCACGGACTCGGGCACGGCGTCGGTCTCCAGATCCACGAGGGGCCTGTTCTCCGCCCGGAGTCGACCGACGTACTGGAGCCGGGGAACGTCGTCTCGGTCGAGCCCGGGATCTACCTTCCGGGGGACGCGGGCGTTCGGATCGAGGATCTCGTGCTCGTGACCGCGCAGGGGTGCGAGCGGCTCACCGAGTTCACGAAGGAGCTCCTGACGGTCGACTGAGGGCGGGCCCTACAATGCCCGCGGTCATGGCCGAGACCGTCTCCACGAACCAGTTCCGAAACGGGATGCACATCGAGCTCGACGGCTCGGTATGGCGCATCGTCGAGTTCCAGCACGTGAAGCCGGGGAAGGGCGGCGCGTTCGTGCGGACGAAGCTGAAGGCGCTCGAGTCGGGCGCGGTCGTGGACCGCACATTCCGTGCTGGCGAGAAGTTCGCGCGCGTCCACACCGAGGTGAAGAGCGTCCAGTTCCTCTACGACGACGGCTCCGAGGCGCACTTCATGGACGAGACGAGCTTCGAGCAGTTCGGTCTTCCGCACGCGGACGTCGCCGGCGAGCTCGCATACCTCGCGCCCTCGAGCTCGGTGCAGATGCTTGCGGTCGACGGCAAGCCCGCGGGGCTCCAGTTGCCGGCGTCGGTCGAGCTTGCCGTAACGGAGACGGAGCCTGCGGTGCGAGGTGACACGGTCACGAACGTGACGAAGCCCGCGACCCTCGAGACTGGGGCGGTCGTGCAGGTTCCGCTCTTCGTCGACCGCGGCGAGCGGATCAAGGTCGATCCCCGCGAGGGCCGCTACATCTCCCGCGCCTGACACAAGTGGGCGAGCTCTTCACGAGCTTCGACCAGGCTTGGAACCACTTTCTCGGTCGTGTCGATCCACTCGAGGACTTCTTCGAGCAGTTCGACGAGGACGAAAAGGCAGTGCTCGAGGGCTGGGTGATCGAGCCGTCGACCCCGGTCAAGTGTGCCGCCGCAGAGATGCAGAGTGCCATCTCGCATCTGGGTTGGCTCGTGCCAGTACCAGATCACTTTCTTCACGTCTGGATCGGCACCACCGACCCGATCGGCCCCGCATGGGAACGATGGCCCGAGGTTGACGCGTTCTCGGTCGCCTACGTGCGGGCCAACTGCTTCCACACTGCGGTGGTTGTCGAGGTCGCCGGCCCGATCCGTCGACTTGTGGCAGGGACGCCGTGCGATATCCCTGCCTTCCTCCCCCACATGACTGTTGCGATCGTTCGCGGGCACCCTGGGCCGGACGAGTTGCGTAAGGCGCTTCTTCCACTCAGGGATTCGCAGATGGGCGAGCAGATCGTGCGCGAGGTGAAGCGCGTGCGCTTCCCGGCCGCCCGGACGACGCTCTTACGGCCTTGGGCTGTGGAGCAGGTCGTTCCGCTTCGCTAGCCCGCTAAGGTCCACGCGTGCCAAAGCTGGTCGATACGACGATTCGCCTGCTCTCGCAGGAGCCGCTCGCCGGCGCGCTGCCGACCGGAGAGGTCCTGCGTGTGGCCGAGATCCTCGACGAGGCTGGATTCGCATGCCTCGAGGTCTCGGGCGGCGGCGTCTTCGACGCGGCCGTCCGGCGTCGTGTCGAGAGCCCGTGGGAGCGCATCCGCGCGATCAAGGCGCGCGTCTCGACACCGCTGGGGATCGCCCTGCGCGGCCGCTTTCTCGTCGGCTCGCGACCCGTTTCGGGCGACATCGTCGGACGATTCGTCTCGTGCGCAGCCGAGAACGGAATCGAGGTCTTCCGGCTTCACGACCCGCTCAACGACGTCTCGAACCTCCGCGAGGCGGGTGCCGCGATCACGAATGCGGGCGGCGCATTCCACGCGGGGCTCGTCTACAGCCCGGGCCGAACGGGAGAGACGGACACGCTCGTCGAGCAGGCGCGCAAGCTGCCCGAGCTCGGCGCAACCCGCGTGATCGTCAACGATCCGACAGGCGCGCTCGTGCCGCACAGGGCGCAGGAGCTGGTCGGACGCATCAAGGCGGCGAGCGAGCTTCCTGTCGGCTTCTACGTCCAGGGCTCGGCGGGGGTCGGTCTCGCGTCGGCGATAGCCGCGGTCGAGGCGGGGGCCGACCTCGTCGCGACCGCTGTCTATCCGCTCGCGCTGGCGCTCCACCGAGTCTCGGGCGAGTCCCTCGCCGAGTCGCTCGACGGACTCGGTCATGCGACCGGCCTCGACGCAGCGAAGCTCTGGGACGCCGCCGATGTCATCGACGAGCACATCGGGGACGAGCCGGTCGCTCCGGTGGCGCCCAGGATCGCCGTCCGCGCCGCCGAGTACGACCTGCCGGCCGGGCTCGTCGCGGCTCTCGAGTTCCATCTGCGCGCGCATGCCGCCGCGGATCGCCTGCTCGAGGTGCTCGAGGAAGTCGGCCGGGTGCGCGCCGAGGCGGGATGGCCTCCGCTCGCAGCGCCGATCGGACAGATTCTCGCGTCGCAGGCCTTGCTCCACGTTTTGGACGCGAGGCGCTACGGCACCGTCATCGACGAGTTTCGCGAGCTGGTACAGGGCGGCTACGGCGTGACCCCGGAGCCGATCGACCCGACTGTCGAGCGCGCGGTCGAGCTTCTGTCACCACGGTCGCTACCCGCCGAGGACCCGGTGACGACCGAGGACGTGCGCGAGCAGGCGGAGGGACTTGCCGCGAGCGAAGAGGAGCTCGTCCTCATCGCGATGTTCGGCACGGATGCCGAGCAGCTTCTCCACAAGATCCGCGCGCGCCACTCGCCGGACACCGTGCTCGTCGCGGAGGACGCCGACGCCGAGCGCGGCGAGCGGATTCGCGAGCTCGTCAAGATCGTGCAGGAGTCGGGCGTCGGTGAGATCGAGATCGAGGACGAGGGCATGCGCGTCTCCGTCCGTCGTGCGGACGAGCCCGTGCCGGCCACCGTCGGCACCGGCTCCCCGGGTGACGCAGACGTGGTCGTCGCGGGCGTCGAGCCGGAAGCGGCGGACGGCGTCGTCCGTGTCGAGTCGCCGATGGTGGGGGTCTTCTTCCGCGCACCGAATCCGGGCGCGCCGGTGTTCGTGGACATCGGGGACATCGTTCTTCCGGGCCAGACACTCTGCATCCTCGAGGCGATGAAGCTCTTCAACGAGCTGAAGGCCGAAGCCGCCGGCACGGTACGGTCGATTCACGTCGAGAACGCGGAGCCGGTCGAGTTCGGTCAGCTTCTCTTCGAGATCGAACCGATCCTCGTGCCCCCGGCGGTCTAGGGGCGGCGCACATGTTCTCGCGCGTCCTCGTCGCGAACCGGGGCGAGATCGCCGTGCGGGTGATCCGCGCGCTCCACGAGCTGGGAGCGGAGGCGGTCGCCGTCTACTCGACCGCCGATCGTGATGCCCTCCACGTGCGGCTTGCAGACCAGGCCGTCTGCATCGGCCCTCCACCCGCCACCGACAGCTACCTCGTGATCTCGAACGTCGTGGCGGCAGCCGAGACCACGGGCTGCGAGGCGGTGCACCCAGGCTACGGCTTCCTGGCCGAGAATGCCGCGTTCGTCCGGGCATGCGAGGGCTCGGACCTCGTCTTCATCGGCCCCACCCCGGACGTCGTCGAGCAGATGGGGGACAAGGTGCGAGCGAAGGAGGCACTGCGCGGAGCCGGGGTCCCGCTCGTGCCCGGCTCCGACGGTACCGCGGGTCTGAGCGACCTCCGCCGCGCGGCGATCGAGGCTGGCTTCCCCGTGCTGCTCAAGGCTGCGGCTGGGGGAGGCGGCACGGGAATGCGGCTGGTCACCTCCGAGGACGAGCTCCCGGACGCGTTCGGCGCCGCGAGCGCCGAGGCGGACGCCTCCTTTGGAAACGGCGCCCTGTACGTGGAGAAGCTCGTGTCGCCTGCCAGGCACGTCGAGATCCAGGTCCTGTGCGACGGAGAGGGCCGGGTCCTGACTCTCGGGGAGCGCGAGTGCTCGATCCAACGCAGGCATCAGAAGCTCGTCGAGGAGTCGCCGTCGCCGGGGATCGACGACGAGACGCGGGCCGAGATGGAGGAAGCGGTCGAGCACGCCTGTCGTGAAATCGGGTACCGCAACGCCGGGACCTTCGAGTTCCTCGTCGGGTCGGATGGCAGCTTCTACTTCATCGAGGTGAACTGCCGCCTCCAGGTCGAGCACCCGGTATCGGAGCTCGTCACGGGGATCGACATCGTGCGCGAGCAGGTACGGATCGCTGCCGGCGAGCGGCTCGAGCTCACGGGACGAGCCCCTCGCCGCGGCCACGCCATCGAGATTCGGATCAACGCCGAGGATCCGGCTCGGGGCTTCCTCCCGGCGCCCGGGATCGTGCGGAGGTTCGTGCCACCGCTCGGCGCAGGCGTTCGAGTGGACACGGCGGTCTCGGACGGAAGCGAGATCCCGCCGTTCTACGACTCGATGATCGCGAAGGTGATCGTCTGGGACGAGTCGCGTCCGGCTGCGGTGGCGCGATCCGTTCGTGCGCTCGAGGAGCTCGAGATCGAGGGCATCCCCACGACACGCGAGGTCGCGCTCGACGTCCTCCGCTCGCGCGAGTTCGAAAGCGGCGAGTACTCGACGTCGACTCTGTCCGAGCTCGAGGGGCGCGTGCCCTCGCTCTCGCCCTCGTGAGTGCTCCGATAGGCCGAAAGGCCGGCCGCCGGCAGGCGCTCTTTCTCCTGTACCAATGGGATCTCACCGGTCAGGAGCTCGCCTCACTCTTCGAGGGCGAGCCGGACGAGTTCGCCCGCGACCTCGCGTCGACGGTCGCCGGCCGAGCGCCAGAGCTCGACCGGCGCGTGACCGAATCGTCTCCGGACTGGCCGGCCGATCGGCTGGGTACGCTCGAGCGCAATATCCTGCGGATCGGTGTCTACGAGCTCGAACAGGGAACGGTGCCCCGCGAGGTGGCGATCAACGAGGCTGTCGTGCTGGCGAAGCGCTATGCATCGGAAGATGCGGCACGTCTGGTGAACGGCATCCTCGGACGAATCGCAGGTGAGGTGGACGCCGCGTGACAGGCGTCGATGAAGCGCTCGCTCGCGCCGAGGAGCTGCTCGGCCGCCTCAACGAGCGCCGCGAGGAGCTCGAGCGACTTGCCGACGCGGACGACGTCGACGGGAGCGAAGCGGTCGAGGTCATCACTGAGCTGGCCGAGCTCGCCCGGCAGATCGAGGCCGAGCTCACCCGCGCACGGGCGATCGCCGATGCGGACGGCTGAGGAGCTCCGCGCCGACTTCGAGGCGTACGTAGGCGCGCTTCCGCTCTCGTCGTCGCTCGGGCGGCTCGAGGAGGCGTTGCGCTACTCGCTCGAGCCGGGGGGAAAGCGGATTCGGCCCGTGCTCTGTCTCGCGGTGACGCAGGCCACGGGGGGAGTCGTCGAGCAGGCGCTTCCCGCCGCTGCTGCGCTCGAGCTCGTGCACACGTTCTCACTCGTTCACGACGACCTTCCGGCGATGGACGACGACTCGGAGCGGCGTGGCCGTCCGAGCGCGCACGTTGCCTTCGGCGAGGGAGTCGCGCTGCTCGCCGGTGACGCGATGCTCGCAGAGGCAGTCCGGCTCGCTCTCACCTACGATGACCCGGGAGTCGCACGAGAGCTCGTCGACGCCACGCTCGGCATGCTTGGCGGCCAGTACCTCGACATCACGGGCGACGACGGCGATCTCGCGGAGCTCCACCGCCTGAAGACGGGTCGACTGTTTGCCGCCTCGGTCGGCCTCGGGCTCAGGGTGGCGGGCGTTGCGGACGAGGGTCAGGGCCCGTGGCGTGCTTTCGGTGCGGATGTCGGGCTTCTGTTCCAGGTCGTGGACGACATCCTGGACGGGGACGGAGTCGCCTCGCGCCTCCCGCCCGACGCGGTGAGTCAGCTGGCGGACAGCGCTGCCGACCGAGCCCGCGAGCACCTCGACGCCGTTCGCGGAGATACGGGCGTGCTCCGCGGACTCGTCGACGCCGTCGCTTCGCGAACCGCATAGAGCATCCAACGGAATGATCGCCCGTCGCGAGGCGGATGATGGGCGCCGGGAGGCAAGGACGCAGGGAGCGCCCATACCGAAACAAGGGTGGGCGCGACCGAGGACGCAGCATCGTGGCGCCCAGCGCCCCCTCGCGACATGGCTGCTCGTTGCGTGAGGAGCACTAGGGGGGTTGACGCGGCTGCCTCTCCGACTACGATCTGACCTTCTCGAACAGACCAGGTTCGTGTCGCGTGCCTTCTTCGCGTGCGAATGCGAACCGTCGTTCTCTTTCCATGTCGACGACCCGCCTCCGCAGCCGCCTGTTCACGTTCGCCCTTGCGGGTGTCGTCACCTGTGCGGTCGTCCCTGCTGCTGCCCTCGGCGACGAGGGGTGGGACCCACGCGACGCGCATTCCGTGCTCGAGGAGGAAGCTCCGACGAAGGGTGAGCGCGCCGTTCAGGTCGCGCTCAAGGTGGTCGGTGTGCCGTACCGCTGGGGCGGCGAGTCTCCGGCGAGCGGATTCGACTGCTCGGGGCTCGTCCGCTGGGCGTACGGTCGCGTCGGGATCGACCTTCCGCACAGCTCCTACGCGTTGTACGACGAAGGCCGGCGCGTGCCGACCTCTCGTATGGAGCCGGGCGACGTTCTCTTCTTCGAGGGCCTCGGACACGTGGGCCTCTATCTCGGACGGGGCCGGATGGTGCACGCGCCACAGACGGGTCGGAACGTCGAAGTCGTCCGACTCGGTGAGCCGGGCTACGGCGGACGCCTGATCGGTGCCCGCCGTGTCGCTCCGACGTAGAGGCGCCCTAGAACCCCTTTCACGGTGAGCGACCGTGTCGGGCGATCATCGTGAAGAGGTTCTCAGCGGAGTTTGCGGACGTCCTGTCCGGCCCTCCGCGTGGAGAGCGGGCGAGGCACCGTCCCGCGATGACCGTTCTCGAGAACGTCGCGGACGTTCGGGCGGACGAGCGGGTCCGGCGTGATCCTGGGGTGTTCCTTGCGCCCGACGACGTCGGCCAACTCGTCGGCGTCGTTGCGCCGGAGGTCCGCAAACAGCGCGACCCCCACGAGCACGATGATCATGAGCGTAAGCCAACTTGGCATATCTTCACCTCCAGTTCGGCCCCCAGGGCTTGCGTCCTTTCGGCACCACATGGAGTCGGCGGATTCCGCATGCCTATTTACCCCCAGTCGGGTGAAGGGACGGTGAAAGGTTGAGCGACGATGAATGTCCCGTACCCGCTGGGCGCGTCGTTCAACCGCCGATCGGCGTCTCCGTTGCCCGTGTCCCCATGATCGACACCGTGCTCGCGGCGTTCTCGGTGTCGCCGGCGGCTCGCTTCGCCATCCGTCCAGTAGCCTCGGGCGCGTGAAGAAGCGTGTCGACGTTCTGCTCGTCGAGCGCGGGCTGGCGGAGTCGCGCGCGCAGGCCCAGGCGCTGGTTCTCGCCGGCCTGGTGCTGGGGCACGACAAGCCGGGTGAGCAGCTCGACGAGGGCACCGAGCTCCGGGTCGAGCGTCCTCCGCGGTTCGTGTCGCGTGGCGGCGAGAAGCTTCAGCGCGCGCTCGATTCGCTGCACGTTTCCGTCGAAGGTCGCGACTGCGCTGACGTCGGGGCCTCGACGGGCGGCTTCACCGACTGCCTGTTGCAGGCCGGAGCGAAGCGTGTCGCGGCCATCGACGTCGGCTACGGCCAGCTCCACCCGCGCGTTCGCGCGGATCCCCGCGTCACCGTTCTCGAGCGAACGAACGCTCGCTCGCTGACGGAGCTCCCGTTCGCACCCGAGCTCGTCGTCTGCGACGTCTCCTTCATCAGCGTCTCGAAGGCGCTCCCGCCCGTGCTCGCGCTCGCCGCGCCGGGTTGGGAGGCCCTCGTGCTCGTCAAGCCGCAGTTCGAGGCGGGACGCGCCGACGTGGGCAAGGGCGTGGTGCGGGACCCCGACGTGCAACGAAAGGTCCTCGAGAACGTCATCGAAGCCGCACGTGAATGGGGTGGCGACACGGTCGGAGTCGTAGACTCCGGACTGCCCGGCCCGAAGGGGAATCGGGAGTTCTTCGTCCACCTGGTCAACCGCGCGGCCCACTCGCACACCGATGACATCGACCGCTGGATCGCCGAGGCCGTTGGCTAGATCGGTCACGAGAGCCGCGGTCGTGACGCACGGCAAGCCGGGTCAGATCGGCGCGGGCCTCGCCCGGCTACAAGCGGTCGCGGCCGAGCACGGCGTGGACCTCCTCTTCCCACCGGACGAGGGGGAGAAGCACGGCCTCGAGCCGGCGGCCGATCCCGCGGCGGTCGACATCGCGGTCGTGCTGGGAGGCGACGGGACGGTGTTGCGGGCGCTCACTCGGTTCCTGGGGACGGGCGTGCCCGTCGTCGGTGTGAACTTCGGGCGCGTCGGTTTCCTGAGCTCGATGGGGCGGCGCGACCTCGAGGCGGGGCTGGCCCGAGTGTTCGCCGGCGAGTACGAGGTCGTCGAGTTGCCGACTCTCGAGGTCGAGCACCCGGGCGGGACGGGCCGTGCGGTCAACGACGCCGTTGTCGCAAGCGGCTCGCTCGGACGCATGGTCGAGCTCGAGCTCGCGGTCGGCGGGGAGGAGCTGGGTCGTCAGCCGTGCGACGGGATCATCTGCTCGACGCCCTCCGGCTCGACCGCGTACAACCTCTCGAACGGGGGCCCGGTGCTGATGTGGGGGCTGGAGGCGATGGCCCTCACGTATGTCGCAGCGCACTCGCTGCACGCGCGGCCGTTCGTGATCCCGCCGAGCGCCGACGTGATCGTGTGGAACCGGACACACGACGTCGAAGCGGGAGTCCTCGTCGACGGCCATCGTGTCGCCACGCTCGGCAAGTCGGACCGGGCCGTGATCCGCATCGGGCCCGAGCGCTCGCTCCTCGCGACCCTTCCGGAGGCGACCTTCGTGCGGCGCTACCGCCAGAGCTTTGCTTCGTAGGCGGAATCCACGAGCCGTCAGCAGCCGTCAGGAGCCGTCAAACCGGCACGGTTCCGAACTGCGGCGGAAATCAGACTGTCAGCATCAGTCAGCAACAGTCGCTGCGACCTGACTAACGACCTGACTAAACCCGACTGCTCAGCCAGACGAGAAGGGCTAGAACGCGACCACCTGTCTACGCTGAAACGCGGGCTGGCTCCGGCTGGATCACCAGGCAGACGTCCGCGAGCTCGACGAGCGGTGCCTCCTCGACCTGGTAGGCGTCCGGGATCGTCCGGGCGAGCTCGGTTTCCCGAAAGTCCATCAGCGCCTTCTCCGAGTCCCAGACGTAGACCGCACCAAACTCCCCGCTCTCATGGAAGCGCAGATAGATCTTCTCCACGAGGCCCGGCACGTTGCGGTAGCTGTCGGCCCGTTCCTCGAACATTGCCTGTACGGCGTCGTCGGAGAGCCTCGACTTAAAGCGAACGAGCGAGACGATCACTCACATCACCTCCGATCGATTCACCCAGCATGTTGCGCTCTCATCCGCGCCTGGGCAAGCGCTCAACTACCTGCTGATCCAGGTCGGAGCGGCGCACGAGCCTACGCCTCCCGACATACGATGAGCGAACCCGGCCCTGCTTCAGCATTCGCGCGATCGTGCTCGGGCTGACGCGGAGATACTCGGCGGCTTCCTCGATCGACAACCAGGAGGGCTCGGAGCCGTTCTCGCGTTCCCCGAGGGCTGCCGCGATGCGCTCGTCCACGAAGTCCTCCAAAGCCTCGACCAACTCAGGGGCGAAGAGGTCGCGGAGGTCGCTCACGACGCGCCGTCCTCCGCCGTTACGTTACAGCCGACAGGCGGATGGCAGATTCCACAAATCGGCCGACCGCCGCTGTTGCGCCAGAACGTCGTCCGGTCGTGAGCACAGAGCGCGAAGACTCGAGGGTTGCGCGGGCGCCACGGCGATTCCCAGGACGCCACGCCGGCATCAACGAGGGCCTGCGCACCGAGAACGACCACGAGCTCGCGGGCGGAGAGGTGAGGGCGCCCATTCGCGCTCATCGCCGTGCCCTCACGAACTCGTGAGCGGCGAGTGCCTGTTGGGCCTCGCGCTTCGTCATCAGCCCGTTCTGAAGAGCGTCGAGGAGGCGCTGCGCGAAGCCCTCGTCACCGATCACCGGAACGTCGTTCTCGCCGGTTGAAGCGTTAGGAGCGTTAGGGGCGTTAGGTGCCGCATGGCTCCTAGACTCGCTCCTAACGCTCCTAACGCTTAGGTAGCGGGAGAAGGCGTCTGCGAACTGTTCGATTTCAGCGCAGCGGAGCGGAGCGTCTCACACCGAGGCCACGAAGGCAAGGAGTCCGCACGGTTGCGCCGCTTCCATCACTACACTCGGACAGCAACCGATGGTCGCCCACGGCGGCGAGCCGCCACGCGAGTCGATGAGCCATGTTGAGATCGAGTCCGCCTAGTAGGTGATTCCTGACTAAATCCTGACTGCGCCCTCGATGAACGAATACAAGTCCCAGGAAAAGCGCCCTCTTGCGGGGCTTTTCCTTGCCCCTATCCGGTGTCGGCGCTTTGCTTCGTAGGCTCCGGATCGAGAATCTCGTCCTCATCCGCGAGGCGGAGCTCTCGTTCGATCGGGGCCTGAACGCGGTGACGGGAGAGACGGGGGCGGGGAAGACGATCTTCGCACAGGCCATCGGGTTGCTCCTCGGCACGAAGGCGGATGTTTCCTCCGTGGGAGTGGATGGGGCCGAGGCGTACGTCGAAGCCGAGCTTGACGTGCCGGACGGGTTCTTCGACGACGACGCGCTGGCCTCGCTCGCCGAGATGCGCCCCGAAGGCGAGTCAGGTCTCGTGGTCGCGCGCCGGGTATTCGCCGACGGGCGGACTCGCGCCTATGCGTGGGGCCGTGCGGTCGCGCGCGAGGACGTCGCCACCGCGGCCGATCACCTGATCGCGATGTCCGGCCAGTTCGAGCAGCGGCGGCTCGCGCGCCCGGCTTTCCAGCTCGACGTGCTCGACGCGTTCTGCGGAGACGACCAGCTCGAGCGAAGGCGCGAGGCGGCGACGGCGTGGCGCGATCTCGGTGCTGCTCGCAGGCGCCACCACGAGTTGACGAGGGATGCCGGTGCCACGGCTGCGCGGCTCGCGGAGCTCGAAGCGCTCGTCGAGGGAACCGAGGGCCTCGGAGCAGACGACAAGGAGAGCCTGCGCACCCAGCGGGAGCGTCTTCGCCACGTCACCCAGCTCGCGGAGGCAGCGGCGGAGGCGGCGAACGCGATCGCACCCGACGAGGGTGAAGGAGCGACCTCGCTCGCGGCGCGGGCGGAGCGTGCGCTCGCGCCTCTCGAGCGGATCGCACCCGAGCTCGCCGCGGCCGCCGACGAGCTTCGAGACGTCGCCGTCAGGCTGCGCGAGGTCGGGAGCGACCTGCACGCGTTTCTCGCGTCGCTCGAGACGGATCCCGCGCGCGTCGAGGAGGTCGAGTCGACCCTCGAGCGCATCGCCGATCTCGAGCGTCGATTCGGCGCCTCGTCGTACGAGGCACTGCTCGAGCGGGCGGAGGCGGCGCGCGCCGAACTCGAGGACACCGCCGCGGGCCACGACCCGGTCGAGGCGGCCGCCAAAGCCGTCACCGCGGCCGAGGCTCGGGTCGGCGCCCTCGCCGAGGAGCTCCGCGCCGTCCGCCGCTCACAGGCCCGTTCGTTTGCCGAAGCCGTCGCCGACGAGCTCCAGGGGCTGGGCATGGGGGAGGGCAAGTTCGTCGCCGAGCTCCGCGAGCGGGACCTCGGCGCGACGGGGGCCGACGAGGTCGTCTTTCTCGTCCGGCCGAACCCGGGGCTGCCGTTCGCGCCCGTCGCCGAGACTGCGTCCGGTGGAGAGCTCTCGCGCATCGCGCTCGCCCTGGCCGCCGTCGCCGGCGGCGAGACGCTCGTCTTCGACGAAATCGACGCCGGGATCGGCGGCGTCACCGCGCACGCGGTTGCCTCGACGCTCCAGCGGCTCGCCGAGCGGGCGCAGGTGTTGACGATCACGCACCTCCCCCAGATTGCGAGCGTGGCCGATCGCCACTTTCGAGTGGAGAAGGTGCCGGGCGACCCGACGCACACGCGGATCGAGGAGCTCGACGATCTCGTCCGCCGCGAGGAGCTCGAGCGGATGGCCGGCGGCGCGGAGTTCATCGCGTCCTTGAGCGAGGGATAGGAAGCCGCTCCGATCGTCCGACCTCGGGGCCTGCTACGGTTGGATCCCGTGGCCAAGTACGTGTTCGTCACGGGCGGCGTTGTCTCGGCGCTCGGGAAGGGGATCGTCGCGGCGTCTCTCGGACGCCTGCTGAAATCCCGCGGCCTGTCCGTCAGCGCACAGAAGTTCGACCCCTACCTGAACGTCGATCCCGGAACGATGAGCCCGTTCCAGCACGGCGAGGTCTTCGTGACCGAGGACGGGGCGGAGACCGACCTCGACATCGGCCACTACGAGCGCTTCATCGACGAGAACCTCTCGCGCAATGCGAGCCACACGGCGGGAGCGATCTGGGACTCGGTCCTGCGCAAGGAGCGCAAGGGCGAGTTCCTCGGGGCGACCGTGCAGGTCATCCCGCACATCACGAATGAGATCAAGGCGCGCATCCGCCGGGCAGAGAAGGTCGCGCCGGCAGACGTCGTCATCTCCGAGATCGGAGGCACCGTCGGCGACATCGAGTCGCTCCCGTTCCTCGAGGCGATCCGCCAGTTCCGGCGTGAGGTCGGGCCGGAGAACGTCGTCTACCTCCACGTCACTCTCGTCCCGTTCATCCCGGCCGCGGGCGAGCTGAAGACGAAGCCGACGCAGCACTCCGTGAACGAGCTCCGCCGGATCGGTATCCATCCCGACGTCGTCGTCTGCCGGTCGACCGAGCCCCTCTCGGACGACATCCGCGACAAGATCGCGCTCTTCGCCGACGTCGACCGACGGGCGGTGATCGCCTCCCCGGACGTCCCGGACGTGTACGTCATTCCGGAGGTGTTGCAGGCCGAAGGGCTCGACGCGCTCGTGTGCGAGAAGCTCGGGCTCGTGACGCAAGCCGCGGAGCTCGGCGAGTGGAGCGAGCTCACCGAACGCAGCCGCGACCTCCGCGAGGACGTCGAGATCGCGCTCGTCGGCAAGTACGTGAAGCTCCACGACGCGTACCTCTCGGTCCACGAGGCGCTGAAGCACGCGGGGGTGCACTCGGGCTGCCGTGTGCGCGTCCGCTGGGTCGACGCCGAGCACATGTCCTACCAGGAGGCCGTACGGGAGCTCGAGCAGGTGGACGGCGTGCTCGTTCCCGGTGGATTCGGATCACGCGGCTGGGAGGGGAAGATCCTCGCATGCCGCGTGGCGCGCGAGCGCGAGATCCCGTACCTCGGGATCTGCCTCGGCATGCACGTCGCGGTCTCCGACTTCGCACGACACGTTTGCGGCATGGACGGCGCCAACTCCACCGAGATGGATCCCGAGACGCCGTTTCCGGTGATCGACCTGCTCCCCGAGCAGAAGGAGATAGAGGATCTCGGCGGCACGATGCGGCTCGGAGCCCAGGCGGTCGAGCTCGAGGACGCAACGCGTGCGCGTGAGACCTACGGCGAGCTCGTGATCCACGAGCGGCACCGGCACCGCTACGAGGTCAACAACGAGCTTCGCCCCGGGCTGGTCGATGCCGGCCTTGTCGTCTCGGGGACGTTCCAGGACGGGCGGCTGGTCGAGATCGTCGAGCTTCCCGATCACCCGTGGTTCGTCGCGAGTCAGTTCCACCCGGAGTTCAAGTCGCGTCCGACGCGCCCGGCGCCCCTTTTCCGCGGTTTTGTGGGTGCCGCGCTCGATCGCTCGCGTTCGCGCCTCGAGCAGCCCAGCGCCGCCGCTCGTTGAGCTCCCGTGAGTCCGTGCCATCGCCCGAGGTCAGGGCAGCCGCCACCTACCATCGCGAGCTTGCTTCTCGCCTGCGAGCGCTCCTCGGCTCCGAGCTCGCCGGCGTCTATGTGGGCGGCTCGTTCGCCCTCGGCGACTACTTCCCGGGCCGGAGCGATCTCGACATCGCGGCTGTATGCCGTGCGTCTCTCGCCCCCGATCTGAAGACCGAGATCGGAGACGCGCTCCGTCACGAGTCCCTGCCATGCCCTGCGCGCCGGCTCGAGTTCGTTCTCTACCCCGAGTCGAGTGTGCGCGAGCCGGTGGAAGGGGCGGGCTTCGAGCTGGACCTGAACACCGGCCCGGAGATGCCGTTTCGGTTGGCAACTGACCCGGGCAGCGTCGCCCGGTACTGGTACGTGATCGACCGGGCGATCCTGCGCGAGCGCGGTCACGCGCTGTTCGGGCCCTCAGCCCGCGAGCTCTTCGCGCCGCTCCCGCGAGCGGTGCTGCTCCGCGCCCTGTCCGAGTCGGTGCGCTGGCATGCCGAAGAGGGCGTTGCGCGGGACGATGACGCCGTTCTCAATGCTTGCCGCCCGTGGCGCTTTGCGGCCGAGGGTGCCTGGTCTTCGAAGCCCGCGGCCGGCGCGTGGGCTCGGTCGAGCCTCGACGATCAGGAGCTCGTGTCCGAAGCACTCGCGGCGCGGCATGGCGACGGCCGCCTCGACCGGGATCGCGTCGAAGCCCTGCTGGGGCGAGTGGAGAGGCTTCTCCAGTCGGCCGCTGCTTGACACCGGCCCGGCCTGGTTCTACGTTCCAGCTGCAGTATGGATGGGAAACCGTCGTCGCTCGGCGATCGCGCATGGGTTCCGTGCGATCGACAGGCGGGTACATCCTTCCCTGAAGACGAAGCACGCATAGCCGTCGACTCGGGAGAAAGGACGTGGGAGCAGTGAAGAATCGAAGAGTCCTTGTCATCACAGGGCTGATGGCGGCGTTGGCCCTGGTAGCCGCGCTCACCATCGCCGCGGCAGGAAGCGCCGGCACGACGCAAGCCGTCAAGCCGCCGAAGGTCGCGAATGCGGCCGCCATCAAGGCAAAGTACGGGGGATCGTCGATCACGTTCCTCGGTGACGGCCCCGTCGGTACGAGTCACACGCGCGACGTGAAGCTCGTTGCGCAATTTTCCAAGGACACGGGCATCAAGGTGAAGCTCGTGCCGCATCCGGTCGCATCGGATGCGTCGTACCAGCAGCTGGCCCGGACGTTCTCGGCCAAGTCGTCGGCCTTCGACGTCGTCATGCTCGACATCTTGTGGCCGGGGGCGTTCGCTCCGTACCTCATCGACCTGAAGCGGGCGCTGGCGAAAGAGGCCAAGCAGCACTCGCCGGGAATCATCAGGAACGACACCTTCGCTGGCAAGCTGGTCGCGATGCCGTGGTTCGGGGACTTCGGGATCCTGTACTACCGGACCGACCTGCTGAAGAAGTACGGGTACAGCGGGCCGCCGAAGACGTGGGCGCAGCTCGGCGCGATGGCTAAGAAGATCCAGGACGGCGAGCAGCAGTCCAACGCGAACTTCTACGGGTTCGTCTACCAGGGGAACGCCTACGAAGGGCTCACGTGCGACGCCCTCGAGTGGATCGCCTCGAGTGGGGGAGGTCGCTTCATCGACGGAGGCAAGGTCACGATCAACAACGCGAAGGCCGCTGCGGCCCTCAACCTGCAGCGGAGCTGGGTGGGCGAGCTCACCCCGCGCGGCGTGACGACGTACCAGGAGGGCGAGGCCGACCAGGCGTTCGGCGCCGGCAATGCCGCGTTCATGCGCAACTGGCCGTATGCGTACTCGAAGAGCCAGTCGGGACCGATCAAGGGCAAATTCAACGTCACCGTTCTGCCGCACACGGGCAGGAACCCGTCCGTCGCGACGGTCGGCGGCTGGCAGCTCGGGGTGTCCAGGTTCTCGAAGAACCAGGGGGCCGCGATCGAGCTCGTCCGCTACATCACGGGCGCCGCGGCGCAGAAGTTCAGCGCGATCTTCAACGCCAACGTGCCGACCATCCCTGCCGTTGCCGCTGACCCGGCTGTGCGGAAGGTCAATCCGTACCTCAAGCCCGAGATCGCGAACGTTGCGCGCGTCGCGCGGCCGTCAACGGTGCTCGGCGCCAAGTACGCGCAGGGCTCGCAGATCATCTATCAGGGCATCAACCAGATCCTGAACGGCCAGGACGCGAACGACGTCCTGCCGCGAATCGAGCAGCAGCTGAACCGCCTGCTGAAGTAGGACCGTCAAGCGATGGGGGGCCGAGAGCCCCCCATCGCTTCCCCGTGATGACCACGCTCGATGCGACCAGCCCGCGCCGCCCTCCGCCACGCCGGCGGCGCTCGACGAGGCTACAGCGCCGGCAGACACGGCTCGCCTGGCTCATGCTCATGCCGGCTCTGGCGCTCGTCGCCTTCGTCGCCCTGTATCCGCTCGGCCAGACGGTCTACGACAGCTTCACGAACCGCCAGTTCCTCGGCGGGCTCGAGCCCACGGAGTTCGTGGGCCTCGAGAACTACCGCGACCTGATCCACGACACCGTCTTCCGCGATGCCATCTGGGTCACCGTGAAGT
The DNA here is from genome assembly GCA_036258155.1 of Gaiellaceae bacterium. Lineage (GTDB taxonomy): Bacteria > Actinomycetota > Thermoleophilia > Gaiellales > Gaiellaceae > GMQP-bins7. Next base: position 63,000 of record DATAEF010000007.1, on the reverse strand, counting down.
TCACGGTCGTCACCGTCTCGATCGAGCTCGTACTGGGGATGATCATCGCGCTCGCCGTGAATTCGGGCTTCCGGGGCCGGGGCGTAATGCGCGCGATGATGCTGATTCCCTGGGCGATCCCTACGGTCGTCGCTGCCCAGATGTGGAAGTGGATGTACGACGACGTGTTCGGCGTCATCAACGACGCGCTCGTGCGGTTGCACATCGTCGACCACCCAGTCGCGTGGATCTCGCAGGGCAGTACGGCGCTGTGGGCGGTCTCCGCCGTCGACATCTGGAAGACGACGCCGTTCGTGGCGCTGCTGCTGCTCGCGGGGCTGCAGGTCATCCCGCACGAGTTGTACGAAGCCGCCGACGTCGACGGCGTCAGCAAGTGGCGCCAGTACTGGCGGATCACGCTCCCGCTGCTCATGCCCGCGATCCTCGTCACCGTGATCTTCCGCACGCTCGACGCGCTGCGCGTGTTCGACGTCTTCTACGTGTTCTTCGGCTCGCGCCTGGACACGCAGACGATGGCGATCTACGCGCAGAACACGATCGTCTCGGCCGGCGACGTCGGCTACGGCGCCGCCATCAGCGTCGGAATCTTCTTCATCATCGCCCTCTTCGTCGTCATCTACACGACGTTCATGCGGGTGCAGCAGCAGTGAGCGTCGTCGCCGAGCGCACCACCCGGACCGAGGCGGCCGCGCGCCGGCGCGAGCGCGTCGCCTACAGGCCGCGCCGGCGGTTCGCGCTGCGGCGCATCCCGTTCTACATCCTGATCGCGGTGATTTTCGTCTACGCCGTGTTCCCGTTCTACTGGGCGGTCCGCTCCGCATTCACGCCGGAGGGGGAGCTGTTCCGGACTCCGGTCCAGTACGTCCCGCAAAACGCCACGCTCGACAACTTCCGGTCCGTCTTCGAGAGCGGCAACTTCCAGCGCGCACTCCTGAACTCGACGATCGTGGCGGGCGCAGTGACGCTCATCGCCGTGGCCGTGGGCTCGCTGGCCGGCTACGCGATCGGCCGCTTCCGCTTCCGCGGGCGGTCGGCAACGCTTTACCTGATGCTGTCGATGACGATCTTCCCGCAGATCGCGATCCTCGGCGCGCTCTACACGATGATCAACCGGTTCGAGCTCTACGACAGCCTCCGGGCGCTCATCCTCAGCTACATGGTCCTCGTGCTCCCGCTCACGGTCTGGATTCTGACGAGCTTCATGCAGGCGCTGCCCAAGGATCTCGAGGAGGCCGCGTACGTCGACGGCGCCTCGCCCCTGCAGACCTTCTACCGAGTGATGCTGCCGCTCGTCGCCCCGGGGCTCGTCACCGCAGGGCTCCTCGCCTTCATCGCCGCCTGGAACGAGTTCCTGTTCGCGCTCTCGTTCACGCAGACGCCCGACAAGTACACCGTGCCCGTGGCAATAACGACCTTCACCGGCGAGACGGGGAGCGCCTTCGACAAGCCGTGGGGACAGATCATGGCAGCCACCGTGATCGTCACCGTGCCGCTCGTCGTGCTCACGCTGGTGTTGCAGCGCCGGATACTTGCGGGGCTGACGGCCGGCGCCGTCAAGGGTTAGATCGCGAGCCCGTTGGCTGGATCGAAGAAGTAGAGGCGACTGGTGTCGACGGCGAGTTCGACCGCCGTGCCTTTCCGCGCACGCGTGCGCGGGCTCACGCGGGCGACGAGTCGCGAGTCCCGCTCCGTCTTTCGCTCGCTCGGGGCGACAGGCGTCACGCCTGCGTCCTCGTCCAGGTCGACCGGGATCACCCCGGACGCCTCGACGTCGAAGTAGACGAGGACGTCGGCACCCAGCGATTCGGTGTGGGCAACGACGGTCCGGAGACGGCGGTCGGCGGGCGAGTCGCTCGCGATGTGTGCGTCCTCGATGTCCTCCGGCCGGATGCCGAGGAGGACATCACGCCCGACGTAACTGGCGAGCCCAGGACGCGCGCGCTGCACCGCGTCGGCGACGGTCAGTTCGTGCCCGCCGAAGCTGACCGCGAGCTTCCCGTTCGCCTGCGCGAGCTGCGCTTCGACCACGTTGATGGACGGCGAGCCGATGAAGCTCGCCACGAAGTCGTTGATGGGGCTCTCGTAGAGACCTTCCGGACTGGAGACTTGCTGCAGACGGCCGTCGAGCATGACCGCGACCCGATCGCCGAGCGTCATGGCCTCGATCTGGTCGTGCGTGACGTAGATGGTCGTCACTCCGAGGCGCCGCTGGATGTCGTGGATCTCCCCGCGCATCTGGACACGGAGCTTCGCGTCGAGGTTCGAGAGCGGCTCGTCCATGAGGAAGACCTGCGGCTCGCGCACGAGCGCTCGGCCCATCGCGACGCGCTGGCGCTGCCCGCCGGAGAGCGCGCGCGGCTTCCGCTTCAGGAACTGGTCGATCTCGAGGATCTCGGCGGCCTCGCGCACGCGCCGCGAGATGTCCGCCTTGGGCAACTTCCGGTACTGGAGGCCGAAGGCGAGGTTCTGCTCGACCGTCATGTGCGGATAGAGCGCGTAGTTCTGGAAGACCATCGCGATGTCGCGCTCCTTCGGCGTGAGGTCGTTGACGACCCGGCCGCCGATGCGGATGACGCCTTCGGTGATCTCTTCCAGGCCTGCGAGCATCCGGAGGGCTGTGCTCTTGCCACAGCCCGACGGCCCGACCAGGACCATGAACTCGCCGTCCTCGATCTCGAGATCGAAGTCCTCGACGGCCCACGTGCCGTCATCGTAGGCCTTCGAGACGTTCTCGTACGCGATCTCGGCCAACGGTCGCTCCCTCCGTCGTCTCGCGGGAGAATGCAGCCTCTAATGCTTACACGTCCGGATCGGGAAAGTGCAACGTCTTCGCGGGACTCGTGGTGGCGCGGAGGCGTCCTCTACCAGATCTACCCGCGCTCGTTCGCCGACTCGAACGGCGACGGCATCGGCGATCTCCGGGGGATCGCGGACAACCTCGAGTACCTCGACTGGCTCGGCGTCGACGCGATCTGGCTCAACCCGATACATCCGTCCCCGAACGTCGACTGGGGGTACGACGTGGCGGACTACACCGGTGTCCATCCCGACCTGGGCACACTTGAGGACGTCGATGTGCTCGTCGCCGAGGCGGGGCGGCGCGGGATCCGCGTGCTGCTCGATCTCGTCCCCAATCACACGTCCGACCGGCACGCCTGGTTTCACGAGCGGCCGGATTACTACGTGTGGGCAGACGACGTACCGAACAACTGGCAAGCGCTCTTCGGCGGAGGCTCGGCATGGACGTTTGACGAAGAACGAGGCCGATACTACCTCCACAACTTCGCATCCGAGCAGCCCGACCTCGACTGGTGGAACCCGGAGGTGCGATCGGAGTTCGAGCGCATCCTGCGATTCTGGTTCGACCGCGGCATCGCCGGCTTCCGAATCGATGTCGCGCACGGCCTGGTGAAGGACCGCGACCTGCGCGACGAGCCTGTCCCCGGCGAGCACGTCTACTCGATGAACCGCCCCGAGACACACGACGTCTACCGTGAATGGCGACGCATCGCGGACTCGTACGCGCCGCCGCGTCTCCTCGTGGGTGAGACGTACGTGCTGGATCTGGCGGCCTGGGCGGCGTTCTACGGCTCCGGACGCGACGAGCTGGACCTTGCGTTCAACTTTCGGCTCGTCCACGCGGATCTCGAGGCGGCGCAGATGCGAACGATCGTCGCCGGGGCCGAAGCGGCGCTTCCGGTCACGGCCTGGCCCTGCTGGACCGGCTCGAACCACGATGCGGGTCGTCTCGCTACCCGCTGGTGCGGAGGAGACGAGGCGCTGGCGCGTTGCGCCTTGCTCATGCTCGTAACACTGCGCGGGACACCGTTCCTCTACTACGGCGACGAGCTCGCGCTCACCGACGGGTGGGTCCCGCCGGAGCGCGTTCGAGACGTCGCCGAGCCTTCGCGCGACCCCTGCCGCACGCCGATGCCGTGGACTCGCGACGGAGGCTGGAAGGATCCCTGGTTACCCCTCGAGGACACGGCTCGCAACGTCGCCGATCAACGCGCGGACCCCTCCTCGACTCTCCACTTCACGCGCGATCTGATCGCGCTCCGCAAGAGAATCGCAGACCTACGGGTCGGGGCGTACGACGAGTTGCCCGCTCCGAACGGCGCGTGGGCCTGGCGCCGGGGTGAGCGGACGATCGTCGCCGTGAACCTCGGCCGACAGCAGGTCGTGATCGACGGCGTCGATGGCGTCGTCGCGCTCGGAACGCGGAGGGGACGGGAGGGCGAGATCGTCGACGGGCGCATCCGGCTCGACCCGGCGGAAGGTGTCGTCGTGGAGCTTGCGAACGCGAAGTGACAACTTGTCACGCGGCCACGATGCTCGTGTGCGTCGGCTCCCCGGAGCGGTGACACCTTGTACCTTGGCGACGTGGACGCCGTCCAGCCGCAGCTGAGCTCGCCGCTCCTCGATCTCTTCCTCGAGCTGTGCGCGATGCCGAGCCCGTCGGGGAAGGAGCGGACGGTCGCGGACCGGATCGGTGGTTACCTCACCGGTCTCGGGCTCGAGTGGGACGAGGACGACGCAGCGGCGGTGCTCGACGGCGATACCGGAAACATCCTCTGCCGCGTGCCCGCGACGAACGGCGCAGGCGGGACGCCGATCTTCCTCTGTGCGCACACGGACACCGTCCCGCCCGAGGCGGCGATCGAGCCGGTCGTCGAGGACGGCGTCGTCCGCAACGCGGCGGCAACGATCCTCGGCTCGGACAACAAGGCTGCGGTCGTCGTCATGCTCGAGGCGACCCGACGGCTTCTCCGCGACGGCCGGCCGCATGCCGGGATCGAGCTCGTATTCACGCCGCAGGAGGAGGTCTCGCTGCGCGGGGCCGGCGCGTTCGATCACACGCGCCTCGTGGCGAGGACGGGCTTCGTCTACGACCAGGGCGCTCCGATCGGCGAGATCGTGCTCGGCTCGCCGCATGGGCGGTTGCTCGACTTCCGCTTCCACGGTCGAGCGGCGCACGCCGGGATGAATCCCGAGGATGGCCGCTCGGCGATCGCGGCCGCCTCGCGGGCGATCGCCGACTTCCGCCTCGGTCGCGTGGACGACGAGACGAGCGCGAACGTCGGCGACATCACCGGTGGGACGGCGCGGAACGTCGTCCCCGAGTGGTGCTCGTTCACGGCAGAGGTGCGATCCCACGACGAGCGAAAAGCAATCGAGCTCGTGCGCGAGATGCTCGAGTCGGCCGCGTTCGCCGCGAGCCTTGCCGAGTGCGAGGTGGAGAGCGAAGTGCGCCCGAGCTTCCCCGGTTACCGCTTCCGCGAGAGCGACGCGGCGGTGCGGCTGGCCGCGACCGCGCTCGAGCGTGCCGGCTTCGAGCCGTCCTACGCGCTCAGCGGAGGAGGAGCTGACGCGAACGTCTTCAACGCGCGGGGGCTCGACTGCGTCAATCTCGCGAACGGGATGACGGAGATCCATACGCCCGACGAACACATCGCCGTCGCCGATCTCGAGTCCATGGTCGAGGTCACGCTCGCACTCGTCGACGTCGCCCGCAATGCGTAGCGGCTAGCGAAGGCACCAACGAGATCGCGCGGGATCCGTTTTCGACCAGTGCGCCAACGAGGACGCAGGGTCAGGGCGAAAGGACGACCGAGCCGTCGTCGGTGAGCGTCCAGTGAGGATTGTGCGCGACCTCCCACGGATGCCCGTCCGGGTCGATGAAGACGCCCGAGTACCCACCCCAAAACGTCGCCGCGCCTGGGCGGCCGATCGTCGCTCCCGCGGCGGCCGCGTCCTCGAGCACGGTGTCGACCTCCGCCGGCGAGCGAACGTTGTGCGCGAGCGTCACGCCGCCCCAGCCCTCGCTGTCGTCCACTGCGCTGTCCTCGGCGAGGCGGTCGCGACTCCAGAGCGCGAGCACCAGCCCACCCGCCTGGAAGAAGACGACATCGTCGCCCGGCGAAGCGCCGGTCGTCCAACCGAGCGATTCGTAGAACGCTCTCGACCTGCCGAGGTCGCCGACGCCGAGTGTGACGACGCTCAGGCGCTGCTCCACGTCAGCTGATCTCCGCCACGAGGTCGAGCGTCGAGATCTCGCCCGACTCGAGCAGCCGCCAGATCGACGTCATCGCGTCCTGAAAGGCGGGCGAGCTGCGGGCCGCCTCGACCTGTTCGACATTTCGCCAGCCGTCCCCGAGGCTCACGAACCGCTGCGGGTTCTCCCGGTCGCGCATCAACCGGAACGTCACATCGGGAAAATCCAGGGACACGCTGTCGGAGCTCTCCTGCCAGCGGCGGGCGAAATCGTCCTCCCGGCCTTTCTTCACGATCCACACGCCTGACGTGTACACGGCTCCTCCTTTTCGGGATAGGTGGAATTCATAACACCCCTGGAAACCCGCTAGATTGCGGCCCCAATGCGGATCGGAGTCGCCAAGGAGATCAAGTCGCAGGAGTACCGGGTCGCGCTGACGCCTGCCGGCGCGCGCGAGCTCGTGCAGGGTGGCCACGAGGTCGTCATCGAGGCGGGCGCGGGGGTGGGGAGCGCCTTCTCGGACGAGGCCTACGAACGTGCGGGGGCGACGATCGCAGGGGTCGACGACGTGTGGGGGAGCGCGGATCTCCTGCTCAAGGTCAAGGAGCCGATCGCCGAGGAGTACGCGCGACTTCGCGAGGGTCTGACGCTCTTCACGTACCTGCACATCGCCGCCGACGAGCCGCTGACGTGCGCGCTCCTCGACTCGGGCATCACCGCGATCGCATACGAGACCGTGGAGACCGACCGCGGCGCCCTGCCGTTGCTGGCGCCGATGAGCGAGATCGCGGGGCGACTCGCGCCGCAGGCGGGCGCGGATCACCTCGAGAAGCCGAAGGGCGGCCGCGGGATCCTCCTGGGAGGCGTCGCAGGTGTCGCACCGGGTCGGGTGCTCGTCATCGGCGGGGGCATGGTCGGCTACAACGCGGCCGTGATCGCGCTCGGGATGGGCGCGCAGGTCACGATTCTCGAGCGCTCGATCGAGCGCATGCGCTTGCTCGAGCAGATCCTGAGCGGGCGCGTCCAGCTCCTCATGTCCTCGAGTCTCCAGCTCGAGGAGTCGATCAGGGATGCCGACCTCACGATCGGCGCTGTGCTCATTCCGGGTGCGCTCGCTCCCAAGCTGATCACGCTGGATCTCCTTCGCACGATGAAGGAGAGCTCGGTGTTCGTCGACGTTGCGATCGACCAGGGAGGATGCGCCGAGACGTCGAAGCCAACGACGCACGACGACCCCGTCTACACGGTGGAAGGCGTGATCCACTACTGCGTCGCAAATATGCCCGGCGCCGTGCCGATCACGTCGACCCGCGCGCTGACGAACGTCACCCTGGCCTATGTGGAGCAGTTGGCCGAGCTGGGCCCGATCGGGGCGATCACGGCCAATCCTGAGCTCGCCCGCGGCGTGAACACGATCGGCGGAAAGCTCACGTACGAAGCCGTCGCGGAGGCGCATGGGATGGAGTACACGCCACTGGACGACGCGCTCGCAGCCGGCGTCGCGTAGCCGCTACCGTCGCATTGGCGGCGAAGCGGGCGCCGTAGCGCCGGCTACTACTAGGCCAGTCCGCGCTTCGCCCTGCGGAACAGGCGCCCGGCGGCGCCCTCGCCACCGTTCCCCGACGCAGGCGGCTCCGGCTTGTCCGGCTTCTTCGGATTCCGCTCGGTGGGGAAGATCCTGACGACCGCGAAGGTCACAAAAGCCGAGATAGCAAGGATCCCGACGATGTAGACGGTGAGCAGGAGGATGCCGAGGGCGTCGTTCAAAGCCGCCGTAGAATAGCGACGTGCCTGACCGAGGACGCACGCACGCGCAGATGGCGGCCCAGTAGTGCCGCGCGCATGCGTGATCGTCCTCGACGCCGTCGGCGCCGGAGAGCTGCCGGACGCAGGTGAATACGGTGACGAAGGCTCCAACACGCTGGGCAACGTCGCGCAGGCCGTCGGTGGCCTCGACCTGCCCAATCTCGAGGCACTCGGCCTCGGCAACATCATCCCGCTCGAGGGCTGCCCTCCGCAGCCCGGCGCTCCGGCCGTCGCCGGCCGCCTGCTCGAGCGCTCGAAGGGCAAGGACACGACGACGGGCCACTGGGAGCACATGGGCATCGTCACGCCGACCGCCTTCCCGACCTACCCGCACGGCTTCCCGGACGACGTGATCGATCCGTTCATGAATCAGACCGGGCGGGGCGTGCTCGGCAACAAGCCCGCTTCGGGCACGGAGATCATCCAGGAGCTCGGCGAGGAGCACCAGAAGACCGGCAAGTGGATCGTCTACACCTCGGCCGACTCCGTCTTCCAGATCGCAGCGCACGAGGGCACGATCCCGCTCGAGGAGCTCTTCGACGGCTGTCGCGTCGCGCGGGAGATCCTCACCGGCCGCCACGCCGTTGGGCGGGTGATCGCTCGCCCGTTCGTGGGCGAGCCCGGCAACTACGAGCGCACGCCGAATCGTCACGACTTCTCGCTCGAGCCCGCCCGTCCGAACTACCTCTCGATCGTTCGGGAGGCCGGGAACACCGTCTACGGCGTGGGCAAGATCTCGGACATCTTCGCCGGGCTCGACATCGACGAGTCGTTCCCGACGAAGTCGAACGTGGATGGGATCAACCGCACGATCGAGCTTCTCGAGGCGATCGACGGGGGGCTCGTCTTCGTGAACCTCGTGGAGACGGACATGCTCTGGGGACACCGAAACGACCCCGAGAACTTCCATCGCTGCTTGCAGGACTTCGACCGGCGCCTCCCCGATATCCTCGAGGCGCTGTATCCCGGCGATCTCCTGATCCTGACGTCGGATCACGGCTGCGACCCGACCACGCCGTCGACGGATCACTCGCGCGAGTACGCCCTGCTGCTTGCCTACGCCGCGGGGCGAAACGCCGCAGGGCGGATTCACGAGGAGGGCGAGTTCGCCGACGTCGGCGCGACGGTGAACGCATGGCTCGGCGGCAAGTCGCCGGGGAAGCGCCTACCGGGCCGCCCGATCGAGCTCTGAGAGGGTTGCGCGCGCTACTGCGCGTCGTCTCGGGTGCGCGGCGTGACGAGGCCGGACTCGTACGCGACGACGACCGCCTGCGTGCGGTCGCGTACGGCGAGCTTCGCCAGGACGCGGCTTACATGCGTTTTGACCGTCTCGTCGCTCACCACGAGCCGTTCGGCGATCTCGCCGTTCGACAGGCCCTCGGCGACGAGGCGCAGGACTTCGGTTTCGCGAGGCGTGAGCTCGGACAGGGCGTCCGGCCGGGTGGGCAGGGTCGGCCGTAGCCGCGCGAACTCGCTCACGAGGCGGCGCGTCACGGCTGGCGCGAGGAGCGCCTGGCCGGCCGCCACGACCCGCACGGCCTCGAAGAGCGCCTCGGCGGTCACGTCCTTGAGGAGGAACCCGCTCGCCCCCGCGCCGAGCGCGTCGTAGACGTACTCGTCGAGGTCGAACGTCGTGAGCATGATCACGCGTGGCGCCCGCTTCCCATTGGAAGTCACCTGGCGGGTCGCCTCGATCCCGTCCATGACCGGCATGCGCACGTCCATCAGGACGACATGTGGACGCTCCGTCCGACAGAGCTCGACGGCCTCTGCGCCTTCGGCCGCAGTGCCCACGACGCGAAAGTCCGCCTGCGTGCCGAGGAGTGCCGCGAACCCGGCGCGGACGATCTCCTGGTCGTCCACGACGACGACCCGAATCGTCATGCAGCTCCCTTGACCGGAAGCTCGGCCTCGACGGCGAATCCTCCACCGTCCGCCGGGCCGGCGCTCAACGTGCCACCGACCATGATTGCGCGCTCGCGCATTCCCAGGAGGCCGTGCCCGTCCAGATCCGGTGAGTTCGCGCCAGGCTCGTGATCGCGAACGCGAAGGCGTACCGAATCGGGGGCGTACTCGAGCTGGACCTCGACAGCAGCACCGGGCGCATGACGGCGCACGTTCGTGAGGGCCTCCTGGAGGATGCGATACGCGCAGAGGTCGACGCCGGGAGGCAGCGTCGCCACGGTGCCCTGGAGCGTGAGTGTCACGGGCGTCCCGGCGGCGCGGGCCGTCTCCACGAGCTCGTTCAGACGCGCGAGGCTCGGCTGCGGGTCGCGCGCCGCCTCCGCCTTCGCATCCTCGCGGAGGACGCCGAGCAGCCTGCGCATCTCCGTCAGCGCGTCGCGCGCTGTCTGTCCGATCGCCTCGAAGTGCGCGCGGCCCTCGTCCGGCAGGCCCTCGATCGTCAGGCGGGCGCTCTCGGCCTGCACGGCGATCGCCGAGACGTGGTGAGCGACGACGTCGTGCAGGTCTCGGGCGATGCGTGCCCGCTCGCCCATCGCGGCCTGGTCCTGCAATGTGTCGACTATCGCCTGCCGCGTCTCGTCGCGCTCGGCGAGTGCCTCGCCGCGCTGGCGGCGCGAGTCGCCGAGCGCTGTCGCCGCGACGACCACCACCAGGAGCAGCACGCCGGGGAAGCCGGCGTCCGCGCCCGAGAACGGGTCGATGGCGTTCGCGAGGAACGGAAGCGCCGGTAGGACCGACCAGCGCCGGCCGTAGGTCAGCGCGAACAGGTAGAGGGCAACGACGAGGCTCGTGAGCGCGGCGATCGTCAACGTGCTTCCGTCTCCGAGCGCGAGGACCACTCCGAACACGACTGCTCCCGTCGCCAGAGCGACGTGCCTGCGGGCGAGCGCCAGCGGGAGCGTCGCAACGAGGTTCGCGATCATCGCCGTCTCGATCTGGTCTGCGTAGATCGTGACCTCGACCATCGCCACGAACGCGAGCACGAGCGCGAACGCCAGGGGCCCATCTGGCCCTGCCAGGACGCGCCGCGCGTCCTTGGCCGTCCTCGTGACGAGGCCGGCCAGGTCGTCGATCGGGTCACGTGAGGTCGTGCTCATGACGCCATTGTCGCCGCCGTATGGCTAATCCGCGTCGGCCGCAGCGACGAGTTGATTCGTCCCCCGCGCGGGTGACGGCGGTGTCGGTCGTCACCATGCCGGAGGGTGCGAAAGACGGCTCCGGAGCGCGACGACAACGCAGGCGAGCACTCGTACCGTGTTCGCGATGAGCACGGCCATCGAGGTTCGGGGTCTGACCAAGAGATACGGGCGCACCGTCGCGGTCGACGACCTCTCGTTCCGGGTCGAGGCGGGACGGGTCACGGGCTTCGTGGGGCCGAACGGGGCCGGGAAGTCCACGACGATGCGCCTGGTTCTCGGCCTCGATGCGCCCGATGCAGGCGAGGTCCTGGTGCGCGGGAGGCGGTACGGCGATCTGGGCGCGCCCCTCTGCGAGGTGGGGGCGCTGCTCGATGCCGGAGCGACACATCCGGGCCGGCGAGCCCGCAGCCATCTTCTGTGGCTCGCGAGGAGCAATCGCCTGCCGGCGCGTCGGGTCGGCGAGGTGCTCGAGCTTGTCGGCCTCGGAGAGGCCGGCCGCAGGCGCGCGGGTGGCTTTTCGTTGGGGATGGCCCAACGGCTCGGAATCGCGGCAGCGATGCTCGGCGACCCTCCGGTCCTCTTGTTCGACGAGCCGATCAACGGCCTCGATCCCGAAGGGATCCGCTGGATCCGAGCCCTCCTGCGGTCACTCGCCGCAGAGGGGCGCGCCGTACTCGTCTCGAGCCACCTCATGAGCGAGCTCGAGGGCATCGCGGACGAGCTCGTCGTCATCGGCCGCGGGCGTCTGATCACGCAGGCGACGGTGAGCGAGCTGCTGTCGTCCCGGTCCGACGGGCGCGTCCACGTGCGGACGCCCCAGGTGACGGAGGTCATGACCGTCCTCGCGGGTGCGGGGGGAACGGTGACGTCGACCGGCTCCGACACGCTCGTCGTCAGCGGTCTCGACTCCGAGCGCGTCGCAGCCCTCGTCGCAGAACGCGGACTGCAGCTGCACGAGCTTTACCGCGAGCGAGCTTCCCTCGAGGACGCGTTCATCGATCTGACACGGGACGCCGTCGAGTACGTCGCCGAGGTTCCGCAGGAGCCGGGGGCGTGACCACGGCTGCGCTCGCCTACGGCAGGGCGCGTGCCGGCACGCTTCAGGCGCTGCGCGCGGAGTGGGTGAAGCTCCGCACGGTGCGCAGCACGTACTGGTCGCTGCTCCTCCTGGCCGGCGTGTCGATTCTCTTCACTGCCGTCTTGACCGGGGGGTCGGACACCCAGGGTGGTAGTCCGGGCCACGGCGGCGACAACGACATCGTGCTGGACAGCCTCGCCGGTGTCTGGTTCGGGCAGATCGCAGCTGCCGTGCTCGCGGTGCTCGCGATCACGTCGGAGTACAGCACGCGGATGATCCGGACGACGTTCGCTGCGAACCCACGCCGTCGCACCGTGCTCGCTGCCAAGGCCGCGGTCGTCGTCGGCGTCGTCCTCGCCGTCGGGCTCGCGACCAGCGTGGCCTGCTTCCTCGTCGGGCAATGGCTCCTGCGCGGCAACGGCTTCAACTACGAGGGCGGCTATCCGGAAGTGACGCTCGCCGACGGCGAGGCGTTCCGGGCGGTGGTCGGAAGCGCAGTCTACCTCGGCAGCCTTGCGTTCTTCTCCCTGGGCGTGGGAGCGATCGCACGACACACCGCGGGAGCGATCACCGTCGTCCTCGCTACCGTGCTCGCCCCGGTGATCGCGATCGGCTTCCTGCCCGAGAACCTCGCCGAGCCGCTCGAGAAGTTCTCGTTGATGGGTGCGGGCCTCGCGGTCCAGCAAACAGTCGAGCGCCCGGACAACATCCCGATCGGGCTCGTCGGAGGGCTCGCCGTTGTCATCGCCTACGGTGCGGCGGCCCTGCTGATGGCCCTTTGGCTGATCGGTCGGCGCGACGCCTGATCCGGCCTGCCTCACGCCGACATTCGGCATGATCGTCGCGTGGCCATCCGTGTAGCCGAGCTGATCGAGCGAAAGCGGAACGGCGAGGAGCTGTCGGACGGCGAGATCTCCGAGCTCGTCCTCGGCTACACGCGTGGAGACGTGCCCGACTACCAGATGGCTGCCTGGTGCATGGCCGTGTACTTCAAGGGGCTCTCGGGGCGGGAGACGCACGCGCTGACGGACGCGATGATCAGCTCGGGCGAGACGCTCGATCTCGGCGCAGCCCTCGGACGACGCGTCGTCGACAAGCACTCGACGGGCGGCGTGGGGGACAAGACGTCGCTCGCGGTCGGCCCCATCGTCGCCGCTTGCGGCGTTCCCTTCGGGAAGATGTCAGGGCGCGGGCTCGGGCACACCGGGGGCACGCTCGACAAGCTCGAGTCGATCCCCGGCTATCGCGCCGAGCTGACGATCGACGAGTTCGTCGCGCAGGTTCGTGACGTCGGGCTCGCGATCATCGGGCAGACCGGTGACCTCGTCCCCGCGGACAAGAAGCTCTACGCGCTCCGGGACGTGACCGCGACCGTCGACATCGTCCCGCTCATCGCGTCCTCGATCATGTCCAAGAAGCTCGCCGCCGGAGCGGACGCGATCGTGCTGGACGTGAAGGTCGGCGACGGGGCGTTCATGAAGACGCTCGACGACGCACGCATCCTCGCCGAGCAGATGGTCGACCTCGGCCGGCGGGCTGGTCGGGAGGTCGTGTGTCTACTCACCGACATGGACCAGCCGCTCGGTCACGCCGTCGGCAACGCGCTCGAGGTGCGCGAGGCGGTCGAGACGATCAGCGCCGAGGGCCCACCGGACCTGAGCGATCTCGTCCTCGACGCGTGCGCGCGCCTCCTCGTGCTCTCGGACCTCGGCGTCGGCCTGGACGATGCCCGACAGCGTGCCGAGCAGGCGACGACGGACGGCTCCGCACGCGAGATGTACGAGCGCTGGATACGGGCCCAGGGCGGCGATCCCGAGCTCGACGCGCTTCCTCGTGCGCCTGTCATCCGCGAGGTGCTCGCACCACGCGACGGCATCGTGACTCGCCTTGCTGCGCTCGAGATCGGAGTGGCGAGCCTCGAGCTCGGAGGGGGCCGCAGGACGAAGGACGACGAGATCGACCACGCGGTCGGCGTCGTCTGCAGTGCAAAGCGCGGCCAGACGATCGCGGCCGGCCAGGTACTGGCGGACGTCCACGCCCGCGACGACGAATCCGCCGCTCGCGCGGTCGAGGCCGTGCTCTCTGCGTACACGATCGGCGACGAATCGCCGCCCGTGCACGGCATCCTCCTCGACATCGTCGCGTAGCGCGTCTTGCCCGAGCTGCCCGAGGTCGAGACGATCCGCGCGCAGCTCGCGCCGCGACTCGAAGGGCGGACGCTCGCACGGGTCGAGATCCTCGATCCGCGGCTGACGCGGCCCTACGACCTGTTCGAGGTCACGGAAGAGCTCGAGGGAGACCTCGTCATCGCCGTCGAGCGGCGGGGAAAGTACCTCCTGCTGCGGCTCGAGAGCGGGCTTGCGCTCGTCGTCCACTTGCGAATGACCGGAGGCTTCGGGTTCGCGCCGACGAGCCACGAGCGAGCGGTGCTCGAGCTCGACGACGGCTCACGGCTCGTGTACCGAGACGTGCGTCGGCTTGGGACCTGGCTCGTGCTCGAGGACGGAGACCTCGACCCGTACCTGGCGGAGAAGAACGGCCCGGAGCCGCTCGGGTCGCGCTTCACCTCCACGTGGCTCGACGCGCAGCTCGCCCGGCGACGCGCGCTGCTCAAGGCGGTTCTCCTCGACCAGCGCGTCGTCGCGGGTCTCGGGAACATCTACGCCGACGAGGCTCTCTGGCGCGCGCGCGTGAGCCCGCTACGGCCGGCGAACGCGCTCACACCAGACGAGGTCGGCCGTGTGCACCGTGCGATCCGCTCTGCTTTACGAGCGGGCATCGCGCGTCAGGGCTCGACGCTCCGCGACTACGCGACACCGGACGGCGCCGCGGGCTCGATGCAGGACGAGTTTCGCGTCTACGGCCGCGACGGGCAGCCGTGCTCGCGCTGCCGCACGCCCATTGTGAAGGCGCGCGTCGGCGGCCGGGGAACCTGGTTTTGTCCTCGTTGCCAGCCGTAGCGCTCGTGGCGTACGCTACGAGTGTGCTGGCGACCGAGCTCGTGTGCTCGCAATGTGGGCGCGATGCGCCGAACGATCGCGAGGAGCTCGCTGCTTGGCGGCACGGCGAGGTCGCGCTCGAGGGCGAGATCGGCGAAGGGCTTCTCGTCTGCCCGGATTGCGACGCAGAGGATCGCGAGCGCGCATTCGAGGAGGGCGAGGGAGGGTAGTGGTCGCCTCCGCCCGACCTAGACTTGGTCGGGTGGGGCGGACGTACAAGACGGAGGCGGTCGTGCTTCGGTCGTTCCGGTTCGCGGAGGCCGACCGGGTCCTCCACCTGTACACGGCAGACCGCGGACGCGTGGGCGCGGTCGCGAAGGGGGTGCGGAAGACGAAGTCGCGCTTCGGCGCGCGCCTCGAGCCTTTCTCGCATGCGGAGCTCCTGCTCCACCAGGGCTCGGGCGAGCTGCATACGGTCACTGGTGCCTCGCTCGTCGACGCGCACCGGCCGACGCGCGAGGACTCGTACCGCCTCGCGGTCGGGCTCGTCGGCGCCGAGGCGATGCTGCGCCTGTTCGTCGAGGAGGAGCGGAACGAACGCGCCTTCGAAGCGCTGACGCGCTTCCTCTCGGCTGCGGACGACATCCCGCCCGGGCTCGACGGACGTGCTGCGCTCGACCCGCTTGCGCTTGCGTTCCAGCTCAAGCTGCTCTGGCTCTCGGGATACGTGCCCCACCTCGAGAGCTGCGTGGAGTGCGGCGCGACGGACGAGCTTGTGGGCTATCTCCCGCGGGCGGGAGGCGCCGTGTGCTCGGCGTGTGCCCCGACCGAGACGGTGGGGTTGTCGGCGGACGGCTTCCGCGGCATCCATGCGCTCCTGTGGAGCCCCCTCGCGGACGCCCGCGACCTCGGGCTCGGGGAGCGTGCGCCGCGGGACGCGCTCGCAGTCGTCGTCGCGTCGTACGAGTTTCACGGCGGCTTTCGCCTGCGCACCTTGACCGCGTGAGGCGCGACCTCGGCGGCGGGTACGAGCTCGACGACGACCCGGGGCGCATCGACCGCGACGCCGTCCATCGGTACCTGAGCGAGGAGTCGTACTGGGCAAAGAGGCGTGCGCGCGAGGTTCAGGACGAGCTCATCGACGGTGCCGCTCGCGTCGTCGGTCTCTACCACGCGGGCGAGCAGGTCGGCTTCACGCGAACGCTGTCCGACGGCCACGCGCAGTCGTACCTCGCCGACGTCTACGTGCTCGAGGAGCACCGCGGACGGGGCCTCGGAGTCGAGCTGGTCCGCTTCCGTCGACGAGGGGCCGGTGGCGCACACGAAGTGGTTCCTGCACACCGAGGACGCGCACGACCTCTATCGCAGGTTCGGCTTCGCCGAGCCGGGGCCGAGAGCGCTCGAGCGCTGGAGCCGGCCGGGCTAGTGGTCGCTCCGGGAAGCACGCCACTCCTTCGCGCGGCTGCGAACGCTTCGGATGCCGTCGTCCTCGGTCGGCCACATACCTTTAGGTATGCGGCCTCCCTGCGTCCTAGGCTTGCTCGGTTCTCGCCGGCGAATGGGCACCGGACTTCCCGGAGAGACCACTAGGCGCCTCGTTCCGTCACGACACGCGCGCCGCCACGGCTAGTCCGCCTTCGGCGTCTTCCAGTCTTCCGCGAGCTTGTCGAGCACGAAGGAGCGCGCCCCCGCGATCGCGATCCGCACCTGCGCGAGCGAGTCGCGGTCGCGGATCGTGACGGTATCGTCCTCGAGCGTCTGTTCGTCGATCGTGAGCGCGTACGGGGTCCCGATCTCGTCCTGCCGCCGGTAGCGCCGCCCGATCTGCCCCGAGTCGTCGTACTCAGTGACGACGGCCCGCCGCAGCTCCTCGTAGAGCCCACGCGCCTTCGACGAGATGTCCTCGCTTCGTGGGATGAGGGGCAGAACGGCCACCTTGACCGGCGCCAGCGCAGGATGCAGTCGCAGCACCGTGCGCTCGCGCTCGGCGACGACCTCCTCGTCGTATGCATCGAGCATGAACGCGAGCATCGAGCGGTTGACGCCGAGCGCCGGCTCGACGACGTGGGGCGTGTAGCGCTCCTCGCCGTCCGTCCACTCGAGCTTCGTCCCAGACGCCTCGGTGTGCGCGGTGAGATCGAAGTCGCCGCGGTGCGCGATGCCCTCGAGCTCCGACCAGCCGATGGGAAAGAGGTACTCGATGTCCGAGGTGGCGGACGAGTAGTGCGAGAGCTCCTCGGCATCGTGCGGGCGAACGCGGAGGTGGCTCTCACGGATCCCGTAGCGGAGGTGCCACGACACTCGCTCGTTCACCCAGTAGCGAAACCACTCTTGCGCGTCGCCGGGCGGGACGAAGTACTCCATCTCCATCTGCTCGAACTCGAGCGTGCGGAAGATGAAGTTTCCAGGCGTGATCTCGTTGCGGAACGCCTTCCCGACCTGCGCGATGCCGAACGGCGGCTTGCGGCGTGCGATCTGCGCGACGTTCTTGAAGTTGACGAAGATGCCCTGCGCGGTCTCTGGGCGAAGGTACGCGTCGAGGCCGGACCCCTCGACCGCACCGATCCGCGTGGAGAACATGAGGTTGAACTGGCGAGGCTCGGTGAGGTCGCACTCCTCGAACTCACCCGGCCGTTTGCTCGGCTTGCGCCCGCAGCGCACCTCCTCGTGCTCCGGGTCGTTCAGGTGGTCCGCCCTGAAGCGGAGCTTGCACGTTCGGCAGTCGACGAGCGGGTCGGCGAACCCGGAAACGTGCCCGGAGGCCTCCCAGACCGCGGGGTGGAGGATGATCGAGGAGTCGAGTGCGACGATGTCGTCACGCTCGCGCACCATCGCCTCGAGCCAGCGCGCTTTGACGTTCTCCTTCAGCAGCACGCCGTAGTGCCCGTAGTCGTACGCGGAGCCTAGGCCGCCGTAGATCTCCGACGACGGGAAGACGAACCCGCGGCGGCGCGCGAGCGAGACGATCTTGTCCATCGTGACCACGTCGGGCATGGGTCGAGACGTTACTCCACACCCAACCCGCCGCTAGCCTCCCGCCGTGAGCGACAGCGACCCGACCCGCGAGCCGGTCGAGCTCCACATCGTGTCGGACTCGACCGGCGAGACCGCGCAGCGCCTGGTGCTCGCGCTCGAGGCGCAGTTCCCCGATCAGCCGTTCGAAGAGATCCGCCACCCGCGTGTCGAGAACGTCGAGGATCTCCACCTCGCGGTCCAGCGGGCCCGCGGCCGCCCGGCCGTGATGGTCTACACGCTCGTCGAGGCAGGGCTCCGCGATGCGATGCGGCAGCTCTGCCGGCGCGCCCGCGTCCATTACTGCGACGTGCTCGGGCACCCGATCGACTCGATCTCACGCGTCGCGGGCGTCGCCGCGAAGATGAAGCCCGGCGCGCGCGCGCCGCTCGACGCGACGTACTTCAAGCGGATCGAGGCGATCGAGTTCGCGGTCAAGTACGACGACGGTGTCGGCCGCGGGCTGGACGAAGCGGACATCGTGCTCGTCGGCGTGTCCCGGACCTCGAAGACGCCGCTGTCCATCTATCTCGGCTACCTCGGCCACAAGGCGGCCAACGTGCCCGTCGTCCGTGGGATCGAGCCACCGGAGGAGCTCTTCGAGATCGATCCCGCCAAGATCGTCGGCCTGACGATCGACGCCGAGCGGCTCGGAGACATTCGCAGTGCCCGCGTGAAGAGCATGGGTGCTCCGCGCAAGCGCTACGCCGAGCTCGAGGCGATCTACGCCGAGCTCGACGATGCGGCTGCGATCCATCGCCGGCTCCGGTGCCCCGTCATCGACGTGTCCGAGCTCTCCGTCGAGGAGACCTCGATGCGGATCATCCGCCTCGTCGAGCGACGCAAGAGGGCCGCGAAGTCGTGAGCGAGGGCGAGCGTCCGCCGAACCCCTACGGTTCACCCGGAGAGCCGCCCCTCCGCCGGCGTTTTCGCCCACCGCCGGGAGGTCGCGGCGACCTTCGCGAGAAGGGATGGGTGCCGCTGCGCCATTTCGTGTTCTGGTGGTTCCTTCTGCTCGTCTCCGATATTCTCTTCTACGTCGTCCTGACGCCGATCTGGCTCGGGCTCCGCGCCGCCGCCTGGGCCGCCGAGCTTCGCTCGCGGGCGACCCGCTGATCAGCTTCGCGGGTCCAGCCGGTAGACGTCACCTCGGAGCGACATGACGTACACGTGCCGAGCGCCGTCGACGCCGAAACTCGTCAGCTCCGGGACGACGAGCCCGAGCCCGTCCGAGGCCGTGACCCGTCCGCGCTCGACTGTGAGGGCCGTGATGTTCCCGGAGCAGAAGTCGCCGTAGAGGTATCGCCCTTCGAGCACCGGCAGCCGTGGGTCGCGGGCGACGACGCCTCCGATCACGGCGCACGCGTCGTCGGCCCGCGGATAGTCGAGCAGAGGCGGCACGGCGCGCTCGCACGTCGCCGAGGAATCGAATTGCAGCGAGCCCTCGAAGCAGGGCCAGCCGAAGTTGACGCCGGACTCACCGCGTGGCGTGAAGTCGATCTCCTCGCGGCGCGCGTTCCCCGTGTCGGCCACGAACATCGAGCCTGTCACACCGTCGATCCAGAACCGCCACGGATTGCGAAGTCCATACGCCCAGATCTCGGGCCGGACTCCATCGAGGCCGACGAACGGGTTGTCGGCCGGCACCGCGTACGGATCGCCGAAGCTCGGATCGATCCGCAGGATGTTCCCCAGGAGGTCGTCGCGCCTCTGCGCGAAGAACCCCGGCGGGTTGAGGACGCCGCTGTCGCCGTCGCCGACCGATGCGTAGAGGAACCCGTCGGGGCCGAACTGGAGCATGCCGCCGTTGTGGTTCTCCCACGGCTTCGTGATCGTCAGGAGGATCCGCTCGCTGTACGGATCGACGAGATCGGAGTCGGTCGGGTGCCGCCGGAACTCGCTGATCCTGATGTCGCCGTTCCCAGCCGTCGAGTTGTAGAAGGCGTAGACGCGCCCGCTCGTCGCGTAGTCCGGCGCGAAGGCGATCGACAGCAAGCCCGGCTCGCTCGAGAGCTTCACCTGGTTCCGTAGGTCGAGGAACGGCCTGGGCAAGATCGCGTTGTCACGAACGATCCGCACGGCGCCCGTCTGCTCGACGACGAACACGCGCGTATCGTCAGGCGGCGCGGTCACGAGCATCGGTCTCTCGAACGCGCCAATACGGGAGAGCATCGCGACCTTGGACGTGTCCACGGGCGGCGGAGACGGCGCCGGCGGCGCGGCGCGCGTGGCAATGCCGAATGTCCCCTTCATCCCCAGCCGCGCATGCCCCGGAACGGAGCACAGAAAGCGGAACGATCCCTTGCGCGGAAACGAGACCGTGATCGTCTGGCGCTCGGCGGGCCGCAGGATTCGCGTCCGGCGCCCCCTGACGACGAAGTCGTGGTTCGTGCTCCCGCGGTTCAGGACGGCGAATCGAACCGTCGAGCCTGCGGGCACCGACCTCCGTGAGAGGGTGAAGGCGAAGTCGCGGGCGTCGACGCGCACCGTGATGGTCTTGGAGCTCGCGGCCACCATCGACCCGGGGAGGAGCGCGCAGGCGGAGAGGGCCACACTCGTGGTGGCAAGTGAGACGACGACCCATCCCCTCGGCACGACCGTTCGAAGGCTACGCGCACTCCCGATCGCCCGCCTCGATGTCTTACAAACGTTAGGGAGCCGAGCTCCCACTTCTCCGAGGCTCGGATCGTCGACGGAATCGTCGTAGCCGGAGGACTGATCCTCCAGTCGTCACTGATGCGAACTACACGCCGATCCGGCCCCAGGGTCCCCAGATGGCGAAGCTGATCCCCCTACTAGCCTGGATGTTCACGAAAAGCGTCTCCCCGTCTGGACTGAACGTCGCGCCGGCAAACTCGTCGCCGAACCGCGGAGCGCCAGTGGAGCTGACGAGCCGATTGAGGGCGATGTTGAACAACGCACCGCCAGTCGTCAGCCCGCGCACGTAGTTGTCGGCGGGACCGTCCTCGCAGACGATGATGGTGCCACGGCCGCTGTGCGTGATGTTGTCGGGGAGCTCGAGGACGCTTGCGCCCGGCGACTGAAAGACGCACGTCAGCGTCTGCTCCGCGGGGTCGTAGGCCCAGATCTGGCCACTGCCGTTTCCGTAGCCGTTGACCGTGTCCGATGCGCCGGGTTCCGGTGGTCCGCCCCCCTGGGTCGCGTCGAAGTAGATCCGCTTCTTGGAGAAAGTCGCGCCCTCGAGACGCGAGAAGTACGCCGCTCCCTGCGCCCGGCCCTGGTTGCCGACGTAGTTGAGCGCCTGATCGTTGGTGGTCGGAGCTGTCTGGCCCGGCGTGTAGGGGAACGACGGGCTCGGGTCGTCGATGTCGACCCAGTCGACGTCGTAGGTTGCGCCGTTTGCCTGCTGGGCCTCCAGGTGGGCATTCGTCTGGTCCACGACCCGAAGCATCTGGAGCAGTCCGCCGTTGCCGAGGCTGCCGGTCACCATCGGGTCGGTGGGCGGGAAGTAGCGGTAGAGCCCCGAGGGGAAGCCGAAGTTGTCCTCGGTCAGGTACAGCGCCTTTTCCTTCGGGTTCCAGGCACCCGCCTCGTGGGCGAACCGGCCCGCACTCGTGATCGGCTGCCGGTTCGACTGCCCGCCCGCCGGTACCTCGAAGATGAAGCCGTGCCTCTGTTTGAGCGGAACGTTCGAGACGCCCGTGAAGTCGGGACCGACGTCGGGTCCGTTGACCGTCTCCTCGCACGCGATCCAGGTGCCCCACGGCGTCCTGGCCCCGGCGCAGTTCATTTGCGTGCCGTTGAGGCTCGTGAAGGCGTCCAGCACCTCGCCGAACGGCGTCACCAGCACTGTGCTCGTAATCCCTCCAGTCATCGAGTCGTACGGCGTGCCGACGCCGATTGCAGGTACCGGACCGTTGATCTCGTGGTTTCTGACCAGCCAGACGTTCCCATCTGGAGCCGGGAAGGCGGCCATTCCGTCGTGGCGTCCCGGCAGTGGCGTCGCGCCGTCGTCGATGAAGACCGGCGACTCCGTGTCGTGAAAGGAGCGGTACTGGAAGCCGCGAGGAAGCCAGAGCCTGACTACTCCGTCGCGCAGGTCGGGCACGGGGCCTAGAGGGTTGGCGTTCGCCCCCGAAGCACTCGCCACCAACCGCAGCGGATCTGCGATGACGGTGCCGAAGGCGGCAGCTGCAAAGGCTGAGCGACGGAGGAACGTACGCCGGTCAACAGCGGTCATGTGAGATCCCCTCTCTCTGTGGAGCCGCGCTGAAGCCGAGCATATGCCGACGAGGATCCCGCTGCAAGATAGAGCCGCGGCGCAGGCGGGGTCGGCGCTCGATCTCGATCCGGGATCTGAGCAGAGACGACGACTTCCGGGAACCCGCAAGCGCCATGACGA
This sequence comes from Gaiellaceae bacterium, assembly GCA_036258155.1. Lineage (GTDB taxonomy): Bacteria > Actinomycetota > Thermoleophilia > Gaiellales > Gaiellaceae > GMQP-bins7. The sequence continues at coordinate 40,703 of DATAEF010000007.1, read as the reverse complement.
TCCTTTCCGTCGTCGATCGCGGAGTTGATCCTCGCGACCGACGAAGTCGAGAACGAACGCGGGATGCCGATGCGACGATCCGCGGACGGACACAACAGCGCCCGTGCGCGCGGTGTCCCGATTGTCGGTCGAGTCGGAGGTCGTAGCGCTTCACCCGGAACCGATCCCGGCGCTGCGCTGCTACGGAAGGACGCGAGTCGAGCGTCATAGGATCCGACGCGATGAACCAGGTGGACACGCACCCTGCGGATCTCGCGCTCATCTTTCGGCCTGCAACGAAGGGACGCGACGGGACGTATGTCTGTCGTGCCGAGATCGCGAACCACGGGGACGGTGCTGCTACTCGCATTCGGTGGTGGTTGACCACGAACGACGGGGAGGTTGTGTCCACGGTCGGTGGCGGTGACGAAACGGGGATCGGACCACGTGAAGCAATGCAACTAGAGGTCGTCGTGACCGGAAAGTTCTCCCAACCGATCACGTGCAAACTCGCGTGGCGCGATGAGGAGGGAGACCACGAGAAACGTCTTCCATACGTCGAGTCTGCGCGCATGTACGAGTGGAAGCGGGGACAACCGAAGCCGTGAGATCGTCGCGTCACTCATGACGGTCGCGAGTCGCTAGATCTGCAGCGACCTGCGCGAAGTGCTGCAAGCGTGAGGCCGGGTGGCTGCCTGAACGCCTCGCGGCTCTCACCAGATGGACCCGGCCCCGTCGCCACGATTACGCGCCTCGAACTCGGCCGTAGGATGGCTCAAACGGACTTGTTCGATAGAGCTCGTCCGCCCGTGCGGATGCGTCGATGCTCCAGGGGCCGGCGGCGGGTCCGACCATCTCGTGTCACACCGGTGGCACACCAGTGCGCGATTCCGCAGCGTAGACGACCTCGGCAAGCACACAGCCATGCGGGTTTCCACTCTCTGAGCGGTACCGGTAGATTCCTCCCGCAAATGCGCTATGTCTTCGACTTCGACGAGGACCCGGGCGGTCGCGAGCTCCTCGGCGGAAAGGGAGTCGGACTCGCCGAGATGACGCAGCTCGGGGTGCCGGTCCCCGCCGGATTCACGATCACGACGGATGCGTGCCGTGCGTACATGGCCGCGGGCGGGCAGGTGCCGGACGGGCTCGACGACGAGGTCTCGAGCCACATCGCCGCCCTCGAAGAGCGGACGGGCAAGCGTTTTGGCGACGAGTCGGAGCCGCTGCTCGTCTCGGTTCGCTCGGGCGCGGCGATCTCGATGCCCGGGATGATGGACACGATCCTGAACCTCGGCCTGAACGACGTGGCCACGGCCCAGCTGGGTGCCACGACCGCGAACGAGCGCTTCGCTCTCGACTCCTACCGCCGCCTGATCCAGATGTACGGCGAGGTCGTGGACGGGATCGACGGGCACCGTTTCGAGCAGGCGCTCGCGGATCTCAAGGCCGCACGGGGGGTCGCGCAGGACGTCGATCTGACTGCGGAGGATCTCGGCGCGCTCGTCGACACGTTCAACGCGATCTACGAGGAGGGGACGGGCGGGCGCTTTCCGCAGGACGCGCGCGAGCAGCTGCGACGGGCGTATCGGGCGGTGTTCGACTCCTGGAACGCGCCGAGGGCCCAGGTCTACCGCCGCACGTACGGCATCTCGGACGACATCGGTACGGCGGTGAACGTCGTGCAGATGGTCTTCGGGAACCGTGGCGAGAGCTCCGGGACCGGCGTCTGCTTCACACGCAACCCCTCGACCGGCGAGAAACGGCTCTACGGCGAGTTCCTCCTGAACGCCCAGGGAGAGGACGTCGTCGCCGGAATCCGTACGCCGGAGCCCATCGACCAGATGCGCGAAACGATGCCCGAGGCGTTCGAGCAGCTGGTCGAGACGCTCGACCGGCTCGAGGCGCACTACCGCGACATGCAGGACATCGAGTTCACGGTCGAGGAGGGCAAGCTCTATCTCCTCCAGACCCGTACCGGCAAGCGAACGGCGGCCGCTGCGCTTCGCACGGCGACGGAGATGGTTGACGAAGGGCTCATCTCCCGCGAGGAGGCTGTCGCGCGCATCGATCCCGACCAGCTCGACCAGCTTTTGCACCCGATGATCGACCCCAAGGCGACGTTCGAGGTCGCCGCGCGCGGCCTCAATGCGTCGCCGGGGGCCGCGTCCGGCGCGATCGTCCTCGACGCGGACACCGCCGAGGAGCGTGGGAAGGCCGGTGACGACGTCGTGCTCGTTCGCTGGGAGACGACGCCCGACGACATCCACGGCCTCATCCAGGCCCGGGGAGTGCTGACGGCGCACGGCGGGATGACGTCGCATGCGGCCGTCGTCGCTCGCGGGATGGGCAAGCCGTGCGTCGCCGGCTGCGAAGGGCTGTCGATCGACTACCCGACGGGTGTCGTGACGATCGGCGAGCACGAGCTTCGGGCGGGCGACGTCATCACGATCGACGGCGGCTCCGGGAGCGTCATCATCGGCGCCGTCCCGCTCGTTCCGCCTGCGATCGACGAGAACTTCGGCACGATCCTCGGCTGGGCCGACGACCTCCGGCGACTGCGCGTCCGAGCCAATGCGGACACCCCCGAGGATGCCACGAAGGCTCGGGAGTTCGGAGCCGAGGGCATCGGGCTCTGCCGGACCGAGCACATGTTCATGGCGGATGACCGCCTCCCGATCGTGCGGGAGATGATCCTCGCGGGCGACGACCAGGAGCGGCGCGGCGCACTCGGACGCCTGCTGCCGGTGCAGCAGGCGGACTTCGAGGGGATCTTCGAGGCGATGGCCGGGCTCCCGGTCACGATCCGGCTGCTCGATCCGCCGTTGCACGAGTTCCTGCCCCCGCTCGAGGAGGCGACGTCGGACGCGATGCGCGAGCGGATCCGCCAACTGCACGAGTCGAATCCGATGCTCGGGACGCGCGGCTGCCGCCTCGGGCTCCAGTTCCCGGAGATCTACGAGATGCAAGTGCGCGCGATCGTGCGGGCCGCGCGGGCGGTTTACGAGCGCACGGGCGAGGCGCCGCTCGTCGAGATCATGCATCCGCTGGTGGGCTTCCGGGAGGAGCTCTCGCGGCTGCGCGAGCTGACGGAGCGCGTAGCCGCAGAGGAGCCGGGGGTGGCGTATCTCTGCGGAACGATGATCGAGCTCCCGCGCGCGGCGCTTCGCGCGGACGAGATCGCGGCCGAGGCGGACTTCTTCTCCTTCGGCACGAACGACCTCACCCAGACCACGCTGGGGTTCTCACGTGACGACGCCGAGGGGAAGTTCCTCGCCTACTACCTCCAGCACGGCATCCTCGAGCACAACCCGTTCGAGGTGCTCGACGTGGACGGCGTCGGAGAGCTCATGCGGATCGCGGTCGAGCGGGGGAGGGGCGCGAAGCCCGACCTCAAGCTCGGAATCTGCGGCGAGCACGGCGGCGAGCCTAGCTCGGTCGCCTTCTGTCACGGTCTCGGAATCGACTACGTCTCCTGCTCGCCGTACCGCGTCCCGCTCGCGCGGCTCGCCGCGGCTCAGGCGGCGCTCGCCGAGGAGGGCGTGATCGCAGTCGCGATCGGCGGCTGACCGGAGTCAGACCCACCGATCTGACCCCGAGCCGGCGTCGCTAGATCTGCACCTGTGAGACGGCCAGCGCGACGCTGGCGACTCCCACCGCGGCGACGGAGAGCGTCGCCAGCGCCGGTGTCCTCCGCAGGCTCGAGAACGCGAGCGCGCACAATCCCCCACCGACGAGGCCGCCGATGTGACCACCGATCGAGATCCCGGGGATGAGGAACGTGATGAGGAGATTGAAGACGACCAGGCCCATCGCCTGGCCGCCGAAGACGTAGATACGGCGCCCTTCGAGCACGAGTGCGGCGCCCATGATCCCCCAGATCGCTCCCGACGCGCCGACCGTCAGCGCGCTCGGAGACCAGATCAGCGCTCCCGCCGAGCCTGCGAGCCCGGAGACGAGGTACACGAGCGCGTAGCGGCCGTGGCCGAAGTACTCCTCGAGCGGCGGCCCGATGATCCAGAGCACGAGCATGTTCAGCCCGAGGTGGAGGATCCCGTAGTGGAGGAACGCGGCCGTCAAGAGGCGCCACCACTCCCCTTCGGTGACACCGACCACTTGACCGGACGAGTCGACCGCGGTCGAGACCAGGACGCCCTTCTCGTAGATCCAGCTTCCCGTTCCGTTGAGTTGGCCGCCCGTGAGGAGCTCGAGCAGGTACAGGCCGACATTGATTCCGATCAGCGTGAACGTGACGATCGGCCCGGAGCGCGTGAACGAGACGCTCGACCGGCGAGCGGCGCGCCTCGGAGACGAGGTCTTGCCGCCCGTACTCGCGTGGTCGGGGCAGCGGATCCCGACCGGGCCGAACGTCATGCAGTCCGGACAGATGCCGCGCCCGCACTCGGAGCACGAGACGTACGTCTCCCGCTCGGGGTGCCGGTAACAGCGGAGGGCCTCGTCCACCGCGGCTAGCGTACCCGCGTGCGCGTGGACGTCGTGTTCACACCGGACGGGGCGGGAGCGGCCCCGACCGGAATCGTCATCGACGTCATCCGGGCGACGTCCACCATCTGTCAGGCGCTCGCCTCGGGCTACTCGCGCGTGTTCTGCGCGGCCGAGGTCGACGAAGCGCGCGCCCTACGCGACATGCTCGGCGAGGGCGTTCTCGGGGGTGAGCGCAAGGCGGTTCGCATTCCGGGGTTCGACCTCGGCAACTCGCCTCAGGAGTACCTCGAGCCGGCAGGTACGACGCTCGTGCTCTCGACGACGAACGGGACGCGCGCGGTGGTAGCGGCCGCCGAGCGATGCGAGCGTGTACTCGTCGCGTCGCTTCTGAACCTGTCTGCGGTCGTCGGCGCCGCCCGTGCTGCCGGTCAAGACGCGCTCGTCGTGTGCGCGGGTGTCCAGGGAACGCTCGCCCTCGACGACGCCTACGTCGCCGGGCGGATCGTCGAGCTCCTCGGGTGTGATCGGACCGACGCCGCCGAGACGGCCGCACGGTTCGTGACGACCTGGGGCGGAGCGGAGGAGGCCCTGCGGGCCTCGAAGAGCGGACGGAACCTCCTCGAGAACGCGCCGGAGCTCGAGCCCGACATCACGTTCTGCGCCCGCGAGAGCGTCCTCGACGTCGTCCCCCGCCTGGTCGGGATGCGGGAGGGGGCTGCCGAGATCGCGCTCTAGCGCACGATCCGCGCGACGACCTGGCGGTCGTATGTCCGCACGTGCAGCCGGCCGTCGCGCAGCTTGATCAGCTCCGGCGCGCTCGGCACCGGGAGCCGGTGGAGCACCTTTCCGCTGCGGCGATCGAGCAGGTACACGAGTCCGGCTCCGCCGTGAAGCCGTAGCCGGCCACGATGTGGTCTCCGGTGACGACGAACGTGCGGGCGTTCGCGACGAGAGCCGGACTGCGCCAGAGCGTCTTCTTCGTGCCGAGGTCGATTGCGCTCAGATAGGCGTTCCGCCCTTTGTCTGCGAGGCGTAGGTCAGGTGGCCGTTGGTCCGTGAGCGGCGCGCGAAAGCTTCGCCGTTGCAAACCGATCCGCGGACGGGGCCGTAAGCGCAAGCAGCGGTAATGCGTACTCATTCGACGGGGAGAAAGCGAGGAACGCATGAAACGAGGAACGGGGCTTGCAGCAATGTTTCTGGTCGGCCTGGTCGGCCTGGTCGCGGTCGGGCTCGCGATCGGCGGGGTCAACCGGAACTGGAGCACACACTCCCAGGGTGACACGGAGGTACCCGCCACCGCCAGCCAGGGGCAAGCGCAGGCGATCTTCCATATGTCGGAAAACGGCACGTCACTCGACTTCAAGCTGATCGCCTCGAACATTGCCGACGTCACCCAGTCGCACATCCACTGTGGCACACCCGGCGTCAACGGGCCGGTCGTGGTCTTCCTGTACGGGTTCGGGCCTACCGTCTCGCCGAACGGCGTGCTCAGCGAGGGCACGATCACGAACGCGAACGTGATCCCGAGGCCCGACTCGGCGGCCTGCCCGGGCGGCGTGGCCAATCTCGACGACGTGATCGAGAAGATGAACAACGACGGCGCGTACGTGAACGTGCACACCGTCGCCATCCCCGGCGGCGAGATCCGGGGCGACATCAAGTAGAGGAGGATCGAGAGCGGCGCCACGCGGCGGCGCCGCTCTCTCTTACCTCGAGCCGACGGCGCTAGCGGAACGCGCCCGAGCTCGCGCGTGCGCCCGACCGACCGGCTACGTGTCCACTTGCACGTTTCCTTGGACGTCCCAGGGCCCGAAGCGAGGCAGGTTGGGGCTCGAGCAGAACGCATCGTTGGCGGCCTCGTCTCCGAATCCGATGAGGCTCGACCGATCGGGCGGCGCTCCCCGTCCCTCGCCGTTGTCGAAGACCTGGAACCACGCGAACACGCCGGTGGGCAACGTCGGATCATTACTGACTTCGATGACGCCACCGATCTTGGCGCGGTTTCCGTCGTAGACGTTGAAGCACGTGACGTCGACGTTGAAGACGAACGCCTCGCCCTCGACGACCTGGTGGTACTCGAAGCGACCCGTGACGCTCCCGTCCGCGTACTTGCGCGCGTTGAACGAGAGCGTGCGATTCCAGACGACCACGTCGAACGGATTGGGCAGCGGGATCGTCCAGTGGGCGCTTCCGTTCGCGGACAGCACGGCGGCGCCGGATCCATTCGCGGCGGCGACCGGGATTGCGAGCACCCCGACGATCGTGGCGAGCACACAAACGGTGCGCACGTGCATGAATGTCCTCCTCCCGATGGAATGCGCGAAGAGGCGACTTCGCCTACTCGCGCTTCCCAGAGTGACCGCCCGCCGGTGCACCGTCTTGAACGTGCGCCGCACGTCTTGGAACGTCCGAGAGTCTCGCTCGTCGCAGGGTTCAGTTCAGGCGTCTCGTTGCGCGATCCGAGCCGTTTCCTCTCGGTACCTGGCGGGCGTCGTGCCGACGTGGTGCTTGAAGACGCGTGTGAAATGGCTCTGATCAGCGAAGCCGGCCTGCGCCGCGATCAAGGCGAGAGGCGTATCGCGACGCGCAATCTCGGACGCCGCCCAGGCGACTCGGAGACGTCGCCCGTACTCCCCGACCGAGATGCCATGGCGAGCGCGAAAGGTGCGGGCCAGATGCATGGGATGCACACCGACAGCGTCGGCAAGCTCGCTCAATCCGATGCAATCGGCGATGCGCACGCGCAGCAGCTCTTCGGCCGAGCGGAGCCATGCCGGAGAGCGGCCGACGTGCGCCTCGGCCGCGACTTCGCGGCAGGTCCCGGCGACGAGCTCGAGCGCAAAGCCTTCTGCCGCGAGAGGCGCAGCGGCGTCGGTGGCGCGAAGCTCTCCGGCGAGCCGCCAGGCGAGCCAACTGAACCCGGGCCCTCGCAGATCGACGAGCCGGTCGAGACTGTCAGCGGTGGGGTGCGACGCGTCTCGAGGCTTGACGACCACGATCCGGGCTCCTTTCGCGCCGAAGCGGGCACTGTGCGTGGCGCCTGCGGGCATCGTCAGCCCAGACGCCCGGCTGAGCTCGATCGTCCGAGTCCGGAACGACTTCTCGAGCGACCCGTCCAGGACGAGCGCGAGGTAGGGCAGCTCGGGCTCGAAAGCGGCCTGCACGTAGTCGGGCGGGAACCGCAGCTCGCTGACCGTGAGACCGTTCACGTCCGCCGATGTCAGAGCGACTCCGTCCTCTTCCGTCACCGTCGCGAAACCCGCCATGTCCACTAGGACTACGTCCCCCGGAAATAGTCGGCAGGCAGCTGCGCGAGCGGTTGGCCAGCAGTGCAAAGAAATCTTTGCAAAGATCTCTTTTCATGAAGAGAGCGACGGAGCTCACGGATCCCGGCGCCCTGCGTGCGCTCGCTCACCCCGTGCGGATTCGGCTCCTCGGCCTGTTGCGTCGCGACGGACCGCTGAGCGCCTCCGAAGCAGGCCGCAGGATCGGCGAAAGCTCGGGGAGCGCCTCGTATCACCTGCGCCAGCTCGCTCGCTTCGGGCTCGTAGAGGAGGCAGGTGGCGGACGTGGCCGCGAGCGCCCGTGGCGCGCAACCTCCCTGTACACGGCATGGCCGAACGTGTCGACCACGCCGGAGCTGGCCGATGCATCACGCCTGCTCGAGCGATTCGTTCTCGAACGCTACGTCGAGCGTCTCCAGCGCTGGTTCGCACGACGAGCGACCGAGAGTCTCGAGTGGCAGGAGGCGGCCGCATACGGCGACAGCCTGCTCTACCTCACCGCTGACGAGCTCGCCCAGCTTCGGGACGCGCTCACCGAGTTGGCAGAGCAGTACCTCGAGCGAACCGCTCGGCCGGGGCTTCGACCCCCGGGGGCACGTGCCGTCGCCCTACTCCAGATCGCGTTCCCGGACGAAGAGCCGTGACGGTCGTGCGGGCCGGCCGGTCGCGGCCGCACCGGGCGGTCCCGCGACTGCTGCGCGAGAGCGGTGTCTTCCGCAGCTACTGGGGTGCCCATACGATCTCGCTCTTCGGCGACCAGGTCTCGCTCCTCGCGCTCCCGCTGGTCGCGGTGCTGGTGCTCGACGCCGACGCCGCCCAGATGGGGTACCTCACCGCATTGGAGCTTGCGCCGAATCTCCTCTTCGCGCTCCATGCGGGTGCATGGGTCGACCGTCGAGGTCGGCGACGGCAGACGATGATCGCGACAGACGTGGGGCGGGCAGCGCTGCTCTGCACCGTGCCCGCCGCTTACGCGCTCGATGTGCTCACGCTCGGCCAGCTGTACGGCGTCGCATTTGCGGCCGGTGTGCTCACCGTGCTGTTCGGCGTAGCGGACTCGTCGCTCTTCGTCGCCATCGTCCCACGCGAGCGGTACGTCGAGGCCAACTCCCTGCTCAACGGAAGCCGCGCGTTCTCGTTGGTTGCCGGGCCGTCGGTGTCGGGCCTGCTCGTTCAAGCATTCTCGGCCCCGGGTGCCTTGCTCCTCGACGCGTTCTCCTTCCTGGGGTCGGGTGCGCTGCTCGCGCGGATTCACCCGGAAGAGCCGCCGCCGGATCCCGAACAAGGCGGCGTACTGGTGGGCTTACGGTGGGTGGCGCGCTCTCCCATCGTGCGCGCGACGCTCCTCGCCACGGCGACGATCAACTTCTTCAACTTCGTCTTCTTCGCGCTGTTCATCCTGTACGCGACCCGGGCCCTCGACGTCTCGCCCGCGACGCTCGGCCTGGTGCTGGGTGCGGCCGCCGTCGGAGCGCTCGTCGGTGCAGCGGTCACGGGTCGGGTGACCCGCAGGATCGGCGTCGGGCCGACGCTCATCGTCGGGTGTGTGCTCTTCACCGCGCCGCTCCTGCTCGTCCCGCTGGCGGCCGGATCGGACGCGGTGGTGCTGGCGTGCCTGTTCCTCGCCGAGTTCGGATCGGGGCTCGGTGTGATGCTGCTCGACATCAGCGCGGGCTCGATCTTCGCCGCCGTGATCCCACATCGCCTCCGCTCCCGCGTCTCCGGTTCGTACACGTTCGTCAACTACGGGGTTCGTGTTTTTGGTTCGCTCGTGGGCGGCCTGCTCGGGAGCGCCATCGGCCTTCGGCCTGCGCTCTGGATCGGGGTGACCGGTGCGCTGCTCGGATTCCTCTGGCTGCTCCCCTCTCCGGTGCCGCGGCTCAGGGAGCTGCCGACATCGGCGGAGGACGACTCTCGGTGAGGAGCCGAGCGTAGGCTGTGGCCCGATGGTCGTGCATCGGGACGAGCGACGTGGTCCGCCGTCCTCGTTCGCGAAGGTCGCGGACGCGTACGAGCGCGGACGCCCCGGGTACCCGGAGGAGGCCGTTCGCTGGCTTGCCGGTGACCCGCCGTGCGATGTCGTCGACCTCGGCGCAGGCACCGGAAAGCTGACACGGGGGCTCGTCGCCATCGGGCACCGCGTGACCGCAGTCGAGCCGCTCGCCGAGATGCGGGCCGAGCTCGAGGCCGCTCTTCCCGGTGTGAGGGCACTCGCAGGGAGCGCCGAGTCGATTCCGCTGTCGGACGCGTCGGCGGACGTCGTCACCTGCGGACAGGCCTTCCACTGGTTCGACCACGCCGTTGCGCTTCCAGAGATAGCGCGGGTTCTTCGGACAGGCGGCGGACGGCTTGCGCTCGTTTGGAACTCTCGTGACGACCGCGACCCGTGGATGGCGCGCCTCTCCGCGATCATCGGGAACGAGACGGTCCAGGAGACCGACGTCTTCCCCGTACTCGAGTCGAATGGGCTGTTCGGCCCGGTCGAGGTCTCGGAGTTCGCATTCGAGCAGGTGCTGGATCGGGACGGGCTTCTCGACCTCGTCCTCTCGCGGAGCTACTGCGCGAAGCTTCCGCCCGCTGATCGCGAGCCGGTCCTGGATGCGGTCGGGGCGCTCTACGACGAGACGGCCGGGCGAGGCGGCGTCCGCCTCGCCTATGCCACTCAGTGTTTCCGCGCTGAGAAGAGAGGAGCGACCTGATGCTGGAGCACCTGCCTCGACGGCTGCTGCACCTGGAGGGACTCGCGGTGCTGACCGGCGCCATCGTCCTCTACTTCGACGCGAGCTACGGCTGGCTTCTCCTCCTCGTCCTGTTCCTCGCGCCCGACCTCTCGATGATGGGCTACCTCGGTGGTCCGCGTATAGGCGCGCTCACGTACGACGTCGTGCACACGTACACGCTGCCGATCGCCCTCGGTGTCGCAGGCATCCTCGGCGAATCGAGCCTCGCGACGCAGATCGCCCTGATCTGGGTCGCGCATATCGGCCTGGACCGCCTGCTCGGCTACGGGCTCAAGTACCCGACCGCTTTCAGGGACACGCACCTGCAGCGCGTTTAGTCCGAGGTACACGGCTTCGCTTGACAGGAGAACATGTGTTCGTATAGAACATGTGTTCCCCGTGATCGCATACCTCCTCATTCCCGGGTTCGAGCTGAGAGTGGCACTGCGCGCGCTTCCGCGGCTCGCACTCGTTCCCGCGGCGCTCGCACCGGAGGCGGGGGAGGAGCCGCTCCTCGGCCCGGTGACCGGCGCTGCGGAGGCGGCCGGCGTGAAACCGGGGATGCGGCTGGGGGAGGCGCTCGCGACGTGCCCGTCTCTCGTTCTCGTCGACCGCGATCCGGCGGCCGTCGAGAGGGAGTGGGAGGGGGTGCTCCTGCGACTCGAGGACGCGGGCTTCGCGGTCGATCCGTCCGATCAGGGCGCTGTCGTCTTCGAGACGCGGGGGGTGGAGCGACTGTACGGGGGGGTGCAGCCTGCGCTCGAGCGCGCGCTCGCCGCGGTCGGCTCCACCTGGGACTCGCGCATCGGCGCCGCCGGACGTCGCTTCACGGCTCTCGCGGCAGCGAGCGTCGCGCGTGCCGGTCAGATCCTGATCGTGGCGGCGCAGGACGAGCAGGCGTTCCTCGAGCCGCTGCCGCTCTCACTGCTTCCCATGACCTCCGACCGCTACGCGGAGCTAGAAGGGCTCGGCCTGCGCAGGCTCGGCGAGCTCGCACAGCTCCCCGGAGGAGCGGTCGCGGAAAGACTCGGAGTGGAGGGGAGAAATGCGTGGCGGCTCGCGCACGGAGGCCGGCGAGCAAGAGTGCGCGGCCGTAGGCCCGCAGCGGAGCTCGTCGAGGCACTCGTCTTTCCGGAAGCCGTCGCGAACGAGCTCACGCTGCGACGGGCGCTCGGCTCCCTCCTCGAGCGCCTGCTCGCGCGCCCAGAACGGGCCGGGCGGCCGTTTCGAAAACTCGCGCTGGCCGCCCGGCTCGTCGACGGTGGGTCGTGGCGGCGGGCGATCACCCTTCGCGACGCGACGGCGGAGCTGGGGCGCCTGCGTGCGGCGCTCGGGCCCAAGCTCTCGGAGCTCCCTGCTCCGATCCTCGAGCTTCGCCTCGAGACCGTCGAGCTCGCGGAGCACATGGGGCAGCAGCTCACGCTCGTGGAGCCGGCCGGGGAGGAGGCGGTCGGACGCCTGCGGGAGGGCCTGCGGCAGGTGCGAGCCAGCACGGGGACAGGTTCGGTGTGCGCTGTGGTGGAGGTGGCGCCGTGGTCGCGGGTTCCGGAAGCGCGAGCGCTCGTCGTTCCGCGGGACGACTGAACGCGCCGCGGGCGGCGCTCGTCGAGACCGGGCCGGGCGAGACGCCACGATTCGTGAACCGCGAGCAGGTGACACTCGTGCGCGAGGAGTGGCGTGTCGTCGATCGCTGGTGGACGGAGGATCCGGTCGATCGGCGCTATTTCGAGGTCGTGCTCGAGAGCGGACGGAACGTCTGCGTCTACCGAGATCGCGAGCAGAGTTGCTGGTTCACCCAGAACGCCTAGGCGATTGCCAGCTCGACGAGCCGCTTCCACTCGCCGGACTGCGAAGCGGGCACGAGCACCCACTCGCGCATGACGCGGCCCATGCCGGGATCGAAGAGTTCGACGCCGGGGAGCGTGAGCGCCTGCTCGCGGGCCGCCTCGTCCGTGAGCTTGACCGTGAGACCGCCATCCTTCCAGTGACCGGCGACGACCTTGCCGTTCTCTCGCTTCAGGCATGGCATCCCGAACATCTTCGACTCCTTGAGCGGATGCCGTGCGGTCACATCTGCGACGAGCTCCTCCCAGGTCATGTCGTCACCCTACTCGGGGAGACGCACGGCGACCGCGGACGCCGGGTCGGCGCCGCCGTCGGCCGGAGGGTCGTGCTGGTCGAACTCCGGATTGCGCCCGCGCAGGTAGTCGGCGAATCCGCTCGACGGCATGTGGAGGTTGAAGCAGCGCGCATTCGCGGAGCTGTCGTTGTCGAAGCCGTGGACGACGCCGGGGGGAAAGAGAAGGAGTGTTCCCCCCGGCCCGGCGACCGATCCGTCACGAGAGGCAAACGTGAACTCGCCCTCGACGACGAGGAACCCGTCGGCATGGTGGCGATGGACGTGCAGCTTCGCCCCTCGCTCGCCGGGCCCGTAGGAGAACTCACTCACCACGAGCTCGTCGGCGTCCACGAGTATGGTCGCTCGACGTTCGGGCCGGGCCGTGATCGTCTCGCCTGTTCCCGCTCCGGCGCCGGCAAAGCCGGCACCTGCGCTCTTGGGCGGCTCCGTCGAGCCTACGTCGCCAGATCCTCCCGCACGGCGGTGGATGACGAGCCCGGGATCGGCCGATGCGTACTCCGGGGCGGGTTGCTGGTCGAAGGCGGCTCGGACGGCGCGCAGCTCCTCCTCGCTCTCGGCGGCGTGGAGCCCACGGACGAAGTCGCCGAAGCCGCAGCTCGGCACGTGGATGTTCAGGAAGTGAGCGATGGAGTCCCCGGAGACGCCGAACGTGTGGAGGACTCCCGGCGGCACGAGGACCCATGTCTCCGGCCCGGCCTGGAGCTCGCGGTCCTCGAGTCGGAGCCTGATCTCACCGTCGAGGACGAGGAAGCACTCCGCGTGGCGCTCGTGGAAGTGAAGAGGCGGGGTCGAGTCGCTCGGCTTCGCCCGAACGTCCACGATCCCGATCTCGTCGAGGTCGGCGAGAAGCGTGACACCGAGCTCGCCGTCGCCGGCGATGCGCTCGCCCTCGCGGATCGCGGGAAGCACCTGCTCCAAGGAGTCTCAGCCTAATGGTCGGGTACGTGGAGCTGCACTGTCACTCGGCCTATTCGTTTCTCGACGGAGCGTCGCAGCCTGAGGAGCTCGCCGCCCGCGCGGCCGAGCTCGGGTACGGGGCGCTCGCACTCACCGACCACGACGGCATCTACGGCTCCCTCGAGTTCGCGCATGCGGCGAAGGGGCTCGGCGTGCGGCCGATCACCGGCGCCGAGATGACGCTCAGCGGCGTAGGCTCGACGGAGCCGCCCACTAGCGGAGGTGCCGGCTTTGCCGGCAGTGGAGCGGGAACAGGCGGTGCTCATGTGACACTGCTCGTCGAGTCGAGGCGCGGGTACGCGAACCTCTGCCGCCTGCTCACCGCCGCCCATGCGGGAACGCGCCGGGCAGGACGGGAGGACCGGGAGCCGCTCCCTCCTTCAGTGTCGCTCGAGCTCGTGAGCGAGCTGAGCGAAGGCCTCGTCTGCCTCTCCGGCTGCGCGCGTCGTGGACTGGGGGTCGTGGACCCGAATGCCGCTGCAGTTCTTGCGGCGGTGTTCGGCCGCGAGCGCTTCCTCGTCGAGCTGCAACGGCCTTTCGAGCGGGGAGACGCGCGGCGGCTAGCCCTCCTGCGCGACCTCGCCGAGCACCTCGGGGTCGATACGGTCGCGACCGGCGACGTCCATTCCCACCACCCGCGGCGTACGCTGCTGCAGGACGTCCTCGTCGCGATTCGCTGCCGGACGTCACTCGAGGGCTGTGAGCCCGAGCGGCGCGGGAACCGGGAGAGCTACTTGCGCTCGCCCGCGGAGACGCTCGAGCGCTTCTCCTTCGACCGAGCCGCCGCGGAACGAAGCGCGATCCTCGCCGAGCGGCTCGAGTTCGACCTGACGGAGGAGCTCGGCTACCACTACCCCGACTTCTCCGACGGCGAGGAGCCGGCGATCCGCCAGCTCGCGACGATCTGCCGGCGCGCAATCGACGAGCGCTACCCGGCTTGCGACAGACTGTTGAGAAGGAAGGCGCGCGCACGCCTGGAGGACGAGCTGCGGCTGATCGACGAGCTCGGGCTCGCCGGATTCTTCCTCCTCCATCACGAGGTGCTCGAGCTCGCCCGCGAGGCGGCGCGTGAGGTGCGCGGTCTCGATTCCCCGAGGAGCTTCCTCCCGCCTGGGCGCGGACGGGGGAGCTCTGTCGGCTCGATCGTCTGTTACCTCACCGGCCTCTCGCACGTCGACCCGGTCTCGAACGAGCTCTCGCTCGGGCGCTTCCTCAACCGCGAGCTCGCTTCCGTACCCGACATCGACCTCGACTTCCCGCGCGACATTCGGGAGAAGCTCATCGTCGCGGTCACCGAGCGCTACGGGCGTGAGCATGCGGCGCTCGTCGCGAGTTTCGCGACCTACCGTTCGCGCGGCGCGATCCGCGACGTCGGCAAGGCGCTCGGGCTCCCGTTCGCCGAGCTCGAGCGGCTCGCTCGGCTTTCCGACGGCTGGGACGCACGGCGGGTGGGAGAGGAGGTCGCGCGGCTTCCCGACGGCGGGCGGAAGCTCGAGTCGCGGCGCTGGCGCGCGTTCGCCTGGCTCGCGGGAGAGATCGCGGGCCTGCCGCGCCACGTCTCGCAGCACCCGGGCGGGATGATCGTCTCCACCCGGCCGCTCATCGAGCTCGTACCGGTGCAGCCTGCGGCGATGGCGGGTCGCCAGCTCTGCCAGTGGGACAAGGACTCCTGCGCCGATGCGGGGTTCCTCAAGATCGACCTGCTCGGCCTCGGAATGCTCTCCGCGGTCGAGGACTGCGTCGAGCAGATCGCACGGACGCACGACGAGGTGATCGACCTGTCGCGCATCCCTTTCGACGACGCCGCGGTCTTCGACGAGATCCAGCGGGCGGACACGGTCGGCGCGTTCCAGATCGAGAGCCGCGCGCAGATGCAGAGCCTCCTGCGGACGAAGCCGGAGAACCTCGACGACCTCACGGTGCAGGTCGCGCTCGTCCGGCCGGGACCGATCCAGGGAAAGGCGGTGCATCCGTACATCGACGCGCGGCAGCGACTGCGCGAGGACCCGTCCTACGTCTGGCCCGTCGACCACGAGCTCCTGCGCGAACCGCTGCGCTCGACGTTCGGTGTCGTCGTCTTCCAGGACCAGGTGCTGGAAGTCGCGATCGCACTCGCCGGATTCACAGTGGGGGAGGCGGAGGGGCTGCGGAGGGCGATGAGCCGCAAGCGAAGTCACGACGCGCTCGAGGCGTATCGCGGGCGCTTCGTCGTTGGTGCGGGGGAGAAGGGAGTCGACATGGAGACGGCGGACATGGTCTTCGACAAGCTCGTCGGGTTCTCCGGCTTCGGCTTTCCCAAAGCCCATGCCGCGGCGTTCGGTTTGCTCGCCTACCAGTCGCAGTGGCTGAGGCACTACCACCCGGCGGAGTTCCTCTGTGCGCTCCTGAACGCGCAGCCGATGGGCTTCTACCCGCCCGCGACGCTCGTTCGCGATGCGCAGCGGCATGGGGTGGACGTGCGCCCTGCCGACGTCAACCTGAGTGCCGCCAGGTGCGTGATCGAGGACAGCGGCGTCCGTATCGGCATCTCGTACATCTCCTCGGTGGGAGAGAACGAGGCGGAGGCGCTCGTTGCCGAGCGCAAGGCACATGGGTCGTTCCGAGGCATAGCCGACCTTGCCCGCCGGGCGCCGTTGTCTCGCGACGAGCTCGAGGCGCTCGTCAAAGGCGGTGCCTGTGACGGCCTCAACCTCCCGCGGCGAGAGCTCCTCTGGGAGCTCGGACTCGTCTTTCGGGAGCAGTCGGTGCCTGGGACGGGAGGCGAAGCGAAGCAGCTCCCGCTCTCCCTCGAGCCGACAGCCGAGACACCCTCGCTCCGCGACCTGACGCGCTGGGAGCGCATGCTGGCGGACTACAAGCACACGGGAATGTCGGTCGGGACGCACCCGCTTGCGCTCCTCCGCCCGCACTTACCCCCGAAGACGCTCTCGAGCGCGGAACTCCACGAGCAGCGGCACGGTCGGCACGTGGCTGTCGCGGGGATGACGGTCGCGCGTCAGCGACCGTCGACCGCGAACGGGATCGTCTTCATGCTCCTCGAGGACGAGCACGGCCAGGTGAACCTGATCGTGCAGCCGCACGTTTACGAACGGCATCGCGCGACGGTGCGAGCCGAGCCGCTCGTCCTCGCGCGCGGGCGCTACGAGCGGGTCGGGGAGAACCGCAACGTCCTCGTCTCCGAGCTCGAGTCGCTCGGCCCGCTCGCGCGCCAGGTTGCTGACAACGAAACCGTGTGGGAGTCGCTCCCGCGACCCCACTCCTTCGGCCGTCGTAGTTGACGATATCCCGGGTCATGGCGAACCTTGTCCCGTGACAGAAGTGCGCTTTGCGCGTAGCCGCGACGCCGACATCGCCTATCGCGTGGTGGGCGAAGGTGCAATCGATCTCGTCTATGTGCAGGGATGGGTCACCCACCTCGACGTGTACTGGGATCTCCCAGCCTTCCGCAGATACTGCGAGCGGCTCGGAGAGTTCACTCGCCTCATCCTGTTCGACAAGCGCGGCATGGGTATGTCGGATCGTGTGCCGGGCGCTGTCCCGCTCGAAGAGCGGATGGACGACGTCCGCGCCGTCATGGACGCTGTCGGGAGCGAGCGTGCCGCCCTTATGGGAGAGTCCGAGGGCGGCCCTCTCTCGATGCTGTTCGCGGCCGCGCATCCCAATAGGACCGTCGCGCTGATCCTTCAAGGGGCAGAGGTTCGAGAGTTGGTGGACGACGAGTGGCCGTGGGGCGAGGACACGAGGGAGGGTTTCGAGGCATCGATGTCCTCGGTGACCGAGAACTGGGGCAGCGGTACGTACATCTACGCGGTCGCTCCCAGCCTCATGGGTCAGGAGTGGGCACGCGAGTGGTTCAGTCGCGTGGAGATCAACTCCGCAACGCCCGGCTCGGCAGCGGCGTTCATGCGCATGGCCTTCGGCATCGACGTGCGTGACGTCGCACCTGCAATCAACGTTCCGACGCTGATCATCCACACGGCCGAGGATCGGGTCTGCCACGTCGAGCACGCACGTTTCCTAGCGCGGACGATCCCGGGAGCACAGTACGTCGAGCTCCCTGGCAGCGAGCACGTCCCCTGGTTCGACCCTGACGCAGCGGTCGCCGAGATTCGCGAGTTTCTCACGGGCCGTCGCGAGGCCACGACGCAGGTCCGCTTTCTCACGACTGTGCTCTTCACCGACCTCGTCGGCTCGACAAGCCGTGCGGCTGAGGTCGGTGACCGGCGCTGGAGCGAGCTGCTCGAGCAGCATCATGCAGCCGCTCGCCGCGAGCTTGCCCGCTTCGACGGTCAGGAGGTGGACACGGCGGGTGACGGCTTCTTCGCGACTTTCAACGGCCCAGCCCGGGCGATTCGCTGTGCACGCGCCATCATCGAGGCCGCTCGCCCGCTGAGCCTCGACGTCCGTGCGGGGCTTCACACCGGGGAGGTCGAGCTCGCCGATGGCAAAGTGGCCGGGATCGCGGTCAGCATAGGAGCAAGGGTCGCAAGTCGGGCAAACGCCGGCGAGGTCCTCGTCTCGGGCACGGTCAGAGATCTCGTCGCCGGCTCCGGCCTCGAGTTCGACGATCGCGGGACCGCAGCGCTCAAGGGTGTCCCGGGCGAGTGGCGTCTCTTCGCCGTCGTTTCCTAGCGATCCAGCGTGGACTTTCTGGAGAGCGTGAACGCCGTCTCGACGAGCGCAAGGTGCGTGAAGGCCTGCGGGAAGTTGCCGACGAGCCTCCCGCCCTCGGGGTCGTACTCCTCGGAGATCAAGCCCAGGTCGTTCCGAAGCGCCAGCAGCCGCTCGAATAGCGCGACCGCCTCGTCGCGACGCCCCTGCTGCGCGAGAACCGCGACGAGCCAGAACGAGCAGGGCAGGAAGACGCCTTCGCCCGGGGGCAGCCCGTCCACGCTGACGTTCTCGATGTCCGCGCGATAGCGCTCGACGAAGCCGTCGCGCATGAGCTCGCCTTGAATTGCCCGCACTGTGCCCACGACACGCGGGTCGCCTGCAGGGAGAAAGCCGATGAGCGGGATGAGCAACAGGCTGGCGTCGAGCCGGTCCGCGCCGTAGTACTGGACGAAGCTGCCCCGCTCGGCGTTGTAGCCCTCTCGGAGCACCTCCTCGCGGATCGTCTTCCGGATCGACTTCCACTTGTCCAGCGGGCCCGTGCGCCCGAACCGCTCCATGAGCTTCACCCCTCGATCGAAGGCGACCCACGCCATCACCTTCGAGTGCGTGAAGTGGCGACGCGGGCCCCGCACCTCCCAGATCCCCTGGTCGGGCTCACGCCAGCCCGACTCCAGCCACTCGAGCAGCTTTCGGAGGAGCGACCACGCGTCGTCGGAACCCTCGAGACCCTGCTTGCGCGCCTGGTACAGGGCGTCCGCGACCTCGCCGTAGACATCGAGTTGCCGCTGGTCGGAAGCTCCGTTCCCGATGCGGACAGGCTGTGAGCCCTCGTACCCTGCAAGCCACGGAAGCTCGATCTCGACCAGACGCCTTTCGCCGGCGACGCCGTACATGATCTGGACCGCCTCCGGCGAGCCGGCAATCGCCCGGAGAAGCCAATCGCGCCACGCCCGAGCCTCGTCGACGTAGCCGGCCCGGATGAGTGCGAGCAAGGTCAACGTGGCGTCCCGGAGCCAGCAGTAGCGATAGTCCCAGTTCCGGACCCCACCGAGGGCCTCGGGAAGCGAAGTCGTCGGTGCGGCCACGATGCCTCCCGTCGGCGCGAACGTGAGGGCCTTCAACGTGAGCAGCGAGCGGACGACGTCGTTACGAAACCTTCCTTGCATCGCGCAGGTCTGCGCCCACTCCTCCCAATAGGACTCGGCGTCGCCGAGTGCCGTTTCGGCCTCGACGGGTTCCGGCACGGGCTCGTTCGAAGGGAACCATGTGAGCACGAAGGGAACGCGATCGCCCTTCTCGACGGTGAACTCGGCGAACGTCCGGAGATCGCGACCCTCGAGCTCGACCGGAGTGCGGAGCGCTACGCCGTCGGGGCCGGCCATGCCGACGAGCGTTCCCTCGAGGTTCTTCACCCAGGGGACCAGGGACCCGTAGTCGAACCGAAGAGCGAGCTCCATACGCATGTCGATGTTGCCCCGAATGCCTTCGACGATCCGCACGACAGCCGGGGCCGTCTCACGAAGCGGCATGAAGTCGATGAGTCGAACGGCGCCGGACGACGTCTCGAGCTCAGTCTCGAGCACGAGCGTGTTTTCGCGGTAGCACCGTCCCGGCGAGCGGAACTCGCCCTGCGGTTGGATCGTCCAGTGTCCGTTCTCCGCTTCGCCGAGCAGCGCCGCGAAGATCGCGCCGGAGTCGAAGCGTGGGACACAGAGCCAGTCGATGGAGCCGTGCCGGCTCACTAGCGCAGCCGTCTGGAGGTCGCCGATCAGGCCGTAGTCCTCGATGAGCGCCATTACGTCTCCTCGTCGAGCAATGCCGCGAACCGGCGGAGGCGCTTCGTCGCGGCACGGTTGAAGGCCGCACGGTAGTCCTCGGCCGTCGGTTCGTCGAGCGAGGACGCGAACGCCTCGCGGAGGTCGTAGAGCTGCTCGCCGATGGCATCGACGACCAGCTGGTAGTCGCCGTAGAGCTCCTCGCTCTCGTCCGCGCCCGCGCCCGTCCACGCGGCGTCGGCCTCGCGCGCCTCCTCGAGCAAGGGCGCCTCGTCGGCTTCGAAGAGGTCGAGCTGCCGCTCCACGAGATCGTGGAACCGACCGCGTCGGAACATCAGACGAGCTCGCGATACAGCTCGAGGTGCGCGGCAGCAGATGCGTCCCACGTGAGCTCGTCTCGGGCCCTCTCCGCGCCACGCCGAGCGGTGGCCAAGGCCTCCGGGCGCGCGACGAGTCGATCCAGCGCACGCGCCATCGCCTCGACATCTCCGGCGGGCACGACGGCGCCGGCCCCGAAGCGCCCCACGACCTCGCCGAGCCCTCCGACGTCGTAGACGATCGCGGGCACTCCCGCTCCGAGCACCTGCAGCAGCGCTCCCGACACGTCGATCTCGGCTCGATACGGAAACAACGCGATCGTCGCCTCGGACAGCGCGCGCCGCAGCTCCGTGTCGGGGAGGTAACCGAGGCGCCATTCTGCGCGAGGCCCCGCCGTCCGCTGCAGACCCTCGAGTGGCACGCGCGGGTCACCGACGACGAGCAGACGCGCACCGTCGACGCGAAGAACGGCCTCGACGGCGTCCTCGGTCCCCTTGTAGGGTCGAATGAGCCCGAGGCAGAGAGCCGTGTGCCCGTCGTCGCGACGGTCGATCTCCGAGCGAAAGACCGGGTGCGGAATCACGCGAAGTCGATCTTCCGGGACGCCGAAAGTCGCGAGCTGGTCGCGGCCGCGCTCGGAGTGCGCGACAACGCGATCGAACCGATCGAAGAGCGCTCGCCAGAGACGTGTCTTCGACGCCGTTCGGCGCGGAATGATGTCGTGCGCAGTGAAGACCGCAGGACAGCGCGGCCGGAAGAGCCAGCGGTCGGCCTCCGCGGCGCCGAGCCATTGAAGGTGCATGAGGTCCGGCTTCGACGTCGCGAGCCGAGCCATTCCGAACGGATGCTCGATCGCCTTCACCACGAGTCGCGCGCGAGAGGATCCCATTCGTGACGAAAGAGGGTAGAACCATTCACGCGCCGCGTAGCCCTCCGGCGCCACCACCGAGCCGAACCGGAACCGTGATGTGACGAGCTCGACCTCGACCCCGGCGCGGACGAGTGCCGCCGCGAGTGACCGGTCGTACGGCGGCGTGTAGGCCGGCGGATCGGCGAGGACGACGCGCATGCGGCCGAACCTTAGATCCGGCTGTCGTCACAATCGGCCGATGACCTACGAGGAGGCGCGCGCCCAGTTTCCGGTGCTCGAGCAGTTCGCATACCTGCAGGCCGGAAGCGTCGGGCCTCTGCGCCGGAGCACGATCGAGGCGATGCGTGAATCCGAGGAGCTCGGGCTTCGTCACGGGCGGGGGAGTGCCGTCCAATTCGAGCGCCTCCTGGCGCTACGAGAGGAGCTTCGCGCCGACGTCGCGGCTCTCGTCGGAGTCGACGTCGAGACCGTCTCGCTGACGGCGTCGACGACCGACGGCTGCAACATCGTGCTCGCGGGACTCGGCCTTGGACCGGACGACGAGGTCGTGACGACGACGGACGAGCACTTCGGTCTCCTCGGACCGCTCCATGCTGTGAACGCGCGGGTCGTCGTCGTGCCGCCCGAGCCCGGGCGAATCCTCGAAGCGGTCACCCCGAGGACGCGCCTGCTGGCGCTCTCGCACGTCCTGTGGACGACCGGCCAGGTGCTTCCAGTGCAGGAACTTAGGGCCGAGTCTGGACTTCCGATCCTCGTCGACGGCGCGCAGTCGGTCGGCAGCATCCCGGTCGATCTCGATGGACTCGACTACTACACGATCTCCGGCCAGAAGTGGCTCTGTGGGCCCGAAGGGACGGGGGCACTGGTGGTCTCGGACCCTGACACACTCCGCGTTGCGCGGCCGAGCTATCTATCGCAGGAGAGCTACGCGCCCGATGGGCGCTTCGAGCCTCGCGCGGGCGCGCGGCGCTTCGACCCGAACGTCACGCCAAATGCGCTTGCGGCCGGGTTTCGGGCAGCGCTCGCTGCTCTACCCGACTGGCGGTTCGAGCGGGCGCTCGAGATGGCCGAGCGCTGCCGTGGTGCGCTCGCCGAAGCAGGAGTGGACGTCGTCGTGCCGGAGGAGCGAGCAACTCTCGTCTCCTGGCGCGTGCCGGTGGAGGCGTCCGCGGCGGTCGTCTCACGCATTGTCGAGGCGGACGTCATCGTGCGCGACCTCCCGGGACGCGGCCTCGTGCGCGCTTCCGTGGGATGGTGGACCGACGACGATGACATCGAGCGGCTCGTGGCGGCTCTCTGACGTCGTCCGCCCCAAGAGCTACGGCAGGTACAGCTCGTCGATCGCGACGACTTCGCCGTCACGCACGGTGATCCAGTATTGGGATTGCGACCCGCGATACTCGTCCTCAAGCGTTCTCTCGCCCGTGTCGTCGAACGACGCAGCGAACGCGTCGAATTGCCCCGGAATTCCTTCGGAACAGCTCGTGGGACACTGGACATGCGTGACGCGAACTCCTTCTGCGGCATCGAGGGTGAGGACGTCCTCCGCCGGGTTGCGGATGTAGTAGTCGTTCTCGACGCTCTCGCCCTCCGCGATCGCGCCGTCCTCGACGGCAGCTGCATTGGCCGCTTCACCGCTCAGGAACTCGGCCAGGTCGACCTGAATCGTCGCCGGTTTCACCGAGGCGTCGACAGACCGCAGGTAACCGAAATGTCTGCCGTCCACGACCGTCGCCGAGTCTTCGCCACAACCAGCGGCCGCGAGAGCCGAGAACAGGGCGAGGGCCAAAAGGGGAAGCGCTCGCATCTAGGCCGTCCTGAGACCCAGCTCGCTCGCGATCGGCTGCATCGCCGCGATGACGTTCGAGATGTGCTCGTCGAGTTCCAGTCCGAGGAGCTCGGCGCCCGCGTAGACCTCGTCTCGATGCACGCCCGCGGCGAACGACGGCTGCTTGAGCTTCTTGCGCACCGACTTCGGCTCGAGACCGTCGATCCCGGTCGGCCGAACGAGCCCGCACGCGTGCACGAACCCCGACAGTTCGTCGCACGCGAACAGCGTCCGCTTCAAGGCGGTGTCGCGAGGCATCGCGAGATGCTCGGCGTGCGAGAGGACGGCCTCGACGAGCTCCTCCGGATAGCCCTCCTCACGGAGGATCGGCGCGCCGTCCTGCGGATGCTTGTCGAGCGTGGGGTGGATCTCGTAGTCGAAGTCGTGAAGGAGGGCCACCGAGCGCCAGAGCTCCTCGTCCTCGCCGTAGAGCCTTGCGTAGAAGCCGACCGACGCCTCGACGGCGAGCGCGTGCCTGAGGAGCGATTCGCTCTTCGTGTACCGGTTGAGCGTTTCCCAGGCCTGGTCACGGGTCGGCCGCACGGCGGAGTACGATAGCCCGCCGTTGGATCTCGAGGTCACACAGCGAACGGTCGCCCCGTACGGAACGTGGGCGTCCCCGATCACGGCGGAGCTGGTCGCGCGGGCCGGCACGCTCCTCACGATGCCCTGGCTCGAAGGCGGAGCCGTGTGGTGGCTCGAACGACGCCCCGACGAGGACGGCCGGGTCGTACTCGTGAAGGCAGAGCGGGACGGCGAGCGGTCGGACGTCGTGCCTGCGGGCTTCAACGTGCGGACGAGCGTCCACGAGTACGGCGGAGGCGCCTACTGCATCCACGATGGAACCGCGTACGTCTCCAACCTCGACGACCAGCGGCTCTATCGTGTCGATCCCGGCCGGGCGCCGGCGGCGATCACGCCCGAGGTGGGCCACAGGCGACATCGGTACGCGGACGGGCGAATTACGCCGGACGGCAGCCTCTGGATCGGTGTCCGCGAGCGGCATCCGACGAGCGGCCGGGTGAGGGACGTCCTCAACGAGCTCGTAACAGTGCCGACGGACGGCTCGTCCGAGCCGCGCGTCATCGCAGGCGGCCGTGACTTCTACTCCAATCTCCGGATCTCGCCCGACGGCTCGAGGCTCTGCTTCCTCGCCTGGAACCTGCCGTGGATGCCCTGGGACGGCCGTGAGCTCTTCGTCGCGGATCTCGGTACCGGAGGAGAGCTCACGAACGTCACGCATGTTGCCGGCGCCGACGGCGAAGAGTCGATCTGGCAACCTGAGTGGAGTCCGACCGGCGAGCTCGTCTTCGCAAGCGATCGCAGCGGCTGGTGGAACCTCGAACGGATCCGTGGCGATGAGCGCTCTGTGCTCTACGCGGCGCAAGCGGAGTTCGGCTACCCGGGCTGGGTGTTCGGAGCGTGCTCGTTCGCGTTCCTCGCCGATGGGCGCATCGCGTGCGTATACGACTCCGACGGCTTCACGACGTTCGGTGTGCTGGATCCGGAAACAGGAGCCTTCGACCGGATCGAGCTGGGGCTCGACTCCTTGTCGTGGGGTACGCCATACGTCTGTGCCGAGAGCTCTCACGTTGTTGTCATCGCGGGCTCGCCCACGGTTCCCAATCAGGTCGCGGTCATCGACACGCTGTCCGGGGAGAGACAGATCGTACGGAGGAGCGCCGACCTCCCCGTTAGCACGGAGTACGTCTCGGTGCCTCGTGCGATCGAGTTTCCAACGGACGGCGGGCTGACCGCGCACGCGCTCGTCTACGCACCACTGAATCCGGACTACGAGGAGCCGGAGGACGAGGCGCCGCCGCTCATCGTCATGAGTCACGGAGGCCCGACGGGAAACGCGACAGCGATCCTCGACCTGGAGATCCAGTTCTGGACGAGCCGGGGGTTTGCCGTGGTCGACGTCAATTACGGCGGGTCGACGGGCTACGGGCGCGCATACCGCGAGCGGTTGAACGGCCAGTGGGGCGTCGTCGACGTGCAGGACTGCGTGAACGCGGCCCGCTCTCTCGTCGCTCAGGGGGAGGCGGACGGAGACCGTCTCGTGATCACGGGCAGCAGTGCCGGCGGCTACACGACGATGTGCGCACTGACGTTGACGGATGCCTTTGCCGCGGGAACGGTCTACTACGGCCTCGCCGATCTCGAGCAGTTCGTCGGCGGGGACACGCACAAGTTCGAGTCGCAGTACCAGCACACCCTGATCGGCCCGTACCCGGAGCTTGCCGAGCTGTACCGCGCCCGCAGCCCGATCCACTTCGTCGACCGGATCTCGACGCCGATGCTCGTCCTGCAGGGCGCGGACGACGAGATCGTCTTGCCCTCGCAGGCCGAGCGCATCGTCGACGCGCTCCGCGAGCGGGGGATACCGCACGCGTACCTCCTTTTCGAGGGGGAGGGGCATGGGTTCCGCAAGACCGAGAGCATCATCCGCTCCCTCGAGGCGGAGCTTTCGTTCTACGCTCAGGTCCTCGGCTTCGAGCCGCGGGATCCCATTCCGAAGCTCGAGATCGAGCGGTGACCGGATGAAGACCACCAGTAGCATTGCCCGCGCGATGCAGTCCTTCGTCATCGAGGGCGGCCACCCGCTTTCGGGAACGGTTCGCGCCTCGGGGAACAAGAACGGCGCGCTTCCGATACTCGCCGCATGTGTGCTCGCCTCGGACGAGGTGCGCCTTTCCAATGTCCCGCGCATCCGGGACGTCGAGACGATGGTCGAGCTTCTCGCCGATCTCGGGGCCGACGTCGAGTGGACCGGTTCGAACGAGGTGCGCGTCGATCCGCGCGGCGTCGCCAAGATGGATCTCGACCCCGAGCTCGCGCGCGAGATCCGTGCGTCGTTCCTCCTCGCCGGCCCGTTGCTCGCTCGTTTCGGACGCGTCACCATCCCGCCGCCTGGCGGCGACGTGATCGGGCGCCGACGCCTCGATACCCATGTCCACGCGTTCGCCGCGCTCGGAGCGGAGATCGAGCTCGACGGCGTCTACGACCTCTCGGCGAGCGCGCTTCGGGGAACGCGCGTGTATCTCGACGAGGCGTCGGTCATGGGAACCGAGAACGCGATCATGGCCGCGGTGCTCGCCGAGGGCGAGACCGTGCTCGGGCACGCTGCCTGCGAGCCGCACATCCAGGATCTCTGCCGCTTCCTGGTCTCCCTCGGCGCCGGGATCGAGGGCATCGGCTCGAACGTCCTCCACATTCGGGGAACGGAAAAGCTGAGCGGAGGGGAGTACCGCGTCGGCCCGGACCACATCGAGGTCGCGAGCTTCGTCGGCCTCGCCGCTGCGACGGGCGGAGAAGTCGTGGTGACCAATGTCGAGCCCGACGACCTCATCTCGATCGTCCCCGCGTTCAGGAAGCTCGGAGTCGAGATGGTGGTCTCCGACTCGAGCGTCTGCGTCCCCGCCGGCCAGAACCTCCAGGTCGAGGACGACTTCGGCGGTCAGATTCCCAAGATCGAGAGCGGTGTCTGGCCAGCGTTTCCCGCCGACCTGACGTCGATCGCGGTCACGGTCGCGACTCA
The DNA here is from genome assembly GCA_036258155.1 of Gaiellaceae bacterium. Classification (GTDB taxonomy): domain Bacteria; phylum Actinomycetota; class Thermoleophilia; order Gaiellales; family Gaiellaceae; genus GMQP-bins7. The sequence continues at coordinate 14,233 of DATAEF010000007.1, read as the reverse complement.
GGCGCACGGGACGATCCTCATCTTCGAGAAGATGTTCGAGAGCCGGCTCTTCTTCGTGGACAAGTTGGTCTCGATGGGCGCGCGGATCATCCTCTGCGACCCGCACAGGGTCGTCGTAACCGGACCTGCGACGTTGTACGGCGAGCGGCTGGAGAGCCCCGACATCCGAGCGGGAATGGCGATGCTGATCGCGGCTTTGTGCGCCGAAGGACGCTCTTCGATCGGCAACATCGGACAGATCGATCGCGGGTACGAGCGGATAGACGAGCGACTCCAGGGACTCGGCGCGACGATCGAGCGGACCGAGCTGTGACGGTGAGCGGCGCCGCTCGGGTCACACTCGCGAGCGAGGGAGAGAGCAGCATCGCGACGGGCGTTGCCGTGCTCGATCACCTCCTTGAGGAGCTCGCGCAGACGGGTGGCTTCGAGCTACAGCTGGAGATCGCCCCCGACGAGCCCGAGGCCGAGGTGGGTCACGCGGGAGCCGCGCTCGGAGAAGCGCTCCAGCCGCTCCTCGCAGGTGGTCAGGCAACGGGTCGCGGCGTCGGCATCGTCCCGGCGGACGAGGCCCTCGCGATGGTCGTGGTGGAAGCATCGGGGAGCCCGCTCGTCGCCTCGAACGCCGACCTCACCTCGACGCGGGCGGGTGGGCTCCAGACCGACCTCGCAGCCGCCTTTCTCCACGATCTGGCCGAGTCCGCGGGCCTGACCATCCACGTGCGGCTGATGGAGGGGGAGAACTCGCAGCACGTGCTCTCGGCGATCTTCAAAGCGCTCGGCGTCGCGCTCGCCGAGGCCACACGCCCCGGGGTCTGACCCCAAAGGTCACCCCCCGTACACCGAACGGAGGCCCATGGCAGAGAAAGAGGTCATCCACACCGACCGGGCCCCCGGGCCGTTCCAAGGGGCACCGTACAATCAGGCGATTCGGGTCGGCGATCTCGTCTTCGTCGCGGGACAGCTTGGAATCGGCCTCGAGTCCGGCCAGCTCGCCGGTGCGTCGGTCGGCGAGCAGACGGAGCAGATCATGGCGAACCTGGGCGCGATTCTCGGCGCCGCCGGCAGCGGACTCGACAAGCTCGTGAAGACGACCGTCTTCCTGATGGATCTGGGCGACTTCGGCGCGATGAACGAGGTCTACGCGAAACACGTCGGCGACCGGCCGCCAGCGCGCTCGACCGTCCAGATCTCGGGCCTCCCGAGCGGCGCCCTCGTCGAGATCGAAGCCGTCGCGCACGTGTAGCAAGCGCGAGCAGCAGTTGTCCGGCGGGCTTGGAGCTCTTCACGCAGTGATGGGCCATGTCGCGATTCTCCAGCATCCGCCTCGCGACCGGCGATCAATACGGTTGAAGCTCTTAGGCGAGAATGAGCGCATGCGGGCAGAGGAGGTCATCGCCACCCACGGGAACACCGACTTCGACGCGTTCGCCGCGATGCTCGCCGCGCGCCTCCTCTATCCGGGCGCAGTCGTCGCCGTCGGATCCCTGAATCGGAACGTTCGCGACTTCTACCGCCTGCACGCGGACGAGCTCGGCGCGATAGCCGAGAGCTCGAACCTCGAGCTCGACGCGATCAGGCGGTTGATCGTGATCGAGGCCGGCACTGCGTCGCGACTCGGAGAGCTCGAGCCCGTCGCGCTCGACCCGTCCGTCGAGAAGTCGCTCTTCGACCATCACGGCGAGTCGGGGATCCCGCCGTGGGTGCACGAAGAGGCTGCCGTCGTCTCTACGGACGGCGCGCTGACGACGACGCTCGTCGGCATTCTGGCCGAGCGCGAGATTCTCCCGACGCCGCTCGAGGCGACGACGTTCGCGCTCGGAATCCACGAGGACACGGGATCACTCACGTATCCCTCGAGCACGCAACGCGACGCCGATGCGCTCGCCTGGTGCCTGCGCCACGGCGCCCGGCAGGATCTCATCGCCGCGTATCTGCACACTCCGCTCGCCGCTGCCGAGCGCGACCTTCTCCACGCGCTCCAGGACTCACTCGAGCCCGTCGACGCCCAGGGAGAAGAGATCCTGTTCGCCGCCGTCCGCTGGCCCGAATACGTGGACGGCATCTCGAATCTCGCGCACAAGATCGTCGATCTCACGGACGCGCGAGCACTCGTCGTCCTCGTCGAGATGGACGGTCGCGTCTTCGCCGTCGCTCGCAGCCGAACGGACGAGATCGACGCGTCCGTGCTCACCACTGCGCTCGGGGGAGGAGGCCATGCTCAGGCCGCATCGGCCATTACTCGTATGACCCTCGACGAGGCGCGCGCGGTCGTGGTCGAAGCACTCGGACGTGCGCAGCGCGCGCCCCGCCGCGCACGGGACGTCATGTCCACGCCGCCTCGCTCGGTGGGTCCCGACGACACCGTTCGCGATGCGATGACTCTCTGCCAGCGACATGGCCAGAGTGGAGTCTTCGTGGTCGAGGCCGCGCGCGTCGTCGGCGGCGTGAGCCGTGAGGATCTCGACAAGGCCGTCGGGCACGACCTGGCGCACGCGCCCGTGCGCGGGATCATGAGCAGCCACGTCGCGTCGGCGCCCGAGAGCGCGACCGTGGCCGAGCTCCAAGCCCTCGTGACGAGCGCCGAGGACGGCCGGGTGGCGGTGCTTCGGGACGGCGAGCTCGTCGGCGTGGTCAGCCGCTCCGATCTGCTTCGCGTGCTCGAAGGCGTGGAGCCCGCTCCCGTCACGGAGGGACCGAGTCTCGCCGACGAGCTTCACGCGCTCAACGAGCTGCAGCCGATCGTCGAAGCAGTCGCCACGCTGGGGGACCGCACCGAGGGCGTCTATCTCGTGGGCGGAACGCTTCGCGACATCCTTCTCGGCGAGGAGAGCTTCGACATCGACATCGCGGTCGAGGGCGACGCGATCGCCTTCGCGCGCTCGCTCGCGGCCGCGCTGGGCGGCCGGTTCACGCCACACGACAAGTTCGGCACCGCGATCGTGTCCTACGGAGACGGGGAGCGACTCGACGTCGTGACCACGCGAACCGAGTTCTACGACTCACCTGGCGCGCTTCCGACGGTCGAGCGCGCGGCGCTGCGCGAGGACCTCCGGCGCCGCGACTTCACGATCAACGCGATGGCGGCGTCCCTCAAACCCGCGGATTTCGGGCGCCTGGTGGATCCTTACGACGGACGGTCGGACCTGGAAGCGCGCGTGCTCAGGGTGCTGCACAACCTCTCTTTCATCGACGACCCCACGAGGATCTTCCGCGGGATCCGTTACGAGGCACGCTACGGACTCCGCTTCGACGACCACACGACGAGCCTCGCGCGGGGGTGCGTCGAGATGGGCCTCGTCGGGGATCTTTCGTCGGTGCGGTTACGGGACGAGCTCGTGCAGCTGCTCGAGGATCCGGGCGCGCCGGAGGGCATTGCCAGGCTCGGAGAGCTGGGCGTCGACCGGGCCATCCATCCGCATCTGCGAAGCGACAGGGAAGCGGCCGCGTTGTTCGACTGCGCGCGCGCGCTGCGGGATGAGCTCCAGGTCGAGGCGCCATTGTGGCGGCTCGGGGTCGCCGTGCTGGCTCGCGACATGAGGTCCAACGAGGCCCTCGACTGGCTCGAGCGCCTCAAGATCCGCCGCCGCGACATCGATCGGATCGTCGGGGCCGTCACCGTCGGCCCGAGGATCGTCGAACGACTCCGCGAGGAGTGGCTCGATCCGGCGGAAGTCGTCGCGCTCGCGGATCCCTTCGCCCCGGATGCCCCGCTGCTCGCGCTCGCGCGAGAGAAGCAGCCCGCGCTCCGCGAGTACTTCACGCGGCTGCGGTCCGTGAAGCTCGAGATCGGCGGCGGAGATCTCGTCGAGATGGGCCTCGCGGAGTCGCCGCGGGTCGGCGAGGTGCTCGCGGAGCTGCGGCGACGAAAGCTGAACGGCGATCTCGAAGGACGTGACGCGGAGCTGGCGGCGGCACGCGAGCTCGTCGCGGCGATGACTGTGGCCCAATGAGCATCGCTGCCGTTCACGAGATTGGCGAGCGATACGCCCGGATCCGCGAGGAGGTCGGGTCGGAGATCACGGTCGTCGTCGCGACGAAGTACGTCTCCCTGGATGAGATGGCGGCGCTCGCCGAGGCGGGAGTCGAGGTCGTCGGCGAGAATCGGGCCCAGGACCTCCAGACGAAACACGCCCGCTTCGCGGAAACGTTCCGCTGGCACTTCATCGGCCATCTGCAGTCGAACAAGGTCAAGGTCGTGAACGGAGTCTGCGAGCTCGTACATTCGCTTTCGTCCGACTCCGCCGCGCAGCGGCTGACGATTCCCGCGCTCCTCGAGGTGAACCTGTCGGGCGAGGCCACGAAGTCCGGGGTCCAGCCCGCGGAGATCACAGGCTACCTCGCGCGATACCCGTTGATCCGCGGCCTGATGACCATGCCGCCGCTCGCCGGCGACCCCGAGGCATCGCGACCGTTCTTTCGTCGTCTGCGCGAGCTCGCACATGAGCATGGCCTTGGAGAGCTCAGCATGGGAACGTCGCAGGACTACCTCGTGGCGGTCGAGGAGGGCGCGACGCTCGTGAGGGTGGGCGAAGCTCTGTTTCGTCCCGCTCAGGGCTAGAATCGCCCGGTCATGGGCTTCGGAGACCTCTGGAACCGCACGCTCGTCTACTTCGGCATCGCTGAGGACGAGGAGTGGGACGAGGACGGGTACCAGACCAACGAGGAGCTCGAGGAGAGCTACCGGCGCCGCGACCGTCAAAACGTCAGGCGGCTGCCGAGGACCGCGGAGGCCGACGAGTGGCCCTCCGAGGAGGCTCCGCCACGCCGCCAGCGCTCGTCACGACTCCGGAGCGTCGATGCGCCCTCGCCGGCGAAGGTGCATCTCGTCATTCCGAGGACGTTCAACGACGCGAAGCAGATCGCTGACCGGTTCAAGGCGCAGATCCCGGTCATCCTCAATCTCCAAGGCGCGGACACCGAGCTCTCGAAGCGGCTCATCGACTTCGCGAGTGGACTCACGTATGCGCTCGACGGCAGCATGCAGCGGGTCGCCGACAAGGTCTTCCTGCTCACCCCGCGGGATGTCGAGCTGTCCGCGGAGGAGCGGGCTCGCGCCATCGAGCGCGGCGGCTTCTTCAATCAGGCGTGAAGCGCCTGGCCGCGTAGCGGTCCGTGGAGGGGGTGTGGGGGAAGACGCGAAGCGCCTGGCCGCGTAGCGGTCCGTGGAGGGGTCTGGGGGAACCGGGAGGTTCCCCCAGCATCCTGTAACGGCTGTCTTTCGGTTGGCTTCGTAGGAACCTCGCCTCCGGCGGCGAACACGCCTCCGATGGGCGCGCACGCCACTTTCGCCCTACTCGCCGACACGGCCTCGTCGCTGCAGGGCTTCGTCCGCGTGTTCGTATGGATCTACGTCCTGTTGATCTTCGCGTACGTGCTTCTATCCTGGGTCCAGCTTCCCTATTCCGGAGTTGCCGCAAGTGTGCAAAGGTTTCTGGACGAGGTTTGCCGTCCCTATCTCGGACTCTTCCGAGGCCGTATCCCGACGCTCGGGCCACTCGACCTGTCGCCGATAGTGGCCGTCGTCGTCCTGCTCGTTGCGGCCGAGCTCGTCAACGCCCTGATCGGGGCACTGCTGTAGGAGGTCCCCATGCCGCTCACCCCAGTCGAGATACGCCACATCGATCTCCGTCGCGCGTGGTTCCGGGGCTACCGCAGGCCCGGCGTCGACGCGCTGCTCACCGAGATCGCAGACAGCTTCGAAGAGGTTTGGCGCGAGCGTGCCGATCTCTCGGACCGTCTCGAGGAGCTCGAGTCCGAGGCTTCGAAACACCGAGAGCTCGAAGCGCTTCTTCGCTCGACGCTCGTTTCAGCCGAGCGTGCCGCGCAGGACATGAAGGAGCAGGCCCGGCGGGAATCGGATCTCATCGTCCAGGAGGCGCATGCAGAGTCCCGCAGGGTCGTGCGCGAGGCATCCGCGGAGAAGCGCCGCCTCGAAGATGACGTCGTCAAGATTCGCGCTCAGCTTCGAGCTGCGTTCGAGTCGCTCGGCGACGAGCCGGGAGACAGGGAGGGTCCGAAGGAGAGCGAGGGCGAGGTTTCGACGACGCGACCCGCGATCGGCGATGCGCCCGACAGTGGGATCCGCAAGGTCGCCGGTTAGTTCGAATCGAGCTCTCGCGGAGCCGCGGATATCCTTCGGACCGTGAAGGGCCCGCGCACGAGCCTGCGGTTGCGCATCGTCCCGGGTGCCCGGCGCTCCGGGATCGCCGGCCGACACGCGGACGGCTGGAAGGTGCGCGTCGCGGCCGCCCCGGAGGCTGGCAGAGCGAACGAGGCGCTGCTAAGCCTTCTGGCGCGCACGCTCGGGCTCCCGCGGCGCGATCTCGAGCTGACAAGGGGAAGGGCTTCCCGCGACAAAGTCGTGACGTTCGAAGGATTGACTCGTGAAGTAGCCGACGGACGGCTCGCAGCCGCGGCGGAGCACGATCGATGACGCTCGACCTCGACCGGTTTCAGCGCCAGCTGGAAGCAGAGCAGACACGACTACGACATGCGCTCGCGGCCGTCAACCACGAAAGCTCCTTGCTCGAGGAGACCGGGGACCTCGCGATCGGGTCGGGAGACCATCTCGCCGACAGCGCGACCGACACGTTCATGCGCGAGCTGGACGAGGGTCTCGAGGAGAACGCCGAGCACCTCCTCCAGGAGATCGAGGCGGCGCTGGGACGGATCGCCGACGGGACCTACGGCACCTGTTCCGTTTGCGGTCGAGTCATCGACGAGGCCCGGCTCGAGGCAGTCCCGTACGCCACCCTCTGCATTGACGACAAGCGCGCCCAGGAGCGCAAGTGAGCGAACCAGCCCGCACGGATCCGACCCTCGTGGACATGCGCGTGGGATCGACGGCGAACGCGCTGCAGCCCATCTCGAGCGCGGAGCGCTCGCTCGCCGCGGGATCCGCCCAGTGGCTCGCGCTGATCGTCGTGGCGGCCGCGGCGATCGTCGCCGACCAGGTGACGAAACAGGTCGTCGGGCGCACGCTGACGCTCGGCGACAGCGTCGACATCATCGGGCCGTTCTCGATCCACCACGTCCAGAACTCCGGCATCGCCTTCGGCCTCTTCGCGAGCCGGACCGCGCTTGTGATCGCAGTGACCGCCGTCGTGGTGGGCCTCATGCTCTGGTTCTTCGCACGCTCGGGCCGGCGTCACCCGGTGCTCCCGGTCGCGCTCGGGCTCGTCGTCGGCGGGAGCATCGCCAATCTAATCGACCGTGTACGCCTCGGGCACGTGACGGACTTCCTCGATCTCGTCGCGTGGCCAGCGTTCAATCTCGCCGACACGTTCATCGTCGTCGGGGTGGCCATCCTCTTCGGCGCGCTCGTCCTCGCAGACCGGTCGCACCGAATGCACGGCGCGCGCGATGGCAACTCTTCGCTTCACCGTCGCTGAGGACGACGCAGGCTCGCGTCTCGACCGCGCGCTCGCGGTGCGAGCCGAGATCGGGTCGCGCTCGCTCGCCGAGCGGCTGGTGCAGGAGGGCTCGGTCCTGGTCGACGGCGTCGCGCGTTCCAAGAGCCATCGACTCGAGCCCGGCTCGACGATCGAGGTCGCGATTCCCGCGATTGTCGAAGGTGTCCAGGCGCAGCCGGTCAGCGTTCGCGTGCTTCTCGAGGACGAGCATCTCGTCATCGTCGACAAGCCCGCCGGGCTGACGGTGCACCCCGGCGCGGGAAGGCGGACCGACACCCTCGCCGCGCAGCTCATCACCCTCGAGGCTCGCGGCGGCGACGATCCGGAGCGGCCGGGCATCGTCCACCGTCTCGACCGCGATACGTCCGGACTCCTCGTCGCAACGCGATCCGAGCGCGCGTATGCCGGGCTTGGGAAGGCGATTCGTCGTCGTGAGGTCGAGCGCCGGTACTTGGCGCTGGTTCGCGCGCACCCGCGCTCGCGCACGGGCCGGATCGACGCGCCGATCGGCCGCGCGCGCCGCGACCCGACGAGGCGTTCGCTCGACACCGACGAGCCCCGCGAGGCGGTGACCCACTTCGAAGTCGTGGAGACCACGGGGGAGCATGCGCTCCTCGACGTCTCGCTGGAAACGGGTCGGACACACCAGATCCGCGTCCATTTGGCCTCGATCGACCTTCCCGTGTCGGGCGATCCCCTGTACGGCGTCAGGGGGGATCTCGGGCTCGAGCGCCAGTTCCTGCACGCACACCGCCTGCGGTTCAGGCACCCGGTCACAGGTGGTGAGGTCGACGTTTCGTCGGATCTTCCAGACGACCTCGTCGCTGCGCTCGAGCGTGCGCGCGCGATGTAGTGCTCCCCGCCGCAAATACAGCCGTCCTTCGCGCGGCTGCGAACGCTTCGCATGCCGTCGTCCTCAGCCGCGCCAATATTCCTGAATATTGGCGCTCCCTGCGTCCCAGGCCTGCTCGGTTCTCGCCGGCGAATCACGACCGTATTTACGGCGGGAAGCACCAGCACGGGATATCTCGCATCGAACGGGTACAATCCCGCGGTTCCGTCCCTACGACCCGGCGACCAAGCCGAGGCGGGGGTGCCGCAGCCCTGCGCGCGGTTCCGCCCTGGCTCACCGGCGAACCACCGACAACCACCCAGAAAGGGGCTCATCGCGTGTCAGTCGTCACGATGCGGGAGCTGCTGGAGGCCGGTGTCCACTTCGGCCATCAGACGCGCCGCTGGAATCCCAAGATGCGCCGCTACATCTTCGGCGAGCGCGGGGGGATCTACATCATCGATCTCACCAAGACCCTCGAGCTGCTCGAGGAGAGCTACGAGTTCGTGCGCAACGTCGCCGATCGCGGCGGCACGATCCTCTTCGTCGGCACGAAGAAGCAGGCCCAGGATGCCGTCTCGGAGCACGCGCAACGCGTCGGCATGCCGTATGTGAACCACCGCTGGCTCGGCGGCCTGCTCACGAACTGGCGCACGATCTCGGAGCGCATCGCGTACCTGCACGACCTCCGGAGGCTCAAGGCCGACGGACAGCTCGAGCTCCTCCCGTCGAAGGAACGCATCGCGATGGAGGCGGATCTCGAGAAGCTCCAGGCCAATCTCGGAGGCGTCGCGGACATGAAGCGGCAGCCCGACGCCGTGTTCGTCATCGACATGAAGAAGGAGCAGCTCGCCGTGCGCGAGACGCAGCGCCTGGGCGTCCCGGTGATCGGCCTCGTGGATACGAACGCGGATCCTGACGAGGCGAACTTCGTGATCCCCGGCAACGACGATGCGATCCGCTCCTGCAATCTCGTTACGCGGGTCATCGCCGACGGAATCGCCGCAGGGAAGACGAAGGTCACGCCGGGAGAACTCGTCGCGACGGCCGTTCAGCCCGCCGAGGAGGCCGGGGAGGCCGAGGAGCCGGTCGTCGAGCCCGAGCTCGAGCCGGCCGCAGTCGCTGCGGAGGGCGGTGAGACCGAATGAGCACGACGATCGGCGCGTCGCTCGTGAAGGAACTCCGCGACCTGACGGGCGCAGGGATGATGGACTGCAAGCGCGCGCTCGAGGAGACGGGCGGCGATCTCGAGAGCGCCCGTGTCCTTCTACGAGAGCGCGGCATGGCATCTGCCGGAAAGCGTGCGGGCCGCACGACCACCGAGGGTCTCGTCAGATTCATCCTCGACGGGCGCACGGGCTCGATCGCCGGCATCGGCTGCGAGACGGAGCCGGTCTCCAAGAACGAGGAGTTCCTCACATTCGCCGAGGCGGTTCTGCGAGCAATTCACGCCGAGGGGCCGGAGGCAGTAAAGAGCTTCGAGCAGGAGCGCGCGGAACTCATTGCCAAGCTCGGCGAGAACATCGTCGTGGTGGGAGCCGAGCGCTTCGAAGCGCCCGACGGGAACGTCGTCGCCGGATATGCGCACCCGCCGGCGAACAAGATCGGCGTCCTCGTCGAGCTCAACGGTGGCTCGGCGGAGCTCGCGCGTCAGCTCGCGATGCACATCTCCTTCGCCGCGCCCGAATGGACTACACGTGACGACGTCCCCGCCGAGACCGTCCAGGCCGAGCGAGGCATCTTCGCGAACTCGGACGAGGTGCAGTCGAAGCCCGAGGCCGCACGTGAGAAGATCGTGGACGGCATGCTCGCCAAGCGCTTCTTCGCCGCCACGCCCGGTGGCGTACTGGTCGACCAACCCTGGATACACGACCCGTCGAAGACGGTCGGCCAGGCGGTCGAAGACGCAGGCGCGTCCGTCGCCCGGTTCACGAGGGTCTCGGTCACAGGGTGACAACCAGTGCCGACGAGGTAGCGGAGGCCGTCGCTCCCGCGAGCGGAACGGCCTTTCGCCGCGTCCTGCTGAAGCTCTCCGGGGAAGCGCTCCTGGGAGGTCGCGAGTTCGGGATCGACCCCAAGACCGTCGTCGCGATCAGCGAGGAGATCGTCGCCGTGCACGAGGCCGGCACGGAGCTCGCAGTCGTCGTCGGGGCGGGAAACATCTACCGCGGGATGGCAGCGGCCGCGGACGGCATGGATCGGGCAACCGCGGACTACGCGGGGATGCTCGCCACGCTGCTGAATGCGCTTTCGCTCCAGGACGCGCTCGAACGCCTCGGCGTGCACACGCGCGTGCTCTCGGCGATCACGGTGTCGGAGGTCGCGGAGCCCTACATCCGGCGCCGCGCGATCCGCCACCTGGAGAAAGGCCGCGTCGTGATCTTCGCGGCGGGCACCGGAAACCCGTTCTTCACGACCGACACGGCGGCGGCGTTGCGCGCGCTCGAGATCGGCGCCGGGGCGATCCTGATGGCGAAGAACGCCGTCCAGGGCGTCTACGACGGCGACCCCCACGAAGATGCGACCGCCCGGTTCATCCCGGAGCTGACGCACCTCGAGGCCATCGAGCGCGGGCTCAAGGTGATGGACACGACCGCGCTCTCCCTGTGCATGGACAATCGGCTGCCGATCTACGTCTTCGAGCTCGCCGAGGGCAACATCCGCCGCGTCGCAGCCGGGGAGCGGGTCGGCACGATCATCTCCACTCCCTAGGAGGACACATGGCTAACGCTCACCTTCGGCTCGCGTTCGCCAGCGAACTGGCGAACGGAAACCATGTTTCCTCCCGCGAGGCCCCCTTCTTCTCGAAGACGCGGGGAAGCTCCCGGCTCTCCGCAATCCTCCACGCTCATGGGTCGGAGACCGGCCGATGAGCGCAATCGAGGACTTCCTGGCCGACGCGAAGCGGCGCATGGACAAGTCGATCGAGGCGACACACCACGAGTTCAACTCGATTCGCACCGGCCGGGCCTCGCCGGCGCTCCTCGACCGCATCGCGATCGACTACTACGGCACGCCGACTCCCCTGAAGAGCCTGGCCTCGATTGCGGCGCCCGAGGCGCGCCTCCTGACCGTGCAGCCGTTCGACCCGGGCTCGATGAAGTCGATCGAGCGCGCGATCCAGGAATCCGATCTCGGGTTGACGCCGTCGAATGACGGGAAGATCATCCGTCTCCCCATCCCGACCCTCACGGAGGAGAGGCGCAAGGAGCTCGTCAAGGTGGTCCGCCGCGTGGCCGAGGACGGGAAGGTGGCAATCCGCAACGTCCGGCGCGACGTCATGCAGCACCTGCGCGAGCTCGTTACGAACGGCGACGTGGGCGACGACGAGGAGCGCCGTGCGGAGCAGCAGGTGCAGAAGATCACCGACGAGCACACGAAGTCGATCGAAGACCTCTTGAAAGTGAAAGAGGCCGAGATCATGGAGGTCTGACAGCTGCCCGACGATGCGGTAGCGGCAGCAAAGAGCGTCGCGATCATCATGGACGGGAACGGGCGCTGGGCTGCGGCTCGCGGCCTTCCCATCGCCGAGGGACATCGCGCGGGAGCCCGGGCGCTGCGCCGCTCGGTCGAGGCCGCGATCGACCTCGGAGTCGAGTCCCTCGCCGTCTACGCGTTCTCGACCGAGAACTGGGCGCGCCCCCCCGACGAGGTCGAGTCGATCATGGAGCTCATGGACGAGACGATCGACCGCGAGCTTCCCGATCTTGCGAAACAGGGCGTTCGCACCCGCTTCTTCGGGCGCCGCGATCGCGTGCCGGAAGCGCTGCGCGAGAAGATGGCGCGACTCGAGACGGAGACGGCGCAGAACGACCGGCTCGGCCTCTGGATCGCCTTCGACTACGGGAGCCGAGCCGAGCTCGTCGAGGCGGCGCGGCAGCTCGTCGCGGAGGGGGTCAGACCCCAGGACGTGTCCGAAACGGAAATCGCGAAGCGCCTCAATGCGCCCGAGCTCCCCGACCCCGATCTCGTCATCCGCACCTCGGGCGAGCAGAGGATCTCGAACTTCCTCCTCTGGCAGTCGGCGTACGCGGAGCTCGTCTTCGACGAGACGTTGTGGCCGGACTTCGGCGAGGAACGGCTCAGGGCGGCGCTCGACGAGTATGCGCAGCGCGCACGCCGGTTCGGCGCGCGATGAGCTCCTTCACCTCGCGCCTCATCGTGGCGGCCGTCCTGCTGCCGGTCGTGATCGGCGTCGCCTATCTCGGCGGGTGGTGGCTCTTCGTGCTCGCCCTCGCCGGCGGTGTCATCGCCCTGCACGAGCTCTACGGAATCGCTCGCGAGCTCCGTCCGCTCGTTCTCGGCGGCTACCTGGGATTCATCCTCGCGCTCCTCGGGTTACAGCTCGGAGGCCTCACGTGGATGCTCGGGGGCATCCTCTCGACGTTCGTCTTCGCATTCGTGGTGTACGGGCTCTCGGACGTTCGGCCGTCGGCGACGTCGTCGTTCGGCGTGACGCTCCTGGGAGTCGTGTGGATCGGCGCGGGACTGGGGTGCCTCCTGCTCATCCGCGACATCCCCGAGTTCGGTTTCTGGGCGGTCATGGCTGTGCTCTTCACCGTGTTCGCCGCGGACACCGGAGCGTTCTTCGTCGGGCGCGGACTCGGACGGCACAAGATGGCGCCGGCGATCTCGCCGGGAAAGTCGTGGGAAGGCTTCGTCGGTGGCGTCGCCGCCGCCATGGCGACGACCTTCGTGATCCTCTACAAGGATCGCGACGAGTTCCTCACGATGCCGCAGACGCTGGCGCTCGGAGCCGCGATCGCGTTCGCGGCGGCGCTCGGAGATCTGTTCGAGTCGGCCGTGAAGCGTGACCTGGCGGTCAAGGACTCGGGGCGGCTCCTCGGCGGCCACGGTGGAATGCTCGACCGCCTCGACTCGCTCCTGTGGGCGGGTCCGGCGGCGTTCTACGTGATCCTCTCGTTCGGGCACGCGTAGCCCTGTCTGAACACATCCGTGGTTAGCCTTCCGATGTGACGGAGAGACGGATCGCGCTCCTCGGAGCAACGGGCTCCATTGGACGCCAGGCGCTCGAGGTGATCGACGCGAACGCCGGGCTCAGCGTGTGCGCGCTGTCGTCGGGCACGCAGCCGCTCGACGAGCTCGCCGCGCGCCACGGGGTCGAGCACGTACAGGTCGGAGGCGATCTCGCCGCGCTCCTCGAAGCGTCGCAGCCGGATCTCGTTCTCAACGCCGTGGTGGGCTTCGCCGGAGTCGGCGCGACGCTCTGGGCGCTCGAGCACGGGGTGACGCTGGCGCTCGCGAACAAGGAGAGCCTCGTTGCGGCGGGCGATCTCGCTCTCGCAGCGTGGAACAGAGGCGGAGGCGTCCTGCTTCCGGTGGACAGCGAGCATTCGGCGGTTTTCCAGTGTCTCGAGGGGCGCGCGCCGGAGTCCGTCGCCTCCGTTGTTCTGACTGCGTCCGGAGGCCCCTTCAGAAACCGTTCGCTCGACTCACTCGAATCAGTGACCGTGGAGGAGGCTCTCGCCCACCCGACGTGGTCCATGGGCCCGAAGATCACGATCGACTCGGCGACACTCGCGAACAAGGGTCTCGAGCTGATCGAGGCGCACTACCTCTTCGGCCTCGAATACGAGAGGATCGAGGTCGTCGTGCATCCGACCTCGGTCGTCCACGCGCTCGTCCGCTTCCGGGATGGCGCGTCGCTCGCGCACATCGGGTACCCGGACATGCGCGTTCCGATCTCCTTCGCGCTCACCCATCCGGAGCGTCGCCCGACGAGCGTGCCCGGTCTCGACTTCTCCGCATCGCTGAATCTCGAGTTCGAGCCACCGGATCCCGAGCGATTTCCGATGCTGCGGCTGGCGCGCGACGCAGGAGTACGCGGTGGGACCTACCCCTGCGCGTTCAACGCGGCGAATGAGGTCGCCGTTGCGGCCTTCCTCGAAGGTCGGGCACGCTTTCTCGAGATCGCGTCGCTCGTCGAAGACACACTCGCGGAGGTCGACGGCGGACCAGCTCGCGATCT
>DATAEF010000006.1:0-20435 GCA_036258155.1 Gaiellaceae bacterium | reverse complement strand
TCCGCTGCAAAGGACAACTGGCGCGAGCTGCTACCCCGGGCTAGCGTCGGCGGGATGCCGAGCGCCGTCCTCGTCGCCGAGCCCGAGCCCGAGACGCGCGAGTATCTCGGCCGACATCTGCGCGACGACGGCTTCGACGTTCTCGGCGCCGCCCGCCGGAGCGAGGCTCTCGAGCTCGCGGAGCGCGCTCGCCCCGATGTCATCCTCCTCGCAGAGCTCGACCTCTGCCTTCGCCTTCGGCGTGGCGAACCGGGGCGCACCTGGGACCGAAACGTGCCGGTGATCCTCCTCGCACCGTCGTCCGATCCAGTCGAGCGGGTGCGTGCACTCGACCGGGGAGCCGACGACGTCATTGGCCGCCCGTTCGCCTACGAGGAGCTGCTGGCGCGAATACGCGCGCTCCTGCGCAGAAGCTCGGCGAGCGCGGCAGACATCTTGATCGCCGACGAGCTCGTGATCGACAAGCGGACACGCAGGGTCTCCGTGCGGGATACGCTGCTGGTGCTCTCGGCGAAGGAGTTCGAGCTCCTCACACGTCTCGCCGCGGAGCCATATCGCGTCTTCACGAAGGAAGAGCTGCTCCGCGAGGTGTGGGGCTATCGAGCGCTGGGACGAACCCGCACGTTGGAATCCCACGCATCGCGTCTACGGAAGAAGCTGCGACTCGCGAACGGCGACCGTTACATCGTCAACGTGTGGGGAGTCGGCTACCGGCTGCTCGAGTAGCGATAACCCATGGCCCGCGCCGAGGGAGGCGTCCGTGAGAACGACTACGGGCCAGAGCAGAATGCCGCATCCTGGAGCCGCCGCACCTCCCTGTCGAGCTCCGCAGATAGCGGGTACACATTAACCGCGAGCACGAGCTGACGCGACGCGTCCCTCGTGTTCCACGCGACGACGATCGTGCCCTGGACATTCCCCGAATGCCCCCAGGCCGGCCCGCAGGATGTCGGGACTGTCGCGATCCCGAGGCCGTATCGCAATCGACCGGCCGGCCCGAGCGTTTCCATCTCGCGCAGAAGCGCCGGGCCGAGCACTCGCCCCTTCAGGAGCGCGGCGAAGAAGCGCTGCAGGTCGTCCGCCGTCGAGACGATTCCGCCGGCCGCCCAGGTCCACCAAGCGGGCTCGTCGCTCGTATCGACGGGAGGACCGGTGACGATTCCCTGCCGCGACGGCGCCAGATGCCCGTGCACGTGTCGTCCGCGGATCACACCCGGGACGAAGCTCGTGCTGCGGAGCCCGAGCGGCTCGAAGAGACGTTCTCGAAGCTGGCGGCCAAGAGGCGCGCTGCCGGCTTTTTCCGCGATCAGGCCGAGCACGATGTAGTTCGTGCTCGAGTACGCGAAGCTCCGCCCGGGAAGCGACCGCTCGGGGGCATGCGCGATTGCTAGCGAGACGAGCTCTCTCGGCGTCCAGCGACGTCCGCGATCCCCGACGAGGCGGTCATCCTCGACGTAGTCGAACAGCCCGGCCGTGTGCGCGAGCAGATGCCGCACCGTGATCGCCTGCCCCCGGGGAATCAGGCCGGGGAGCCAGTCCTCGACCGTATCGTCGAGTCCTAGCGCGCCGTCCTCGGCGAGCCGAAGCACAAGGGTCGCGACGAACGTTTTCGTGACGCTGCCGATGCGAAATCGCTCGTCGCCACGCATCCGACTCGATCTGCCGCGATCCGCGAATCCGCGCACTTCGATGCGTACGTTCCCGTGTTCGCGCACGACCACGAGCACGCCGGGAGCGCCGGCGGCGACGACGCGATCGAGCAGCGTCCCGAGCTCAGGCTCGTCGGCACGAGAGGCGGCGCATCCGAACAGGGCGAGCGACGGGGCGACCAAGAGGATCACGACGGCAGCCAGAAGGCGTCGCATGGTGCATCGACTGTACTCGTCACCTACGCCAGGCCACTTCGTCGGTCGGGTTCACCGAGGCGGTGCTCGATAGGCGACGTGTGTTTCGTGGTCTACCGCACGCCCTCGAGCTCGAGCAGCGTGATCTTCCGGTCGAGTCCGCCGGCATAGCCGACGAGGTCGCCGCTCGCACCGACCACGCGGTGGCAGGGAAGCACGATCGGGATCCGGTTCCGGTTCATCACGGTTCCGACCGCGCGGGCCGCCTTGGGCCGGCCGACTCGAGCTGCGAGCGCACCGTAGGTGGTCGTTTCTCCGTACGGCACGCGCGCGAGCTCGTGCAGGACAGAGACCGTGAACGCTGGTAGCGCACGGAGATCGAGTGCGAGGTCGAAGATCCTCCGCCGACCCGCGAAGTACTCGTCCAGCTCGCGGCGCGCTCCTTCCACGGACCTCGGCGAGCGCAGCACTGCGGGCCCCCCGATTCTGGCCATGCGCTCGAGCTGATCCTCGGGGTCGGTCTGGAACGAGATCGCCGCGAGGCCGCGGGCGGACGCGGCCACGAACAGCGGGCCGATCGGCGAGTCGAGGACGTCGAAGCCGATGTCGACAAGGTCGAGCGTGAACGCGGCTTCGCGGAATCGGCGGTCGAGATCGGGAGACACGGTCATGACGAGACACTCCTTCGCAGTCTGCGGACACCTGTCGAGGCGGCTTGCCGGGCAGCGTTCGGGCTCGAGCCGAGCGCCGCGGCGATCTGGTCGTAGGAAAGGTCGTAGCCGTAGCGGAGCACGACGGCGGCCCGCTCCTTGGGTGGAAGCCCGTCGGTCAGCGCCGCCAGTTCTTCGTACGCGGGCCGCGAGTCTTCGGCCCCGGACTCGACAAGCTCGGCAGTGGGCGTCGCTCGGCGAAGCGCGTCGAGCGCGACGTTCTGCGCGATCGTGAGCACCCACGCACGCAGATGCTCCCCGTGTTCGAGGCGGCGATACGCCCGCAGAGCGCGCAGGAACGTCTCCTGGAACGCATCGTCCGCGCGCTCGGCGCCGAGTCGGCGGCGCAATAGGCGTAACACCTCGACGCGGTGCTGCTCGTAGAAGTGCTCGAACGGCGGGATCGCCACGGCATGCATCATCGTCATCCAACGTGGCAGGCGGCGCATTTGTGAGCATGCGGCCATGAGGGCTGCGGTTGTGGGACATGTGGAGTGGATGGAGTTCGTCCCCGTCGAGCTCGTGCCGCGCCCCGGTGAGATCGTCCACGCAGCCAAGTCGTGGGAGCAGGCGGCGGGGGGAGGAGTCGTCGCGGCGGTCCAGTTCGCCGAGCTCGCCGACTCGGTGCAGTTCTTCACCGCTCTCGGGACCGACGAACGGGGACGCCGGGCGAAGGTCGAGCTCGAGGAGCGCGGGATCGAGGTGCACGCATCGTCGGTCGACGGCCCACAGCGGAACGGGTTCACGTTCGTCGACCAGACCGGCGAGCGGACGATCACCACGATCGGCCGGAAGCTGCACCCTCGAGGACATGACGACTCGCTTCCATGGCACGAGCTCGCGCGTTGCGAGGCTGTTTACTTCTGCGCGGGAGACGCGGACGCTCTTCTGCTCGCCCGACGCGGGCGTGTGCTCGTGGCTACCGCGCGCGAGCTCACGACGCTTCGGCAGGGCGCCGTCGAGCTCGACGCGCTCGTGAGCAGTGGATCCGACGACGCGGAGCAGTACGGGCCCGGCGACATCGACCCGGAGCCGCGACTCGTCGTCACCACGTCGGGCGCGCTCGGCGGATGGGCCCAGCCGGGCGGGCCGTTCACGGCTGCTCCGCTTCCGCCGACGACGGTGGATTCGTACGGCGCGGGCGACTGCTTCGCCGCGGGCCTCGCATTCGCCCTCGCGGCCGGGCTCGACGCGATGAAGGCGCTCGAGTTCGCCGCTCGCTGCGGCGCCGGGGCGCTCGAAGGCGCCGGCGTCCATGCGGAGCGAATTGCTCTCCCGTAGGGCGTGCCCCCATGTGGGGCACAGGGGTTGCGTTGTGGGGAAAAGTGGAGTAAGGTGGGGCTCCGTGGGAGAACGATCCCAACCCCCTCGATGTTCTACGGAAAACACGAGCACACGGTCGACGAAAAGAACCGGCTCACCCTGCCGGCCAAGTTTCGCGACGCTCTCGCCGCCGGCGTTGTACTCGCACGGGGCATCGACCGGAACATCGACGTCTATCCGCGAGGAAGCTGGGACGCAAGCGTCGTCCGAATCGCGGAGCTGGACTCGCTCACGCGGGAGGCCCGGGAGATGAAGCGCTACGTCTTCGCGGGCGCTGCGGTGGCCGAGCTCGACAAGCAGGGGCGCGTCATCGTCCCGCCTGATCTCCTCGCGCACGCGGGGCTGGGCAAGGACGTCGTCGTCGCCGGCGTGCACGACCACATCGAGATCTGGGACCGCTCCCTCTGGGCGGACCATGTGAGCACGATCGAAGGGAGCGTTGGCGATGTTGCCGAACGTGCAGCGGACAGACGCAGCTGATCACGTCCCGGTGCTCGCGGACGAGGTGCGCGAGCACCTCGCGGTGCAGCCGGGTGAGACGATCGTGGACGCGACCTTCGGGGCAGGGGGTCATTCGCGGCTGCTTGCAACGGACCTCCAGGGCAGCGGCAAGCTCGTCGCCATCGACCGCGATCCCACGGTGCGGTCCTACTTCGATCGTGTGAAAGCGTCGACGCGTGGCGTGCAGATGCGCTTCCTCCGAGGCGACTATGCAGTCGTCCTTTCGCAACTCGCCGGCAACGGGGTCCGCGCGGACGCCGTCCTGCTCGATCTCGGACTGAGCTCCATGCAGGTCGATCGCCCCGAGCGCGGGTTCTCCTACGCGACCGACGCGCCGCTGGACATGCGAATGGACCCGTCGGACGAGCTGAGCGCGGCGGCCGTGCTCGCGGATCGGGACGAGCGTGAGCTGGAGACCATCTTCAGGCGCTACGGAGAGGAGAGGTACGCGCGCCAGATCGCGCGTGGAATCGTCCGCCGTCGGGGCGAGAGCCCGATCGAGCGGACGGGTCAGCTCGTCGACGTCGTCCGTGCGTCGATCCCAGGTCCGGCTCGCTTCGGCGAAGGGCATCCCGCAAAGCGTGTGTTCCAGGCCCTCCGGATCGAGGTCAATCACGAGCTCGAGTCGCTCGAGGCGGGACTTCCGGCGGCACTGGAGATGCTGCGGCCCGAAGGGCGGTTGGCGGTCATCAGTTTCCACTCGCTCGAAGACCGGATCGTCAAGCGGTTTCTGCGCGAGCGCGCGCGAGGTTGCACGTGCCCGCCCGAGTTCCCCGTTTGCGTGTGTGGGCGCGAGCCTGAGCTCCGGATCCTGACGCCGAAGCTCCTCCGACCGTCCGCCCGCGAGGTCGAGCTCAATCCGCGGGCGAGCTCCGCTCGTTTGCGAGCGGCGATCAAGAGCTGATGGCGACGATCGCCCAAAGCGTGCGGGCCGGCCGCCCCCGCCCGCGCACGAGAGTACGGCGCCGGCCCTTTGCTCTCGGCGGGGGGGTCGTGTGGATCGTCCTCTTCGCCGCGCTGCTGGCGGGTGTCGTCGCCGTGAATGTCGCCGTGCTCCGCCTGAACCTCGAGCTCGACCGGGAGGGCCGCGAGCGGACGGAGCTCCGCGCGGACATCTCCCGCCTCCGCTCGGAGCTCTCGATCGCGTCGGCGACCTCCAGGATCGACCGTTTGGCGGTGAAGGAGCTGGGGCTCGTGAAAGCCGAATACGACGATCTGATCTTTGTTCGACTGAACCCGTGAAGCCGGCCGCGACGAACCGGCGCATCGTCCTCCTGGCGGGAGTCTTCATGACCTTGCTCGCCGTTGCGCTCGGTCGTGCCGTGTGGCTGCAGGCGGTGAGAGGACCGGAACTCGCGGCGATTGCGCTTCGCCAGCATCGCGAGACCGTGGTCGTTCCGGCCGGCCGCGGGACGATCTTCGATCGGAACGGCGAGCCGCTTGCGATCGGCCGACAGGCGACCACGGTCTATGCGAATCCGCGCCAGGTCGACAACCCGCGCGCCTTGACGCTCGCGATCGGGAAGGCGCTCGACGCAGAGCCGGGTGCCGTGTATCCGTTGCTCGTCGATCGCTCGCGCGGCTTCGTGTACGTGGAAAGAAAGGCCGATCCACTCAAGGCCGAGCAGCTCGAGAAACTCGGGTTCGCAGGCCTCGGCTTCTACCCCGAGGAGTTGCGGACGTACCCGCAGGGCCCCGTCGCCGCTCAGGTGCTCGGCTTCGCCGGCCTCGACAACAAAGGGCTCGAAGGCCTCGAGCGCTCGCTCGAGAAAGTGCTCGCCGGCAGGCCGGGAAGCCAGACGATCGTCAAGGACCCGTTCGGCAGGGCGCTCGACGTCGTCTCCACGAGGGCCGAGACGCCCGGGAGGAACGTCCGCCTCACGATCGACAAGCAGGTCCAGGCGAACGCGGAAGAGGTCTTGCAGGAGACCGTGCGCCGGTGGGGCGCGAGCGCGGCATCCGCAATCGTCGTGGATCCGTACACGGGATCCGTCCTCGCGATGGCGGTCGCACCGCGTTTCAACGCCAACCGGTTCCCGACCACCCGCGCCGACCGCCGCCGCAATCGCGCCGTCACGGACACCTACGAGCCAGGATCGACGTTCAAGCTCGTCGCCATCGCAGCTGCACTCGAGGAGGGGGTCGTGACCCCGACGACGGCCTTCCGCCTCCCACCCACCCTCAAGGTGGCGGATCGCGTGATCCACGAGTCTCACATACGCGGGACGCAGCGGATGACCGTCAAGCAGATCGTCGAGTACTCGTCGAACATCGGGACAATCACGATCGCGCAGCATCTCGGCGAGGGACGGATGGCCTCGTGGATCGATCGGTTCGGATTCGGACGTGAGACCGGCATCGACTTTCCGGGCGAGTCGCCAGGCTTCGCGCTCCCGCTCGAAGAATGGTCGGGATCGACGATCGGAACGGTCCCGATCGGGCACGGGATCGCGGTCACGCCCATTCAGATGGCGCGTGCCTACGCCTCGATCGCGAACGGGGGCGTGCTCGTCCGGCCGCGCCTCATCGACCGGATCGACGGTCGGCCGGTCGCCGGATCGCAGAGGCGGCGCATCGTCTCTCGTACCGTCTCGGAGCGGATGCTCGGGATGCTGAAGGGCGTCGTGGTCGAGGGTACGGGTCGTGAAGCGGCGATTCCCGGCTACACCGTCGCCGGCAAGACGGGCACGGCCGCGAAGATCGACCCGGACGGCCGTTACTCGACGTCACGCTACGTGGCGTCGTTCATCGGCCTCGTGCCAGCAACGAAGCCACGGCTCGTGATCATGGTCATGGTCGACGAGCCTCGCGGCAACTTCTACGGCGGCGTGGTCGCCGCCCCGGCGTTCAGAGAAATCGCCCGCTTCAACCTCCAGCACTTCGAGGTTCCGCCGGACGCGCCGCAGAAGGCGACGCCCGGCGGCTCACGCAGCCAGTAGCCTTATCTCCAGGTGGAGCTCGACGCCCTGATCCGGGCGCTCGCACCGAGCGAGGTGACCGGAGCCCGGCCGGTCGAGATCGCTGACCTCGTGTTCGACACGCGCCGCGTCACGAAGGGCGCCCTCTACTTCTGCGTTCCGGGCGCGCGCGTCGACGGCCACGACTTCGCCTGGGAGGCCGTCGAGCGAGGTGCGGTGGCGTTGGTCGTCGAGCGGCCGCTCGATGTCGTCGTTCCACAGGTCGTCGTACCGGACGTCCGAGCGGCGATGGCGGTCGCCGCGGATGCGTTCTTCGGGGAGCCGACGCGAGAGCTCGAGGTGGCCGGAGTCACGGGGACGAACGGAAAGACCACAACGGCGTTCCTCCTACAGTCCATGCTCGACTCGGCAGGGCGGTCTGCCGGGCTCGTGGGGACGATCGAATGGATCGTCGGGGGAGAGCGTCGTAGCGCGCCCTTCACGACGCCCGAGGCCATCGACTTGCAGCGGCTCTTCCGCGAGATGCTCGACAAGGGAGACCGAAGCGCGGTGGTCGAGGCGTCGTCCCACGGCTCTGCACTCCGACGGCTGGACCGGGTCCGATTCGACGCGCTCGTCTTCACGAATCTGAGCCAGGACCATCTCGACCTGCATCGAACGATGGAGGACTACTTCCAGGCGAAGCGCCATCTCTTCACGGGCGCGCAGCCACCACCGGCCGCTGTGAACGTGGGAGACGAGTGGGGAGGCAGGCTTGCGGCCGAGCTCGCCGGTGTCCACCGGGCTCCGCTGGTCACGTTCGGCATGGACGACGCTGCCGAGATCCGCCCCGAGAGCCTCGAGGTATCTCCGAGCGGGAGCAGGTTCCGGGCGGCGGGCATCGAGATCGAGACGCGGCTCCGCGGGCTCTTCAACATCGAGAACGTGCTCGGCGCGGTGGCCGCGGGGCTGTTGCTGGATCTCGACGAGGACGCCATCGCGACGGGAATCGCGCGCGTCCCGGACGTCCCGGGGCGATTCGAGGCCGTGGAACGCGGGCAGCCGTTCACGGTGGTGGTCGACTACGCGCATACCCCGGACTCGCTCGAGACCGTGCTCCGCGCGGCACGCGGGCTCGCGGACGGTCGAGTCATCGTTGTCTTCGGAGCCGGGGGAGACCGCGACCGCGGAAAGCGGCCGCTGATGGGGCGCGTCGCGGCGGAACTTGCCGATCATGTGATCGTCACATCCGACAACCCCCGCTCCGAGGAGCCCGTCGCGATCATCGCGGAGGTGCTTCAAGGCACTGGCGTCGACGTCGAGATGGACCCCGATCGGCGCACCGCGATCGGGCGCGCGATCGCAGTCGCCGACGAGGGCGACGTCGTCGTCATCGCCGGCAAGGGCCATGAGCAGGGCCAGGAGATCGAGGGTGTCGTACATCCCTTCGACGACCGCGCGGTCGTGCGCGATGCGCTTCTCACACGGTCGCGCGAGGACCGCTGGGAGGCGAAGTGATACCGGTTCGCGCGGAAGAGATCGAAAGGCTCGGGCTCGGCCGGCTCGAGCGTGGAACGAACGGCGATGTGATCACGGGGATCAACGCCGACTCGCGCGAGGTCGGGCCGGGCGACCTGTTCGTGGCTCTGAACACCGGGATCAGGTACGTAGACGAAGCGCGGGCCCGGGGGGCGGCGACGCTCGAGCCCGACGACCAAGAGGCCGCGCTCGTCGCGCTTGCGTCACTCATTCGGTCCAAGAGCCGGGCGCGCGTCGTCGCCGTCGTCGGCTCGGCAGGAAAGACGACGACCAAGGACGTCCTCGGCGCTCTGTGTGCGACGCACGTCTCCACGATCTGGGCGGAGAAGAGCCTCAACAACGAGATCGGCCTGCCGCTCACCGTCTGCAGGCTCGAGCCCGAGACCGAGGTCCTCGTCACCGAGATGGGGATGCGTGGTCTCGGACAGATCGCCGCGCTCTGCGCGATCGCGCTTCCGGAGATCGCGGTCGTGACCCACATCGGTGCCGAGCACCTCGAGCTTCTCGGGACAGTCGAGCAGGTGGCCGAGGCGAACGCGGAAGCCATCGCCGCTCTTCCGGCGGGTGGCACCGCCGTCGTCCCGGCCCGAGCGCCCGCGCTCGAGCCCTATCTCGGTCGGGACGACGTCGCGGTTCGGCGGTTCGATCCCGAAGACGTCGAACGTAGGGACGGGACGACCCGGTTTGCACTCGACGGCCTGATCGTCGAGCTCGACCTCCCGTTCACGCAGCGACATCACGCGGTCAACGCGTTGGCCGCGCTGCACGCGTATGCGGCGCTCGGGCTCCCGCTCGAGCGCGCCGCGGACGGCGCGGGGGCGATCCAGCTCTCTCCCTGGCGCGGACAGGAGGTGCCGCTTCCCGGCGGCGGGCTCGTGATCAACGACGCCTACAACGCCAATCCCGACTCCATGCGCGCCGCGCTCGAGCACCTCGCGGAGCGGGCGGGAGATCGTCGCCGGGTGGCTGTGCTCGGAGAGATGGCCGAGCTCGGAGCGGAGTCGGATCGCTATCACGGCGAGATCGGCGAGCTGGCCGCGCGTCTCCGCGTCGAGGTCATCGGAGTGGGGGAGCCCGCTCGCGCGTACGACCCCGTCGCCTGGGCGGCGGACTCGGAGGAGGCGGTCGAAGCAGCGCGCGCGACCCTTCGACCTGGCGACGCGGTGCTCGTCAAGGCCTCGCGAGCGGTGGGGCTCGAAGGCATCGCAGCGGAGATCGCGAACTTCGCTCGAGCATGGTCCCCGTCCTGATCGCAGGCCTGCTCGCGATGGTTGCGGCCGTCGTGATCGGGCCCAAGTTCATCGAGGTTCTGCGCACCAGGAACCTCGGCCAACAGATCCGGGCGGAGGGCCCGGCGGCGCACGTCGTGAAACAGGGCACGCCGACGATGGGAGGGCTCCTCATCATCGCCTCGGCTGTCTTTCCGTTCCTCGCGCTCTCGCAGTACACGGCCGAAGCGCTCACGGTCCTCTTCGTCACGCTCGGGTGCGCGGCGATCGGGTTCGGTGACGACTACCTGAAGCTCCGGCGCCGCCACTCGCTCGGCTTGTCCGGGCGTTGGAAGATGGTGGGCCTCGCCGTCGTCACGGTCGGGTCCGCGGTGCTCCTCCAGAAGAGTGAGGCGTTCACGACGTCGATGTACGTGCCGATCGTCGGTTGGGACTTCGACCTCGGGATCCTGTTCTACCCGTTCCTGTTCCTCGTTATCGCCGGCACCGTGAACGGCGCGAATCTGACGGACGGCATCGACGGCCTCGCCGCGGGCACAGCGACGATCATGCTCCTCACGTTCCTCGCAATCGCGGGCATCGCCTGGATCCGATCCGGCGTGCCGGGTGAGCGGAGCGAGGTCTACCTCGATATCGCGACGCTGGCGGCCGCGCTCATCGGAGGCACGATCGGGTTTCTCTGGTACAACGCCTTCCCGGCCGAGGTGTTCATGGGGGACACGGGCTCGATGGCTCTCGGTGGCGCGATCGCCGGGTTCGCGATCGTGACGGAAACCGAGATCCTGCTACCGCTCATCGCGGGGATCTTCGTGATCGAGGTCCTGTCGCTGATCATCCAGGTTGTCAGCTTCAAGAGGACGGGCCGGCGCGTATTCCTGATGGCGCCGATCCACCACCACTTCGAGATGAAGTCGTGGTCGGAAACGAAGGTGATGGTCCGCTTTTGGATCATCTGTGCGATCCTCTGCGCCTCAGGGTTCGCGCTCTTCTACGGCGACTTCCTCCATTTCGTCGAACCTTGAGCAACCCTCGCCTGCGGCTCGCGCTCGTCGGGGAAACCTCGCTGGCAGGCCCTACTCACATGGTGGGGGGACCTCGCACATGCTGGGGGAACCTCGCACATGCTGGGGGAACTTCGCACATGCTGGGGGACCCTCGCACATGCTTGGGGAACCTCCCGGTTCCCCCAGACCCCTTCCACTGGTCCGCTTCGCGGACAAGACGCTCCGCGTCTTCCCCCAGACCCCTTCCCCTGGTCCGCTTCGCGGACAAGGCGCTTCACGCCTTCCCCACGCCCCTCCACGCTCATGGGCCGGAGATCGGCCCATGACCGCTGTGGACTCCGACATCGAGATTGCGGGCACGGTGGCCATCGTCGGCTTCCCGAACGTCGGGAAGTCGACGCTCGTCAATCGGCTGACCGCGACGCGTACCGCCGTCGTCCACGAGACGCCGGGAGTCACACGCGACCGGAAGGAACTCCTCTGCGACTGGTCGGGCACGTACTTCCGGCTCATCGACACGGGAGGCGTCGATCGCGAAGACACGGGTCCGTTCGGGCCGAAGGTCGCGAACCAGGCACGGGAAGCGGTCGAGGAAGCCGACCTCGTGCTCATGGTCGTCGACGCGAAGGCGGGTGTGACGCCAGGCGACGAGGAGCTCGCCGAGATCCTGCGCGCTTCGCGACGCCCCGTGCTCGTGCTCGCGAACAAGCTCGACGACCCGAGGCGCGATCTCGAGGCACTCGAGTTCCATCGTCTCGGGCTCGGCGATCCGATTCCCATCTCGGCTCTTCACGGCCACGGGACCGGCGACCTACTCGACGAGGTCGTGAGCCGTCTCCCAGGTCGCAGCGAGCGGCCGGTCGGCGAGGAGGCGATCAAGGTCGCGATCCTCGGGCGCCCGAACGTGGGCAAGTCCTCGTTGCTGAACGCGCTCCTGGGCCGCGAGCGCGTCATCGTGTCCGAGGTCCCGGGCACGACACGCGACGCCATCGACACGGTGCTGCGTCGGGACGACACGACGTTCGTCCTCGTGGACACCGCCGGCCTGCGCCGAAAACGGAAGCAACGGCAGGGGATCGAGTACTACTCGGAGCTCCGCGCGCTCGAGGCTGCCGAGAGGGCCGATGTCGCGGTCGTCCTCGTCGACGCGAGCGAGGGAGTCGTCGACCAGGACCTGACGGTCGCGGACGTGGCGCGAAAGGCCCAGTGCGCGACCATCGTCGTTCTCTCCAAGTGGGATGTGACGGAGATTCGGATCGAGGACGTGCGGCCGCGGATTGCCACGCGCCTCCGCCAGCGGCCACCGCTCATCGCCGTGTCAGCGCACAGTGGGCGGGGCCTCGAGCGGCTGCTGGATCTCGTCGAGGACCTCTTCTCGCGCTACTCGGGGCGCATTGCGACCGCTGAGCTCAACCGTGCGCTGCAGGAGCTGCGAGAGAAGCGGCAGGCTCCGGGACGTCGCGGCCGCCGCCTCAACCTCCTCTACGGCACACAGGTGAGCTCCCGGCCTCCCCGTTTCCGCCTCTTCGTGAACGATCGCCGGCTCGTGACGCGTGACTACGGCTACTGGGTCGAGAACGAGCTGCGCGCGCGCTTCGGGCTCGACGGCGTGCCCGTCTCCATCGACTTCGTCACGTCGCAGTGACTCCTCACGTTTCTGGGGCGCCGCTCGCAAAGGAGGCGAGCGCGAGGCGCGCAGGACAGTACGTGAGGTACGGACAAGCGCCGAGTGCGACGCATCCTGCCGCGAGCGGTGTCAGCGTCCCGCGGAGCCGGGCTCTGCCCGGCGGGAGCAGGAGGCGTCCAGAAGCGTGAGGGCGGTCGTCGTCGGGGCGGGGTCATGGGGCACGGCGTTCGCGTGCCTCCTCCGCGACAACGGTCACGAGGTCACGCTCGCCGCGCGTGACCCCGATCAGGTCGAAGCGATGGCGACGACAGGGCGCAATCCGCGGTACGCGCGGGAGGCCGACCTCACAGGCATCGGCGCCGCGACGATCGCCGAAGCTCCCGTTGCGGAGACCGACCTCGTCGTCGTCGCGGTGCCGAGCAGGGTCTTCGGCGAGGTCGTTGGTGCATTGCCGGGGTCAGCACCCGTCCTGAGCCTGACCAAGGGACTCGACCCAGCGACCGGGGAGCGCCTTTCGACGCTGGTACGAGAACGCCAGGTCGCCGTACTCTCCGGCCCGAACATCGCGGACGAGATCGTCCGCGGCCTCCCCGCGGCAGCCGTGATCGCGAGCGACGATCTCGCGCTCGCGGTTCGGCTCCAGCTTGCCGTGCACTCGACGATCTTCCGCGTCTATGTGAACGACGACGTCGTGGGCGTCGAGCTCTGCGCCGCGGCCAAGAACGTGATCGCCCTGGCGGCAGGCGGCGCCGACGGCCTGAGGCTCGGGGACAACGGCAAGGCCGCCCTCGTCGCCCGTGGTCTTGCCGAGATGCGGCGCCTCGCCGAGGTTGCGGGCGCGCGACCGGACACCTTCGCCGGGCTGGCGGGAATGGGCGACCTCATCGTCACGTGCTGGGCGCCGACCGGCCGCAATCGCCGCGCGGGAGAGCTCATCGCCCAGGGCGTCTCTCCCGAAGAGGCGCAGGCGCAGATCGGAATGGTCGTCGAAGGCCTGACGACCGCTCCCGTGCTCAGGGACCTCTCGAGGCGACTCGGCATCGAGCTTCCGATCTCGGAGGGCGTCTGCGCCGTCCTCCAGGGAGTCCCGCTGACGAGCCTCGTCGAGCAGCTCATGCGCCGCGAGCCCACGACGGAGTAGGGGTCGGACCCCACGGGTCTGACCCCGTCGGTACCCTGCGGTGCCAATGGCAGCACGCTCGTTCTCGTTCACGTCCGAGTCGGTGACCGAGGGACATCCGGACAAGGTCGCGGACCAGATCTCCGACTCCGTCCTCGATGCTGTCCTCGCCGACGATCCGAACGCGAGGGTCGCGTGCGAGACGCTCATCACGACGGGCCTCGTGGTCGTCGCAGGCGAGATGACGACCAGGACCTGGGTCGACGTGCGCGAGGTGGTACGCGAGCGCATCGCCGAGATCGGCTACACGCGGGCCAAGTACGGGTTCGACGCGGAGACCTGCGGTGTGGTCGTCGCGATCGACGAGCAGTCCGCCGACATCGCGCGTGGGGTGGACGAGTCGTACGAGGCGCAGCACGGCGACACCGATCCGATCGACCTCCTGGGCGCGGGCGACCAGGGAATGATGTTCGGCTACGCGACCCGTGAGACAGAAGCGCTCATGCCGCTCCCGATCCTGGTCGCGCATCGGCTGACGAAGCGCCTTGCAGAGGTGCGCAAGGCGAACGTGCTCCCGTACCTGAGGCCCGACGGCAAGTCGCAGGTGACGGTCCGCTACGAGGTGGACGAGCGTGGGATCCAGCGTCCTGTGGAGATCGAGCGCATCCTGATCTCGACCCAGCATCGCGACGGCCTCGACGTCGAGACGCTCATGAAGCCGGATCTCCTCGAGCACGTGGTCGAGCCGATCCTGCACTCCGATTTTCGCGACGTCGTCAACACGGCGAGACTCGGGGCGAAGGACTTCCTGTACGTCAATCCGACGGGGAAGTTCGTCATCGGCGGCCCGATGGGCGACACGGGGCTGACCGGGCGCAAGATCGTCGTCGACACGTACGGTGGCGCTGCACCCCATGGCGGCGGCGCGTTCTCCGGGAAGGATCCGACGAAGGTCGACCGCTCTGCCGCGTACGCGGCTCGCTACGTGGCGAAGAACGTCGTGGCAGCCGGCCTGGCCGATCGCTGCCAGCTCCAGGTTGCATATGCAATCGGCGTCGCGCATCCGATGAGCGTCAACGTCGACTGCTTCGGGACGGAAACGGTTCCGCTCGCGACGATCGAGCAGCTCGTCACCGAGTACTTCGACCTTCGGCCGGGCGCGATCATCCGCGATCTCGACCTCACGCGGCCCATCTACACCAAGACCGCCGCTTATGGTCACTTCGGCCGCGACGACCGCGACTTCACGTGGGAGCGAACCGACAAGGCCGACGCGTTGCGCGCCGCCGCCGGTCTGCTCTCCGAGTCGGCCGTCTAAGGGCTCCGATCACAGCCGAAGGCCCGCGACATGGGCCTTCGGGTGGAGGGCAGAAGGGCGAAAGGGAATGGTGCCCCTTCTGAATGCGCACCTTCGATCGAAGCGCCCGTGTGAAAGCAACCTGTGAGTTCTCTGAGAGTTGACTAAGAACAAGGGCCCGCTGGCGCGGGCCCTTCTGTTTCCGGCTCCTTGTGACGGGCATCGCTTGCCGGAGGTGTGGCGTGCGTTCGTTCGCGGTGGATGCTCGCAGCTGCGTTTGAGGGCGATCTGAGCGCCCCTTGAGGATTTCGTAAGGCGTTCCGTCCGAACGCGCCGGTCATGCGGCGCGAACGTAGATCCCGAGCGCGGCCTTCTCGGCGATTGCACGGTCGGCGCCGCTCACGCTCACGTCGAGCTGGTCTGCGGATGGACGCGCGGCGCGCACCTCGACGGGGGTGCCCGGCGCGAGCCCTTCGTCGTAGAACCAGTGCAGGAGGTCGCCGTCGTGCTCGGCGAGTCGCACGATCGTGGCCGGTCGCCCTGGGTCGAGCTCGGCGAGCGTGACGAGCTCCGCGTTCTCCGCCTGCTCGACTTCCGGCTCGACGGGCCAGCCGTGCGGGCAGCGGTCCGGATGGCCGAGGCGCTCGTTGATCCGCTCGATCATCTCGTCGGTGAACGTGTCGCCGAGCTCGTCGGCGTGGACGTGGGACTCCGCAGCCGTATAGCCCATGAAGTCCGTCAGGAACCGCTCGATGATCCGGTGCTTACGGACGACGCGCTTCGCCCGTTCGGTCCCGATCTCGGTGAGGATGGCCTCTTTCTGCTCGCCGCGTTCCACGAGCCCGTCGGCCTCCAGGCGCTTCAGCATCTCGCCCGCAGAGGCGCGGGACACCCCGAGCATCTCGGCGACCCGGGACGCAATCGCGGTCGATCCGGTCGACGGCCGGTACTCCCCGATCGGGAACGCGAGGAAGTAGATCGTCTCGAGGTACTCGTCGACCGAATGACCTTGCGCGCGTGCCACGTGTGCCTCCGGGTTGACGGCCTCGGCGTTCCGCCACTATAGTGGCGCCCTGCGCGTGTAAGGCAGCCCTTACACGATGAATCGACACAAGAGGAGCGAGGAGCAGATGGGTGCCGGCGTGGTCGTCCTTCGCGAGGGATTCGAGGCCTCGCTCGTCGTCGGGATCGTGCTCGCGTTCCTCGATCGAACCGGCCGTCGCGATGGATTCGTCGCCGTGTGGGTCGGAGTCGCGGCCGCACTTGCGCTCAGCCTTGCGGTAGGGGTCGCCCTCTTTGCGGTAGGAGCGGAGCTCGAAGGAACCTCCGAGAAGCTCTTCGAGGGCGTCGTGATGCTCACCGCTGCCGGGCTCCTCACCTGGATGATCTTCTGGATGCGGAACCGCGCCCGAAGCATTCGCCGCGAAATCGAAGGCCGGACACAGGCTGCTCTCGATGCCGGCTCGGCGGTCGGTCTGGCGCTTGTCGTCTTCATCGGTGTGGGCCGCGAGGGAGTCGAGACCGCGCTCTTCCTGTTCAGCTCGATCGAGGGCTCGAGCCCTCTCGTCTCGCTCGTCGCAGCGCTCATCGGCGGGGTGGCGGCGATCGCGCTTGGCTACCTGTTCTACCGCGGTTCGCATCGGCTGAATTTGCGGGCGTTCTTCACTGCCACAAGCGTCCTCCTGCTCCTGTTCGCCGGCTATCTGCTCGCATTCGGACTCCACGAGCTCGCGGAGGCCGGTGTGTTCCCGGAGAGCCAGGCGCTGCTCGTCGGAGCGTTCGTCCTACTGGCTGCTCCGACCCTGTACTTCTTCTTCAGAAAGCCGAAGAGGACCGCAGGGGCGTAGCTCGGCGCCCGAGGGCGCGGCTACGCTCGCCTTCGTGCCTCTCGCGGAGATCTACCCGCTCGTCACCGCCCGCGCGCTCGCGCGTCCGTTCACGTACAACGTTCCAGCAGAGGCCGAGCGAGGCGCGGTCGTCTCCGTCGGTCTCGGTGGCCGGCGCGTGCGAGGAATCGTGGTCGACACAGGCGTCAAGGCGCCGGCCGGAGTCGAGATCGCCGACGCCGGTCCCGTGGTCGATCGGGTCCCACCCGCGCTCGTGGAGCTGGCGCTCTGGCTCGCCGACTACTACGGGTCGACTCCAGGGCGCGCGCTCGCGCTCGTCGCGCCGTTCGCGCGGTCGCGTCGCGGCGAGCGTCGAGCGCCCGCCGGGGCCGATTCTCTCCCTGGTGAGCCCGAGCCGGACGAGCTGACGACCGCTCAGCGAGACGCGATCGCGCGGGTCGTCACTGCGCTGGACGCTGGGGGAGGTCATCTGCTCCTGCACGGCCCAACCGGAAGCGGAAAGACCGAGGTCTACCTCCAGGCGTGTGCTGCCGCGCTCGCGCGCGAACGCGGGGCCATCGTGCTCGTGCCCGAGATCGCGCTCACGCCACAGGCCGTGGGCCGGTTCGGGGCTCGCTTCGGCGGGAGGGTCGCCGTTCTCCACTCGGCGCTCACGGATGCGGAACGCCGCGACGAGCGCGAGCGGATCGCAGTGGGCGAGGCCCGGGTCGTCGTTGGCGCGCGGTCTGCGATCTTCGCGCCCGTCCACGATCTCGGGCTGATCGTCGTGGACGAGGAGCACGATGCGTCCTACAAACAGGAGTCGGATCCACGTTACGACGCGCGCACGGTCGCGGCCAAGCGGGCGACGCTCGAGAGCGCCGTCGCCGTCTACGGGAGTGCGACACCCCGGGTGGAGAGCTGGGTGAGGCTCGACCGGCTCGAGCTGCCGACGCGAATCGGGGCGGCGCTTCCGTCGGTTCGCATGGTCGATCTCCGGCGCGAGGCCGGATATCCCTTGTCGGCGCCGCTGCTCGCCGCGCTCTCCGCCGTCGAGGAGCGCGGCGGCCGCGCGATCCTCCTCCTCAACCGGCGGGGTATCTCGGGCGCACTCTACTGTCGCTCCTGCGGTACCACGCGCCGTTGCAGAAGTTGCGACATCGCGCTCACCCTGCACTCGGACGGGCGTCTGCACTGTCATCACTGCGGCTACTCGGCCGAGCTTCCCAAGACCTGCCCGGAGTGCGGATCCGTCGAGCTCGCGCGCGTCGGCGCAGGGACGCAACGACTCGAGGCGGAGCTCGCGCGGCGCCTGCCCGGTCTGGAGCGCATCCGGCTCGATGCCGACACCGCCTCCCGTCCCGGAGCGCTACAGGAAGCTCTCGAGCGCTTTGCGGCAGCGCACGCCGCGGCCCTGATCGGGACGCAGATGGTCGCGAAGGGGCACCACTTCTCCGGGGTCTCCGTCGCGGCGGTCGTCGACGCGGATGCCGGACTCTCGTTTCCCGACTTCCGATCCGAGGAGCGGACGTTCCAGCTCGTGACACAGCTCGCCGGTCGGAGCGGGCGGGACGCACCCGGCAAGGTCATCGTCCAGACGTTCCAGCCCGACGCGGTCCCCTTCGGATACGCGCTGCGCCACGACGTCGCTGGCTTCCTCGCGCGGGAGGTCGCTCGGCGCGAGGAGCTCGACTACCCGCCTTTTCACAATCTTGTTGCACTTGTCGTCTCCGGACCGGACCTCGAGCCCCCGCTGCGCGCGCTCCGGGAGCTGCGCGCTGCCCTCGAACGCCCGGGTGTGCGGCTGCTCGGGCCGGCACCGCTCCTTCGCTTACGCGGGCGCCATCGCGTGCAGTTGCTGGCAAAGACCACGACCCCGCGGGCCTTCGCGTCGCGTGCCGCCTCGTTGCTCGCGGCCGCCGCTCCGGCGATGCGACGCGATGGTCTGACCGCCGCCGTGGACGTCGATCCGCAGACGCTCTAGCGGCATTGGCGCACTCGGTCACTGTCCTTTAGTGACAATTGACACGACTCCTGCCTTCGAGTACCACGACGCGTACAGCTACGAAGGGGAAGGAGAGTCATGTGAAGAGGCTTAGTGCGGCTTTGGTCGTTGTCGTGGTCGCGCTCACGCTTGCAGGAGCGGCGCTCGCGGGCGCCACGACGTACGCGGGCCCGTGGCAGTGGTCACAGAACCAGGGTGCTGGAAGCTCGTTCAGCTCGAGCTGGAAGTACAACTACTTCTTCAAGAATGGCTCCGGATACGACGCGACCGTCACGTTCATCGACAACGTGACCTACTCGTGGCACGCGACGGTCAGGAACACGTCTGCGACGACATACACGTACTGGTTCGTCTCGAACGTGAAACGCGGACATTGCCGCGCGAACAGTGCGTACTTCTGGGGCAGCTGTGTGGTCGTCAACTGAGAGGAGAGAGGCATGGTCGGAGTGAGAATGACGCGCCGTCGGCGGGCGATTGTGGCCTCGATCTCCGCGCTCGCGACGGCGATTGTGGCGAGCAGCGTGGTCGCCGGCCAGTTCCGGAGCCCGGATCCGGAGGCGTTCCACGTCGGGCTCGCAACAGGAGAGATCGCTCGTGTCGCGGACATCGCAGCGGGCGACGGGCTGCCCGGTCGCGGTGTGTTCGTGCAGGCGACAGACACCGGGCAGATTTGCCTCTGGGACGCGCCTTCGGCGTCGTCGCAGCAGCGGCAGGGTGGCTGCAACTCTGTCGACGACCCTCTGGGAGGCAGCGCGCTGTCGGCGAGCCTCGCCTACGATGGTGGGCCCGCGGTCGAGGACGTGCGGGACGCGCGGCTCATCGGGCTGGCTTCACGGGACGTCGCCACCGTCCAAGTGCTCATGAGCGATGGCACTCAGCGCGAGATGCGCCTGAGGAAAGCGATGCTCGAGTCGGACGAGTACCGGGCGTTCGGTTACCGCTTCAAGAGGTCGGACCTTCGGGGAGGCGTCAGCCCTATCGCGGTGATTGCGAAAGCAGCGACGGGCGACGAGATCGCGAGACAGTCGACGGGCATCGGAGGCTGACGAGTGCGTCCATCGCGCGGCGGGCTAGACTCGCCGCGCGATGGCCGAGCACGATCATGAGCACGCGGTAGACCCGGAGCGCGACGGCGACGAGCAGGAGCTCGAGCGTGAGGCGCGACGACTGGTCGCGCTCTCCCGGATCCGCCAGTACGGCGACGCCGTCCTGCGCATGCAGGCGCGGGAGGTCGAGACCTTCGATGACGACCTGCTGCGTCTCGCCGAACGGATGACGGCTCTGATGCACGAGGCGAACGGCGTCGGTCTTGCGGCAACTCAGGTCGGGGTGCTGCGCCGGATCTTAGTATTCGTCGACGAAGGCGAGGATCGCGCGCTCGTGAATCCCGTCATCACGAAGCGTTCGTCCGAGTCCGACACCGACGACGAAGGCTGTCTCTCGCTGCGTGAGGTCCTCGTTCCGGTGGAGCGGTCCAAGGCCGTCACGATCGAGGGGGTCGATGCGTCCGGCG
>DATAEF010000005.1:0-2326 GCA_036258155.1 Gaiellaceae bacterium | reverse complement strand
GTGAAGGACCCCGACAGGCTCAGCGTCGCTCTGCCCAGCTATTTCTCCCAGGCGAAGTACGAGTCCGACGGCCGCTTCGATCCGCGCGACGGGGCGCAGCGGTTCGACCCGGGATGGATCCCGTTGCCGTACCTCGAAGCGTTGCTCGCCGCGCTCGACGAGCCTCCCGAATGGCGGTTCGAGCGCTCGCGACAGACGGCGGGGCGTTGCAGGGAGCTGCTGCTCGAGCGCGGCTGCGATGTCGTAACCGAGCCGGGCCACTCGAACCTCGTCTCCTGGCGCTGGGAGGGCGACACGCGCGCGGCTGCGCTGGCACTCGGTGAGGACGGCGTGCTCATCCGCGACCTCCCCGGAACCGGGCTCCTTCGCGCCTCATGCGGCTACTGGACGAGCGAGGGGGATCTCACTCGTCTGGTGGAGTCCTTGGCGGGCTCTTCCAGATGACTTCCCCGGCCTCGTCGAGTGCGACGACCGACCTGACTCGGCCGTCCGGCGCGTCCGCGTAGAACGCATTCCCGTCGACATCCGCCATCGGCACCAGCCGATCCTGCTCGTCGATCACCCCGACTTTCGCGACGCCGTCGGCGGCCAGCCCGATGAAGGACTCATAGACCATGAGGTCGGTACCTGCCAGGAACCCGCCCCTCGCGAGCAGCATGACGGGAGACTCGGCGTCCGGGAAGCGGCCGAACTGGGACTCGCAGATGAAGCTCGTGAGCTGCCACTCGTTCGACCGCCTTTCGGAGGTTCCCCAGCAGGAGGACCCGTCCTCGCGGGGCACGCGAACGATGCGCGTTCCGTCCCGCTCGGCGACGAAGAACGCCTCGCCGGTGGTCTTGGGACTGGAGGGAAGGCCGAGGCTCACGGGCACCGGCATCTCGAAGGGCTGCTCCTGAGCAGACATGGTCGCGTAGGCGGCTTCGTCGTCCCCGTCCCGGAGGAGGAGGTACGCGGCGAGCACGCCGACTGCGATGAGGGCGACCACCGCAAGCGCGACGAACGTCGCTCGCCTGGTCATATCGGAAACTCTACGACAGCTAGAGGTCTGCGAACAGATCCACGACGTTCCCGTCCGGATCCTTCACTTCCGCGTACCGCATGCCCCAGAACGCATCCCATGGCTCCTTGTGGCCTGTGCCGCCGTGCTCGAGCAGGTTCGCGTAGGCCGAGTCAACCTCGGCGGGCGTATCGCAGCGAAACGCGAGGGCGCTTCGGTGCCCCTCGGAGGGCGGCTGCCACTTCGGGTCGAAGGAGCGGACCATCTCCTCCGTGTCGAGCATGATCCGGACGCCCGCCGCGGTCGCCTCGGCGTGCCCCTCAGTCTCCGCACCGTCGGGAAACTCGAGCCCGAGCTCCCGGTAGAACGCAATCGCCCGGCCCATGTCCGCCACGACTACCCCGATTGCCTCGAACCGGGGGGTCATGCCGCATCTGCCGCTGTTCGCAGCCCGAGCTCCTTCGAGATCGGCTTCATCGCATCCGTCACGGTCTGCACATGTTCGTCGAAATCGACGCCGAGCAGCTCCGCACCTGCGTAGACCTCGTCCCGGTGGACGCCGGCAGCGAACGACGGTTGCTTGAGCTTCTTCTTCACCGATTTGGGCGTGAGCGTCTCGATCCCGTCCGGGCGCACGAGCCCGCATGCGTGGATGAACCCCGCGAGCTCGTCACACGCGAACAGCGTCTTCTTGAGATCTGTGTCCCGCGGCATTGCCAGGTGCTCGGCATGCGAGAGCACCGACTCGATCAACTCCTCGGGATAGCCCTCCTCGCGGAGAATCGCGGCGCCGTCCTGCGGATGCTTGTCCAGCGTGGGGTGGATCTCGTAGTCGAAGTCGTGGAGGAGGGCGGTCGCGCCCCAGAGCTCTTCATCTCCGCCGAGCTTGCGCGCATAGGCACGGACCGCTGCCTCCACGGCGAGGGCGTGTCGCAGGAGCGCTTCGCTCTTCGTGTAACGAGTGAGCGTGTCCCAGGCGCGGTCACGGGTGACCTCCACAACGGCCAGTACGATAGTCCGCCAATGTCGACCACCCTCGTTTCCAGCGGTCTGATGGAAAGCTTCGTCATCGAAGGCGGGACGCCGCTCGGCGGCCGCGTCTCCGCAGCCGGGAACAAGAACGGCGCCCTGCCGATCCTCGCCGCCACCCTGCTAGCGAGCGAGCCGGTGACGCTGTCGAACGTCCCGCGGATCCGTGATGTCGACACGATGGTCGCGTTGCTCGCGGATGTGGGCGCGGAGACCGACTGGACCGGCGCGAACGAGATCCGGATCGATCCGAGGAACGCCGAGAAGACCGCGCTCGACGCCGAGCTCTGCAGCCAGATC
>DATAEF010000004.1:0-2600 GCA_036258155.1 Gaiellaceae bacterium | reverse complement strand
GCGGGCCATCTGGCAGATGACGATGTTGTCCTCGTCGTCGCCCGTGACCGCGACCACGAGATCGGGCGGCCTCGCAATTCCGGCCCGCTCCAGGACGAAGAGCTCCGTCGCGTCGCCGAGTTGCGCGCGGTGCTCGAACTCTTCCTCGAGGCGCTCGAAGCGGTCACGCCGCTGCTCGATCAAGGTCACCTCGTGCCCAAGGTCGAGGACGCTCTTTGCCAGATTGGCGCCGACCTTGCCGCCGCCGGCGATGAGGATGTACACCTAGCGGGCCTCCACCCGCTCGGCGGAGTTCCGCACCGCTTCGGTGAGAAAGTCGATCGCCGTCGAGGTCGGGGAGATCGTCCGCAGCCCGAGCGATGCATAGACCTTCGCTCGCGCCGGGTCGAGCACGCGGACGATCGTCGTCTGGATGTCGAACTGCTTCTGCGCGATCTGGCCGACGACGAGGTTCGTGTTGTCGCCGTTCGTCGCGACCACCACCGCGTCGGCCTCCTCGATCCCCGCCTCACGGAGGACGTCGACGTCCATGCCGTGGCCCACGACGAACCCGCCGGACCAGTGCTCTCCGAGGCGCTGAAGCGCGTCCTCGTTCTCGTCGATCGCCGTGACCTCCCAACCGGTCCGGTCGAGCTCCAGTGCCACCGCCGATCCCACACGGCCGCATCCGACGACGATCACTTTCACGGTCGGAGGTTAGCCGCTGAGGGCCCCTGCCTCTTCCTCCTCCAGCACGCCCTGCGGGTAGGCGATCACCATCACCTCGCACGGCGCGTGGCGCAAGACGTAGTCGACCGTGGGGCTGAAGAACCGGGACTGGCGCCGCCAGCGCGGCGCCGAGCCCATGACGATGAGATCGACTGCGTGGGTCGTCGCCCTCTCGACGATCGACTCGCCGATCGCTCGCGAGCGAACGACCTCCGTCTCGACCTCGACGTGGTGCTCGGAGGCGAGCAGCTTGGTCTCGGCGAGCGACGCCTCCGCGCGCTCCTCCGCGTCGTGCATCGGTGCCTCCATCGGCTTGTCCATCGGCACACACACGACATTGATCGCGAAGAGCGCGGCACCGCGTTCCTCCGCGAGCCGGATCGCCGTCGCGAGCACTTCCTCGCCGATGATGCCGAGCTTCATCGGGACGAGGATCCGCTCGTAGACACCCTCGACCTCCGGGACGAGATCGGGATCCGCCGGTAGGACGCGGCCGAAGATCGTCTTGTGCCGGGACCAGCGAGTCCCGACGTAGACGACTGCTCCTACGAGCAGCCAGGCGGGACCGGCGATTCGCGTCGCGTCGTGGGTCGCCATCGTGAAGATCCAGATCGCGAACGTGAGCGGAGCGCCGACGAGGGCCGCGATCGGCACGTCCGCTCCACGGATTCGGATGTTGCCGGGAGCTCGGAAGGGCCGATCGAGGTCCGGCTCGGTGAAGCGGAGCCGGATGACTGCGAGCTGTGCGGCGGTGAACGCGATGAGAACCCCGAAACTGAAGAGGCCGGCGAGGAACCGCACAGCCTCGGTCGGGATGAAGTGCCCGATCACGAGCAGCGTCGCCGCGATCAGCGTGGAGCTCACGATCGACACCGGTGCGATAAGCGTCCGCCGGTTCAGCTTCCCGAAGGCGTGCGGGAGCATCTGGCGCTGGCCCATCGAGTACGCGAGCCGGCCGGCGCCGGAGATGGACGTCGTGACGGCGACGAGCAGCACCAGCGCGCCCGTGAGGCCGACCGTGATCCGCACGGCGTCGCCGAGCGCCGCCGGCAGCTCCGTGTCGAGCGCGGCGGCGATCCCCATCAGCGGCGCGCGAAGCCACTCTGTCCCGAGACCCACCCCGCCGGGGAAAGCCGAGATGCCGACCAGGCCCATCGCGACCGAGACGGCGACGACGAGGCCGATCCCGGCGAAGAGGCTGCGCGGCAGCGTCCTCCCCGGCTCGCGGGTCTCTGCTGCGAGGTTGGACACGGTCTCGAGGCCCGTGTAGGCCAGCATCGCGAGCGGCAGCGCGAACGCGATGTCCGCCCAGGTCGGCGCGGTTCCGAGGTCGACCCCGACGGTCAGGGCATCGGTCGAGAAAAGGAACGCGAACCCGAGCCCTATCAGCAGGAGGTGCGAGGCGAGCGCGACCGCTGCGACCAGGATCGCGGTGCGGTACAGGCTCGTCCGGCGGAGCAGTCGGAGCGCGCCGACCGTGAAGATCACGAGCACGCCGACGACGGTGTCCCACGGCTCGTCCGTGAGCCCTTCCCAGCCGATCGCATGGCCCAGGTAGTGCGGGACGAAGAGCGCGGCCAGCGCCATCACGATCAGGTAGTCGAGGATGAGCGCCCACCCGGTGAAGAACCCTGCCGGGTCGTTGAAGGCGCGGCGGACGAAGGTTGCTGCCCCACCGGGCTCCGGAATCGCGCTCGTCCCCTCGGCGTAGGAGAGAGCCACGACGAGGAAGAGCAGGCCGACGGCGAGCAGCACCCAGGGCGTGAAGCCGAGGGCGTAGAGCGCGATCACGCCGAGCGCGAAGTAGAGCGACGAGGCGATCTCCCCGTACGCCACGGCCGCGAGGGACGGGACGTCGAGGACGCGCTGCAGTCCGGGGAGCTTCTTCGCCA
>DATAEF010000003.1:0-1955 GCA_036258155.1 Gaiellaceae bacterium | reverse complement strand
CCGTTCCTCGTTCCGGCCGCCATCGGTCTCCTCGACGAGCCGGAGCCCGTGGCGCTCGTAGAAGCGCCTCGCCGGAACGTTCTCCTGGAAGACCCACAGCCGGAACCCCGACGGCAACCGCTCCTTGGCTCGCTGGAGCAGCGCACTCCCGATGCCGCGGCGCAGGAGATCGGGACGGACGTAGAGATGCTCCACCATGTCTCCGTGCACGGCGAGGAAGCCACTGATCACCGTTCGTCTCAGCGACGAGCACGTCCTGGTCGCGAAGGACGATGTTGGCGATGAAGTGGAACGTCTCCTCGTCCGAATGGATGCTCGGGAGGAACGTCAGTGTTGCCTTGGAGGCGAGGAATAGTCGAGCGATCGGATCGGCATCCTCGCCTCCCGCTGGCCGGATCCGCAGCCGTTCGATCACTCACGGAGTATGCCCCGGAGCCTTATCTGGGCACATCTCGCGAACGGCGCAGGATGAGAACGTTCGAACGAGGGCAGATCGACTAGCTGCGCAGATCCACATCTCCGGCGAGGGGTTGATGGCACGACCTTGAAGACTTCAACCTTGTCTACTTCGGTGGATGCGCGCCGGCGCCGCGCGAACGCTTGCCGGGCAGGAAGACTTTGAAGGAGGCGCCACCGCCTTCACGTTCCTCGACCCATGCGCGACCGCCGTGGAGCTCGGCGAAGCGGGATACCACCGCGAGCCCGATGCCGACGCCTGGGGAGTGCTCGGGCGCGCCGGCGCCCTGCCCGAACGGCTGGAAGATGCCCTCGCGGTGCTCGGGCGGCACGCCGGGTCCGTCGTCCTCGACGACCAGGAGGGCGCCTCCGCCTTCGGGACCCACTCGGATCCAGATCTTCGACCCCGACGGCGTGTGCCGGGCAGCGTTCGAGAGGAGGTTCTCGAAGATGCGCTCGATCTTCGCCCCGTCGACCTCGATCGTCACCGGTTCGAGTTCGAGCTCGGTGGGGTGCTCGGCGAGCAGGTCGGATTCGGTCACGACGCGACGGACGAGCTCGGCGAGGTCGGTCGGGCGCAGGTTCGGTTCGAGGATGCCGCGCGAGATGCGGTCCAGGTCGAGCAGGTCGGAAACGATCCGATCGAGCTTGCGCGCGTTCATCGAGATACGCGAAGCGAGGTCGCGCGCTTCGTCCGACCCCAGGTCCTCCTGGCTCTCGAGGGTGACGGCGAGGCCGAGGATCGCGGCGAGCGGCGTCCGCAGGTCGTGCGAGACGGCCTGCAGGAACGTGGTCTTGAGCTCGTCGATCGCGCGGAGCTCGGCGGCCTCTTCCCGCTCTGCTTTCAATGCGCGTTCGAGCTCCGCCGTGCGCTTCTGCTCGCTGAGGTCCACCCACACGCCTTGCCAGAACTTCGGCGATCCGTCCTCGTCCCGGATCAGCACGGCCTGGTCGTGCACCCACACGACGCGTCCGTCTTTGGCGATCATCCGATACTCGACGTCGTAGGCGCCGCCGGTTTCCTCGGCGAGCAGGGCGGCCCCGAGGATCCGTTCCCGATCGTCGGGGTGGACCAGCTCGGGCCAGAGCGGGTTCTCCCGGGTCAGCTCGTCGCGGCTATACCCGAGCAGCGTCTCGACCTGCGGGCTGAAGTACGCGCTCGTGTGGTCGGGTCTGATCGCGTCGATGTAGGTGACGACCGGCGTCTGCTCGATGAGCGCCCGGTAGCGCTGCTCGGCCTCCCCGAGCCGTTCGAGCGTGGCGGGGCGCTCGGTCGTCTCGGACATAACGCCCTGCCAGTAGAGCGGCGCGCCCTCCTCGTCACGGACCAACACGGCCTCGTCGTGGATCCACACGATGCTTCCGTCCTTGGCGAACATCCGGTAGTCGGCGCTGTAGGGCGCGCCGGTCGGCACGATCGCCTGGAAGGCCGCCCGCATCGACGGCACGTCGTCCGGGTGGAGGCGGTCCACCCAGCCTGCGGGATCGGCAAGCCACTC
>DATAEF010000002.1:0-6923 GCA_036258155.1 Gaiellaceae bacterium | reverse complement strand
CGTGCGAGAGCGACGCGCTGCTGCTGGCCGCCCGAGAGTTGGCGAGGGCGCCGGCGCTCGAGACCTTCGAGCTCGACGACTCGCAACATCTCGTGAACGCGCCCGCGGTGCTCGCGACGGGGAACCCGCTTCACCTTGAGCCCGAAGGCGACGTTGTCGTAGATAGACATGTGCGGGAAGAGCGCGTACTGCTGGAAGACCATGTTGACCGGGCGCTTGTTGGAGAAGACGGACGTGACGTCCTTCCCCTGGAGAACGATGCGACCCTCGTCCGGCACCTCGAAGCCCGCGATCATTCTCAGCGTCGTCGTCTTTCCGCAACCGCTCGGCCCGAGCAGTGAGAAGAACTCCCCTTCGCCGATCTCGAGGGTGACGTTGCGTACCGCCTCCGCCTTGCCGAAGCGTTTGCTGACTGCCTCGAGCGCAATTGCGACGCTTCTGTCCTCCGCCATTCGGGTCGAGTGTAAACCCCCGCCCACGAGCGTTTTAGCGGCTACAGGGGCCGGACTTACGCAGCGTCTGACGATACGAGGGCGAGAGCCCGCGTGCGACGCGCGCTCGCGACACCGATCGTCGCCAGCGCGGCGATGCCTGCGACCGTGAAGGCGAGCGCCGTTCCTCCAACGTCCGCGAGCCAGCCTGCGAAGAGCCCGCCGACGGGTGCGGTCCCGACGAAGGCGAAGAGGTAGAGGCCGAAGAGGCGGCCGCGGAGATGATCGGGGGCGCCGAGCTGCACCAACGCGTTGGCGTTCGCCGTGAAGAGCGTGAATGAGATCCCGATCGCAAAGAGCAGAACACCGGCCAGCACGGCGTCCTGAACCGGTGCCAGCGCCAGCGCCAGCACGCCGAACGCCGTGGTGCCCGTGGCGAAGAGCCGCCAGCTCGCCCCGCGGAACGTCGCGGTGGTGAGCGCGCCGACCAGCGCGCCCAGGCCGAACGATGCCGACAGGAGGCCGAATCCCTCCGGTCCGACGTGAAGAGTGTCCGCAGCCAGCAACGGCACGAGCACGTGGTAGTTGAACCCCACGGTGCTAACCACGGTGACGACGCCGAGGATCGATCGGAGCTGAGGGTTTGCCCATGCGAAGGCGAAGGCGCGGCGGAGGCCGTCGACGACGCGAGCCGAGGGATCTTTCTCGACAGGATGGAGCTCCTCGTCCCGGATCACCGCGAGCGCGGCCAGCACCGCGAGGAAGCTGACTGCGTTCAGGGCGAAGCAGATGCCCGTGCCGGCCGCCGCGATGATGAGACCGGCGATCGCCGGGCCGACGATCCGCGAGCCGTTGAAAAGGCCGGTGTTCAGCGCGACGGCGTTCGGAAGCTCTCGCGGCCCCACCATCTGGAACGTCAGCGATTGCCGACCCGGTGCGTCGAAGGCGAGTGCGATTCCGCCGAGCGCGGCAAGCACATAGACGATCGGGAGCGTCGCCCAACCTGTGAGCGTGACCACAGCGAGGGCGACCGAGATCGCCATCGCGACGGCTTGCGTCCACATGACGAGCCGGCGTGACTCCAGTCGGTCGGCGACGACTCCGGCGACGAGGCCGAAGACGGTAAACGGGACGAAGCGCCAGAATGCGAGCGCGCCGACGGCGAGCGGCGACCCGGAGAGCTCGAGCACGAGCCATGCGAGCGCGACATTCTGCATCCACGTCCCTGCGAGGGAGACGAGCTGTCCGGTGAAGAAGATCCGGTAGTTGCGATGGCGCCGCAG
Organism: Gaiellaceae bacterium; assembly: GCA_036258155.1. Lineage (GTDB taxonomy): Bacteria > Actinomycetota > Thermoleophilia > Gaiellales > Gaiellaceae > GMQP-bins7. The sequence continues at coordinate 5,209 of DATAEF010000002.1, read as the reverse complement.
GCTTCGGAACGTACGAGTGCGAAGCGCGATTGCGAGTGTGCTCACGCGCCGTCCCCGAGAAGCGCCTGAAGCGCCGGAACGGCGTCGTCGATCGCCTCCAGCTCGGCGGGCTCGAGCGCGCTCAACCTGTTGGCGAGCCACGTGGTTCGGCGGGCGCGCACGCGCCTCAGCATCCGAGCGCCCTCGTCCGTGAGCCGCAGACCGACGCGGCGGCGGTCGTCGGTCGAGCGAAGTCGCTCGACCAGGCCCGCGCGCTCGAGGCGGTCGACGTGCCCGGACAGCGCAGGCGGGGAGATCCCCTCCTCGGCTGCGAGCTCAGCGAGCGACAGGCCAGGGCTCCGCTTGACGAGCCAGAGCAAGGTCGCCTGGCGGGCGGTGATCCCGAGCTGCTCCGTCTCCTTCCGGAGCTCGCGGGCGAGCCGGAGGAGGACGGGGCGGAGGTCGGCGGCGACTGTTTCGGCGTTAAGAGTAACCTCACTAATCATTAACGTACTTAAGCATAGCTGAGGCGAGCGACGTGGGTGACGACGTATCGTTGGTCGCGTGAGCGATCCTGTTCCGAGCAGGCGGTTACACGGCGATTCCGTGCTCGCCGACACTCTCGTTCGCTATCTGCTCGAAGCGCGGCTGATAGGTGTTCTCGCCACGCGTGACCCTGCCACGTCGATCCACGCGGTTCCCATGTGGTACGCGCTCGATGACGACTGTGTGGTCCTCGCGACGGGCGCGCGGAGCCGGAAGGTGCGAAACCTGCAACGAGACCCGCGCGCGACCTTCGTTCTACACGACTCCCGCCCGGGCTTCGAGATCTGCGGGACGTCGATCTCGGCAAAGGTGGAGATCGTCCGCGGATCGCACGCGCTCGGTCTGGTCGACCGCGTCCATGCGCGTTACGTTGCAGCCGGCGCGGACGAGGACTCCGAGGTCCGGAGGTTCCTGGCATCCGACGACGTCGCGCTGCGCCTGCGCCCCTCGGCGGCGGTGACCTGGGACGAGCGATCTAGCGCAGCCAGCGCGGCGCTGCGAGCTTGGGGCGGAGCCCTGCCGCTCGTCACGACGGACCCGCGGAGGTAAGGAGCCCTCGACCGAGTGACCCCCACGCCCGGGCAGGCTAGGACTTGGGTTCCGCCTCGAGCTTGTAGCCGACGCCGTAGCGCGTGTGGATGAATACGTGACGCTGTGCGCGCCGGTCGATCTTCTCGCGCAGCTTGCGGACGAAGACGTCGACCGTGCGATCGCGATGGGTCGCTCGCCGGCCCCATACGCGCTGGAGCAGCTCATCACGCGTGAGGACCCTGCCCTTCTCGCGCGCCATCGTGTAGACGAGCCGAAACTCGGTCGGCGTGAGATCTGCGCTCACGCCGTCGATGTACGCCTGCACGTTGTCCGGATCGATGCGCAGTTCCTCGATCACGATCGCTTCACCGCGTGCGGGCTCGGCCTCGCTGACGCCGCGGCGAGCGGCGGCGCGGACTCGCGCTGCGAGCTCCTTCATGGAGAACGGCTTGACGAGGTAGTCGTCGGCTCCGATCTCGAGGGCATGAACGCGGTCGTGCTCGGTACCGCGTGCAGAGACGACGATGATCGGCGTTCCGATGCCTTCGCCTCGAGCTTGCTCGATCACCCGCCAGCCGTCGACGCCCGGAAGCATCAGATCGAGGACGCAGACGTCAGGGCGCTCGTAGCGCAGACGCGCGAGCCCTGTTTCACCACTCGCGACGCCGATCGCGTCGAACCCGGCCGTCTCGAGATGGCGAGCCATTCCCCGCGCGATGACTTCGTCGTCCTCGATGATCAGGACCTTCGCCATTCGGTCACACGATAGTTGCGGCCCTCGCAGGCAAACGGGGCCGCGAGGTGGTTACCGGCTGGTTACCAGGTGGAGAATCGAATTCGTCCCATCAGAACAGAGGAAGGCGTCAAGCAAGCCTTCTGTTAGAACCACGTGGCATGGACGACGCGATCCGTGGACGCGCTCTCGTCGAGGAGAGCCGGGAGGCGGTGGTCGTTCTCGACGACGCGGATCGGGTGGTTCTCGCCAGCCGTCGCGCGCGCCAGGCGATCGAGGGCGTTCGTGAGGGGGAGCCGCTGCCACCGGACCTGCTGACCGGCGAGCGCGGTGTCATTCCGCATGTCGTTTCGTACGAAGTCGACGGCCAGCGCGAGCGGCTCGTCTATCTCTCTCGCGAGGGTGACCTCGCCGCGTACGAGGAACTTCGCTCGGGGTTCACCGCGGCGGTGTCGCACGAGCTGCGAACGCCTCTTGCGCGGCTGCTCACGCTGCTGGAAACGGCAGCGCTGCCCGGCGAAGACGCGTCGGCCCTCGTCGAGCAGGCGAGAGCCGAGATCGGCCACATCACCGAGCTGATCGACGAGGTGCTGTTCCTCAGCGAGCTCGAGTCGGGAGGCCGCGTCGTTGCGCTCGGGCCGACGGTGGTTCGCCCCGTTCTCGAGGAGGCGCTCGACGAGCTCGCGGATCGTGCGGAACGCGCGGGTGTCGACCTCACGTTCGAATGCGATGAAAGTGTCGAGCTCGCGATTCGGCCGCGCATGCTTCGGGTGGTGGCACGCAATCTCGCCGAGAACGCCATCCGCTATGCAGGTCCCGGCGCGACGTTCGTCCTCGACGTGCGTGCGGAGTCCGATGGCGCAGTTGCGCTCATCGCTCGCGACGACGGCATCGGAGTCGAGGAAGCGGAGCTTCCCAGGCTCTTCGAGCGCTTCTACCGTGCGGACCGGGCGCGCGCTTCGCGTGGGACAGGCCTGGGCCTTGCGATCGTCAAGCACGTCGTGACGCAGGCCGGCGGGACGATCGAGGCACGTGGCTCGCGCGGACGCGGGCTCGAGGTGCGCTGCGAGTTTCCCGCCGTCTCGTAGCCCTTCACCGGATCTACACCACACGTTCACCACCAGGACTCCCGCCGTCGAGCGCGCGGCACGGAGACTGGGCGCATGGGGACGCGCATGCTCGCTCTCGTGTTCGCCTCTGCCGCAGCGCTCGCGCTCGGTGCCGGCTGCGGTGGCGGCGACAGCTCTTCGGGCGGCGCCATCACGGCCGACGGCTCGAGCACGGTCGGCCCCTTCACCACGAAGGCAGCGGAGGACTTCAAAGCACAGGGTGGTGGCGACGTCACGGTAGGGATCTCGGGCACGGGCGGCGGATTCGAGCGCTTCTGTGCCGGCGAGACGGACATCTCGAACGCCTCGCGCCCCATCAAGGACGAGGAAGCGGCGATCTGCGCGGAGAAGGGCGTCGAGTACGTCGAGCTGCAGGTCGCGACCGACGCGCTGACGAACGTGGTCAACTCGGAAAACGACTGGGTGACGTGCCTGACCGTGGACCAGCTCAACGCGATCTGGGAGCCGGGCTCGACCGTGTCGAATTGGAACCAAATCGATCCTTCGTATCCCGACGTCCCGCTCAAGCTCTACGGAGCGGGAACCGACTCGGGCACATTCGATTACTTCACCGAGGTCATCAATGGCGAGGCAGGCGCGAGCCGCTCGGATTATTCTGCGACCGAGGATGACAACGTGACCGTCCAGGGCGTCTCCGGCGACAAGGGCGGGCTCGGATACTTCGGCTTCTCGTACTTCGAGGAGAACCGGGACAAGTTGAAGGCACTGGAGGTAGACGGCGGTGAGGGTTGCGTCGTGCCGAGTGTCGCGACAGCGCAGGACGGCTCGTACAGACCGCTCGCTCGACCGCTCTTCATGTACGTGAAGCTGAGCGCGCTCGCAGACTCCGAGGGTTTGGCCGACTTCGTCCGCTACACGCTCGAGAACGCGGCTGCGATTGCCGAGGAAGCGCAGGTCGTGCCGTTGAACCAGGAGCAAGTCGACGCGGAGTTGCAGAGGCTCGCGGAGGCGACCGCGTAGATGACGTCGGCAGACGCCACTCTCGCGCGGCCAGCCGCCACGGCGCTGCCGCGGAAGAAGATCCGCTGGGGGGAACAGCTCGTCCATCTCGTCCTCTTCATCGCTGCGGCGATCTCGGTGCTGACGACGGTCGGAATCGTTCTTTCGCTGCTCCTACCTGCTCTCGAGTTCTTCGGCGAGGTCAGCCCGCTGGACTTTTTCACAGGGACGACCTGGGCTCCGCTCTTCCTCGACGCGCATTTTGGCGTTCTGCCGCTCGTCGTCGGCACGCTCGTGATCTCGTTCTGGTCGGCGCTGGTCGCATTTCCGCTCGGGCTCGGCGTCGCCATCTACCTGAGCGAGTACGCCGCTCCGCGCGCGACCGCCTTTCTCAAGCCGATCCTCGAGATTCTCGCTGCGATCCCGACGGTCGTGCTCGGGTACTTCGCACTCACGTTCGTGACCCCGTTCCTCCGCAACCAGCTGGGAGTCCAGGTCGAGATCTTCAACGCCCTCGCCGCGAGCCTCGTGCTCGGGATCATGCTCATCCCCACAATCGCGACACTCTCGGAGGACGCGATGGCGGCCGTGCCGCGCGATCTCCGCGACGGAGGCTACGCGCTGGGTGCCGACAAGCTCCAGGTCTCGACCCGGATCGTCGTGCCGGCGGCGATTTCCGGCATCATCGCGGCGTTCGTGCTGGGGTTCTCACGCGCGGTCGGGGAGACCATGATCGTCCTCATCGCCGCGGGCCAGCTTGCGCAGATCACCTTCGATCCGCGCGAGACGATCGAGACGATCACGGCCTTCATCGGGGCGACGGGCAACGGCGACGTTCCGACAGGCTCGATCGAGTACAAGACGATCTTCGCGGTCGGGCTCACGCTGTTCGTCATGACGCTCGTCATGAACCTCATCTCGATTAGGCTCGTCCGTAAGTACAGGGAGGTCTACGAATGACCGTCGTGGACGGTCCGCTCGCCTCGGGCCCCCCTCGCCGCGTGTGGAGGAACCGTCTCTTCCAGGGCGCGATGCTTGTTTGCATGCTGGTCGCGTTCGGGACCCTCGTCGTGCTGCTCGTCGACACGGTGGTCACCGGCTGGCCCGCGCTGAGCTCGCAGCTCCTGACGGGCCTCCCGTCCACGCTCCCCGAGGAAGCGGGGGCCCGCCCGGCCATACTCGCGACGCTCTATCTGGGTGCTCTGGTCCTGCTCTTCTCGGTACCGATCGGTGTGCTGACCGCGATCTACCTGGAGGAGTACGCGAACCGCGAGCGGTGGTGGAACCGCGCTATCGAAGTGAACATCCAGAATCTCGCCGCGGTCCCGGCCATCGTCTACGGGATCCTCGG
>DATAEF010000001.1:0-23525 GCA_036258155.1 Gaiellaceae bacterium | reverse complement strand
TCGTCGAGCTTCCCGAGCTCGAGGTGGTCGAGCTGCAGTTCGGGCCGGACTTCGAGGGCGTCGAGCCGCACAGCCATGCCGACCACGTCGACTCGTTCTACGTGCTGGACGGCGAAGCCGAGTTCGTGATCGAGGACGAGGTCTTTCGCGTAGGGCCGGGCGCCTATGTCGCGGCCCCGATCGGCGTCGTCCATGGTTTCCGCAACGCTGGCGACGGCGACCTCCGGATGCTGAACGTCCACGCGCCGAACACCGGCTTCGCTGGCCGGCTGCGGCGGGCGTAGGGAATCACCTCGCCGTTGTCGCCGCGACGGCTGCGCGGGGCGCTCGGGGACGCTGATTCACGCTCGCGTGACAAGATGGCTCACGGTCCGCCACCGGAAGTCACTTCGCGCGGACATCCTCCAGGGCCGATGAGCGTACTGACCAAGATCAGCGAACATGTCTACTGGATGGCGCCAGCTCCGCCGGACCGCCCGTCGTTGTGCGCGGTCGTCGGCGATCGGTGCACTCTCATGCTGGACGCAGGGTCATCGAGCGCCCACACCCGTGAGTTCCTGGATGCGCTGTGGGCCGAGAGAGCGGCGCTCCCGAGCGCTGTGGTCTACACGCATTCCCACTGGGATCACGTCTTCGGCGGAGCTGAGCTCGACGGGCAGGTAATCGCCCACGCATCGACCGCTGAGCGGTTGATCGAGCTGGCCGCTATGGACTGGAGCGACGAGGGGCTCGATCAGCGCGTCGCCGCCGGCCTTGCCTCACCACAACACGCTGCGAACGTCAAGCAAGAGCTGCCCTCGCCGCGGAGCGTGGAGGTTGCTCCTGCTGACGTCGTCTTTCAGGACGGGCTCGAACTCCACCTCGGCGGTGCGACCGTCAGTGTTCGACACGTGGGCGGCGACCACAGCGCGGACTCCAGTGTGATGTACGTCGAGCCGGACCGCGTTCTCTTCCTCGGCGACTGTCTCTACGACTCGCCCGATGGCGCCCTTACCGCCGAGTTGGCGTTTCCGTTGCACGAGACGATTCTCGGGTTCGACGCCACGCTCTACGTCGAGGGGCACCACGAGTCCGTCTCGTCACGCGCCGAGATCGAGAGCCTGATCGGGAAGCTGCGATTCGCGGAGAACGCCGTTCGAGAGGGATCGACAATTTCGGAACAGGACGAGGACACCGATCTCTTCCTCCAAGCCTTCAGGGCAGGGCAATCAAGGTGAATGTGGAGGTCGCCGGAAACGGCGCCGGCGCGTGAACGAGCTCTACGACCCCTCGGAACCCGAGCGCGTACGGGCGAGGGCACGTGCAGGCGCACTCCTCGCCCGCTACAACCGCACGAGCTCGGGCGACCCGGTTCGCGTCGAGATTCTCGACGAGCTCTTCGGCCGGATCGGGCCGGGCACGATGATCGAGCCTCCGTTTCACTGTGACTACGGCTCGAACATCGTCGTCGGCGAGCGCTTCTACGCGAACGCCGGCTGCGTCTTCCTCGACTGTGCACCAGTGACGATCGGAGACCGGGTAAAGCTCGGTCCGCAGGTCCAGCTGCTCGCGGTATCCCACCCGCTCGACCGCGCGCAGCGCGCCACTGGACTCGAATACGGCGCGCCAATCTCCATCGGCGACGACGCCTGGCTCGGCGGAGGTGCGATCGTCCTACCCGGGGTGACGATCGGCGAGGGCGCCGTCGTCGGCGCCGGAAGCGTCGTTACCCGCGACGTCGAGCCCGACACGGTCGTCGCCGGCAATCCCGCTCGACCCGTTCGACCGTCCATGGAGAAGCCCTGAACACATCTCGGTGTACGGGTGCGCGGGTGGCGATCAGCTCACGAGGGTTCGGCGCCTTCGAGAGCGGGAACGGATCCGGAATGAGACGCACGTTCTACGCTCTGCTCGGTTGGATCGCCTGGAACGTCGGCAAGCACCGCATTCGCCGTAAGGTCCGAGCCGTCAGTCGCTTGACCTGAAGGACAGGGCTCTCGCGGTCGCGATGACCGCGTCGAGGTCGGGGAGCTCGCTGCCGAGCATCCACGCTGCGACGATCGTCTCGCCGTCCTCGATGAGGAACGCCGACCGTCTGGGGACGCCGCTCATCCCGGAGACGTCCCGGTCGGCTCCGAAGGCGCGGACGACGTCGCCTTCCCAGTCCGTCAAGAGCGGGACCTCGACGCCGAGCGTCTCGGCCCATGCGCGGTGCGACCAGAGCGAGTCGCGCGAGAGGCCGAACGGCCGGATTCCCGCCGCCGCCAAGTCGTCGCTCCTGTCACGCAGGAGCAGGAGCTCGTTCGTTCAGGTGGGCGACCAGTCGTACACGTAGATGCACAGCAGCGAGAGACCCACGCCGAGCGCATCACGCAGCGATCGGGCGTCCTCCCCGAGAGTCGTCCACACGCGGACGTCGGGGACGCGGTCGCCGGCCTCGAGCACGCGGCGAGACTAACTGCGCCGGGTCACGGCGCGCAGCACCAGCCCTCGACCCTGGGGAAGGTTCGCGAACGGAATTGCTCCGACACGTTCGAGACCGCGCGAATTCCGGCTCCGTTCGCGCGAACGAAGACCCACTGCTGGGCCTCCGGCCAGGTAACCAGAATCCAACGCCCATCCGGTGTCCACGTGACGTCGTCGAACGTGCCTGCGCCCGTGAACAACCGCCGCGCCGCGCTCGCGTCGGGACGGATCCGCGGTACGACCCAAAGCTGGCTGCGCCGGTCGACGGCGGCCGCGAACGCGAGGCTCTGGCCTGACGGAGAAAGGGCGGCTGAGCGCAAGGGCGCAGCTCCCGGCCCGAGCTCATAAGGCTGAGCGCCCTGGCCGTCATAGACCGAGACCGAGAGGCGTGACGCGACGAGCAGCCGGCGCCCGTCGGTCGACCACGAGACGTCGGTCGGTACGCCTCTGCGTGCGCGCCGCCAGCGAGTGCGCCCGGAGACCACATCGACGACGCGCACGTCGCGCGGCGTCGCGAGGCCCAGCACGAATCCGGCCCCGGGCCGCCACGCGAGGCCTCCTCGGAAACCGGCGACGAGTAGTCGATCTCCGGTGCCGTCTCCGGCGACGACGCGGAGTCCGGTGCGGTCGATGTAGGCGATTCTCGTATCGGTCTCGGTGCCGGTCCAGCGAGGGGACGCGACGCCTGGGCGGGAGAGCGTCCAGCGGACGTCGCCGTTCGGCTCGAGTGCGGCCAGCTCGTTCTCCCGCGCCGCGACGACGAAGCGCCCGAACGGTGACCAGCTCGCCTCCCGGTACTCGCCGAGCAGTCGCTTCGAGCCGTCCTGCTGAACGACCCAGACCCCCGCATCGGACGCGACGAGAAGCTGCCCCGCCGCCGGGAGCGAGAAGAGCGCCGGCTGCGCGCGCTCGACGCCGACGACCTCGCGGACCTCGTCGAGAACGGCGCGGCCCGGCGGGCTCAGTGCAGCAGCGAGAAGCGCGGCGAGCGCGACGGCGATCGCCGCCACGCGCGGCCAGTGTGAAGAAGGTTCAACCGGCTGCCGCTCGGCGAACGCAGACTCGACGACTCGCCACGCGCGCCCGCGTGCATCGTATTCCCCCGGGACCTCGATGCGTTCGAGCTCGTGCTTCACAGCTCGTCTCCGAGTGTGTCAAGACCTCGTCGAAGCCTCGAGTTGACCGTTCCGCGCGGAAGATCGAGAGCCTCCGCGATCTCTCCGGGCGTGAACTCGAGCAGATAGCGCATCACCACCACGGCGCGATGCTCCGGGGACAGGGCCGCCAAGGCGGCGAGAGTCTCTTCCCCGGTCGCCGCGGAGTGGTCGGGTGCGGGTAGAGACTCCGAGAGCTCCACCTCCGAGCGCAGCCGTCGGGCGCGCGTCCAGTCGATCGCTCGGTTGACGACGATCCGATGGAGCCACGGGCCGAACGGCCGCCTGCGGTCGAACCGGTCGAGAGCCCGGATCGCAGCCAGGAAGGACTCCTGGGCGATGTCCTCGGCGGCGCCGGCGTCGTGCGTGACGAGGTAGGCGGCACGAAACGCCCGCGGCCAGTGAGTCCGGAACAGGGCCTCGAGATCCGAGGCCGATCCCCGTTGCGCGCCGCGCACGCGCGCGCGCTCGTCCCGACCCGTGCGCATCCCGTGTCCAGACTACGACGGAACCTGGCCGAGAGGTCCACGCCAGAGATACGAGTGGCACCGGCGTCGAGGTCCATGGGACCTCACGGCGACGGAGGAACGTAGGAAGGACATGAACAGGCGGGAGTTCCTCGTGTCGTCCGCCGCGCTGCCGGTCTTGCTCGCTCACGGCGGCCGTGGCCTCGCGTCGCCTCGCGGCGGATCGCTCGTGCTCGTCACCGCGGATCTCGAGAGCCACGTCGTCGTCCTCAGCCCTACGAGCGGCCGAACGCTGGCGCGCATCCAAACAGCTCCGGGGCCGCGCAGCATCGAGAGCGTCGATACGAGAATCGCCGTGGTCGCGCACAGCCGGTACGGGCTGGTCTCGATCGTCGACGCGGCAGCGCGCGAGGTCCGGGTCGAGGTCGACGGCTTCACGGCCCCGCGGTACACCGCCGTGCACCCGAATCGATCGATCGCATACGTGACCGACTCCGCCAGCGAGGAGGTCGTGGCGCTCGATGTTGGTCGAGGCCGCATCGTGTCGCGGACGCACGTTCCGGGCCCCGCGCGCCACGTCTCGGTCAGCCCTGACGGGACGGCGCTGTGGACGTCGCTCGGGTCGAAGTCGGCGCGCCTGGCGGTACTCGATCTTCGGGATGCCCGTCGTCCGAGGCTCGAGCGCACGATCGTTCCGCCGTTCCTCGCGCATGACGTCGTCTTCGCACCCCGCGGGAGGCACGTGTGGGTGACTTCCGGTGCAGGGCACCGCATCGCCCTCTACCGCGCCGACGAGCGCGAGGTCGTCCGCGTCCTCGCTGCACACCGCGCACCTCAGCACGTCGCCTTCGTGGGCGAGCACGTGTTCGTCGCGAGTGGCGACGACGGGACGGTGCGCGTCCACCGGTTGAACGGCGATCTCGTGAGACAGGTCGAGGTCCCTGTCGGCTCGTACAACGTGACGTTCGGAGACGGACGTGCGGTCGCCCCATCGCTGTCGCGCGGCACGGTGACGCTCCTCGACGAGCGCGGCCACGTTCGCGCGGTGCGGAGGATCGCGCGCGCCGCTCACGACGCCTGTGTCGTCCACCCGATCTAGGAGGGAATCACCATGAGACGCTTCTTCGTCCTCGCACTTGCAATCTCTGCTGTCAGCGCAGGCGGTGCGCATGCAAACGGGTCGCCGTACTCGCCCGGGCTCGTGTACGGCTGGAGCGGCGTCGGCGCCCAGGGCAGTGGAGTCCGCTTCGTCGCCTTCGGGATGCCGAAGTCCACGATCGTCGCCGCTGTCCGCGCCCGCGACGGCCATGTCCTGCGAAGCAAGGTTATGCGAGGCTTCTACGGCGTACCGCTCGTCACGTACGACGGGTCGTCCGGTGGCCTCTCGGGCGACGGGACGTCGCTTGCGCTCGCGTCCTACGGACCTTATCCCGGCCAGGCCGGGAAGACGCGGTTCGTCCTCCTGAGCACGCGCACGCTCGGCGTCCTCCGACAGGTGGTGCTGCCCGGGTCATGGTCGTACGACGCGATTTCGCCCGACGGCTCGATGCTCTATCTCGTCGAGCACATCGCGGCCGGCCCGAAGCCGCGCTACCGCGTGCGTTCCTACGATCTGAACGCCCGACGGCTGATCCCCGGCGCGATCGTCGACCGGCTCGAGAACGAGTCCGTCATGGACGGTCAGCCCGTGACGCGTGCGACGAGCTCCGACGGTCGCTGGGCGTACACCCTCTATGCCCGCGAGAAGCACGAGCCGTTCGTCCACGCGCTCGACACCGTGAGACGAGAAGCGTTTTGCATCGACCTGCCTCTCCGTCTCGGCCAAACGAAGCAGATGGAGCTGCGGCTTCGACTTGCCGCGGGCCGCTCGACGCTGTCGGTGACTCGGAACGGCAGGCCGCTGGCTGCGATCGACACCCATTCGTTCGAGGTGCGGCGTGGCTAGACGCTTCGACACGACGTCGGATCGTCCGGAACCTTGTCCGTTTTCGACGAGTAGGGGGAATGCAAGCAGGTCGAAGTCGCTCGCATCGCCCGTCCGCCCTGGAAGGAGGTCACGATGAAGAAGCTCGTCGTTCTCGCGATCGCAGTCATTGCAGCGAGCAGTGCCGCCGGCGCCGCCGCCCAGAAAGGTGGAGGCGGACCGCTGTCGGTGCTCCTCGGAGGTCAGGGCGTCGCCTCTCCGGACGGCAAGGTCCGCTACGTCGCGCTCACGACCGGACGGCAGACGATCGTCTCCGTCGTACGCATTCGCGGTGGCCAGGTCGATCGGTGGCGACTCCTTCCCGGACACTTCGGCGTTCCCGTCATCAGCCTCGATGGGGCGACCGCCGGCGTCTCACACGACGGCAAGACGCTCGTGCTCGCCACGTCGGCCGGCGGAACCACCACTGAGTTCGCAGTCATCGACACGAGGACCCTGAAGCTTCGGCGAATCCCGCTACGAGGGCTCTGGTCGTTCGACGCGCTCGCTCCCGATGCATCCACGCTCTACCTCGTTCAGTACTCGGGGCCGGGGTCGAACGCCGCCTACAGCGTGCGGGCATTCGACCTCGAAACGAATCGACTGCTGTCTCGACCGATCGTCGACCGCGACATCGGTGCGGAGCTGATGCGTGGGTGGGCTGTGACTCGCGCCTCGAGCTCGAACGGGCGGTGGGCATACACCCTCTACGCGAAGGAGAAAGGAAAGCCCTTCGTCCACGCGCTCGACACGGCGAACCGGAAGGCCTACTGCATCGACTTGCCGCTCGCGCTTGGCCAGCCCGAGCAGATGCAGCTACGCCTGCGGCTTCGTGCGGACCGCATGCTCGACGTTCGCAACGGCCGGGCTATGGTTGCGACGGTCGACACGCGCAGCTTCGTCGTCCACAGGCACTAGGCAGGCACTAGGCGGGAACCGGCAGCGCCTCCGTCGCGTCGGCGATCTCGCGGGCGACCTCGACGATGTCGCGGCTCGCCGTGTAGATCCGGAGCTGGCGGTCCGAGCTCGAGCCCCGGGCGAGGATCTCGAGGATCCCCTCGAGCTCTCGTTCCGAGCCGAGCTCGCGCGCGTGCGGCTCGATCTCCGCGACGGTCCTGCGGATCAGCCGCGCGATCGGCACGCGGTTTCGGCGGGTGGCCGCGAGATCCATGACCGGCGCCTCGAGACCGTAGCGTGCGGCGAGCCACTTGTTCTCGCTCGTCAGGATGCGGTGGTACGAGGGGATCTCGTCGCCCGCGTCGTACCGCTCCGAGAGCTGCTTGACGAGCGCCTGGCAGTAGGCGGCGATCGCGACGGCGTCCTCGACTCGTGTTACCGCGTCGCAGATCCGGACCTCGACGGTCCCGAGCCGCGGATGGAGCCGGATGTCCCACCAGATGTGGGTGTAGTCCGGGATACAGCCGGAGCGTTCGAGCTGCCCCACGACCTCCGCGTAGTCGGCGTAGTCACGGAAGCGCGGCGGGGGGCCCGAGCGCGGGAACGCCGAGAACACCATTTGCCGGCTCGACGCGAGCCCCGTGGGCTCGCCGCGCCAGAACGGGGAGCTCGCAGACAGTGCGAGGAGCGGGCCGAGCTGCGGGAGAAGCCCGTTCACGACCTTGATCGCCTTCTCCGGATCGTCCACCGCCACGTGCACGTGCATGCCGAAGATGAGCTCGCGGCGGGCGATGTACTGCATCTGGTCGATCAACGCCCGGTAGCGGTCCTTGGCAGTGATCCGCTGGCGTTCGAAGAGACTGAATGGGTGCGTGCCCGCGGAGCCGACCCGGAGCCCCTTGCCGCGCGCGACACCGGTCACGTAGCTCCGCAACCGGAGGAGCTCGCGCATCACGTCGCCCGCCGTGCGACACACCGGCGTCGTGATCTCGATCACGGACTGCATCAGCTCAGGGTTGATCCGGGCCTCGAGCTCGTGGCCGCTGATCGCGGCGAGCATCGTGTCGATGTGCTGGACGAGATCGAACGTGCGCCCGTCGAGGAGCTGGTACTCCTCCTCGACCCCGAGCGTGTACGGGTCGCTCTTTCCGAATGCGTGGTCGAGCACGCTACCCGCGGCGGCGGACCCCTTGCCCGTGATCGACGGCGGGAAGGCCTGAGTTTCGATCACGTGCCGCTCTTTGGCTCGTGATCGGGGAGGGGTGTGGGGAAGGCGCGAAGCGCCTTGTCCGCGAAGCGGACCAGGGGAAGGGGTCTGGGGAAGCCGGGAGGTTGCCCCAACATGTGCGTGGGATCCTTACGGCCGGTTTCCCCCGCGAACGCGAGCCGAAGGGGCGCGTTGATCACGGAAGCACCGCGTCGACCTCGATCTCGACCGTCCAGGCCGGATCCATGAGTGACGTGACCACGGTCGTGTTCGCCGGGCGGATCTCGGAGAAGACCTCGCCGTGCGCTCTGGCGACTCCGTCGAAGTGATCCGGCTGCGTCATGTAGACACGCGTTCGTACGACGTCCTCGAACCCGGCGCCTGCCTGCTCCAGGGCTCTGCCGATGATCTCGAAGCACAGTCGCGTCTGCTCGTAGGAGCTCGCGGGCGGCGGCGAGCCGTCCGGCGGGATCGGCGCGGTTCCCGCGACGTAGACGTTCTTCCCCACGACGACAGCGCGGCTGTAGCCCATGATGGCCTCGTAGGGCGACGTTCCCGAGATCAGCCGGCGTTCCACGCACGACTAGTATCGCGCCGCGTGCAGGCACTTCGCCAGATCGACGGCTGGCTCGTCGGGTTTGCCGCCGCTGGCGTTGTCGATGCCACCGGCGTCGTCGCGACCCAGGGCGACGTCACGCGCGTCGTGAGGCTGGCCTCGGTCTCGAAGCCCGTCGCCGCGCTTGCTCTGCTCGTTGCCGCAGAGGAAGGTGTCGTCGACCTCGACGAACCGGCCGGCCCTCCCGGCTCGACCGTTCGGCACCTGCTCGCTCACGCATCGGGACTGCCGTTCGAGGGGAGGACGCCGATCGCGCAGCCGGGTCGCCGGCGGATCTACTCGAACGAGGCGTTTCGAGTCCTCGCCGAGCTCCTCGCGGCGCACGCGGAGATGCCTTTCGCCGAGTACGTCGACGCAGCCGTCTGCGCTCCGCTCGGGATCGGTCTCGACCCGCTGGGGGATCCCGGCTCGGGAATGCACGCCTCGCTCGAGGACGTGCTCGCGCTCGGCCGCGAGCTCCTGCACCCACGACTTCTCGCGCCCGAGACTCGTGACGAGATGACGAGCGTGCAGTTTCCAGGGCTGGCCGGCGTCCTCCCCGATCACGGCCGCTTCGATCCCCTCGACTGGGGTCTCGGGGTGCAGCTGAACACGCCGACTCCGAGCTGGATGGGCTCGAGAGTGTCGCGCCGGGCATACGGGCACTTCGGCGGGTCGGGAACGTTTCTCTGGGTCGATCCTGACGCAGGCATTGCCTGCGCAGCGCTCACCGACCGCGAGTTCGGAGAGTGGGCGAAGGAGGCGTGGCCCCGCTTCTCGGACGCGGTTGTGGCCGAGACCTAGTCGTCGGCGAACAGAGGTCGCACGAGCTCGTCGAACGTGGCCCCGTCGCAGCTGGCGACGACGCACGGCGTCATCGCGGTGATCGTCGCGGTTCGCGAGACGTCCATTGCCAACGCAACCTCGCCGAAGAAGTCGCCGGACCTCAGGATTCGCCGGCCGCCCATGGACGACTGAGACACGCCCGCGATTCCTGTCAGCAGCACGTAGAAGCGGTCGCCCGGCGCGCCCTCGCGGATCACGACCGTGCCCGCCTCCACCTCTTCGCGCTGCATGCGATCGGCGAGCTTCGAGAGCGTCTCCCCCGGCAACTCGGCAAACAGCCCGACGCGCGCGAGCTCGGCCACGGACGCCGGGACGTGCCTGGGAGACACGCGCTGTACGGTACCCACGTGGGTGCTCTGAACGGCTGGCGCTTCTGTCCGCGCTGCGCCTCGCCCATCACCTCCGGCGAGAGCCGCGTGCTCTGCGACGAATGTGGCTTCGTCCACTACGCCAACAGCGTTCCTGCCGTTTCTGCGCTCATCGTTGATGGAGAGCGGCGAGTGCTGCTAGCGCGCCGCGCGTATGAGCCCGACGCCGGTCTCTGGGACACGCCCGGCGGCTTTCTCGAAGAAGGCGAGGACCCGGCCGCCGGTCTGCGCCGCGAACTGCTCGAGGAGACCGGACTCACGGTGGAGATCGGCGACTTCGTCGGGATGTTCACGGACCGGTACGGCGACGGGCCCGGAGCCACGGCGGTTCTCAACCTCGTGTGGGAAGCGACGATCGCGAGTGGGAAACCTCGCGCGGCCGACGACGTGTCCGAGCTTCGGTGGTTCGCGCGGGACGCGCTTCCCGCGGAGAGCGAGCTCGCGTTTCGCTGGCTCGGTCCCGCGCTCCGCGCCTGGGCATCCGGTGCCTCGCCCGCGACGTAGTACCAAACGCACCGAAGGGCCAGCGAGCTGGCCCTTCGGCAGGGGAGGGGGAGGGGGAAGCCTCGTAAAAAAACCTGGAAAGAGCTTACTAGCAGGTTCGGCCGCGCGGCGGAAGGGCCCCGACCCTACGCGGCCAGACCCAGCGAGCGCTCGAGTGCCGACTTCGGCTGCGCACCTATGGCTGCGGCGGCCGGCTCACCTTCCTTGAAGAGGATCATCGTCGGAATCGACATGACTCCGTACTTGACGGAGAGGCCCTGCTCCTCGTCGATGTTCACCTTGACGAGCTTGACCTCGTCTTTCCGCTCCTCGGCGATCTTCTCGAGCACGGGCGCCACCGCGTGGCACGGGCCACACCACTCGGCCCAGAAGTCCACGATCACCGGCGTTTCGCTCTTCAGCACTTCCTGCTCGAACGTCGCCTCTGTCACGTCAATTGCCATGTGTCCCTTTCATTCCTATTTCCTCTGGATGCCTGTCGGTAAACGCTGGAGGAGCCGAAACCCTTCCCTAGACTGACGATGCGTGGCGCCGATCTTCTCACCTTTCCCGGACAAACCCGACCATAACGCCCTCGAGCTCGAGATTCTCGAGCTCTGGGAGCGCGAGGGGACGTTCGAGAAGCTGCGCGAGCTGAACCGCGGAGGCCCGACGTTCAGCTTCATCGACGGCCCGGTCACCGCCAACAAGATGCTCGCCGTCCATACGGCGTGGGGACGCACACTGAAAGATGTCTTCCAGCGCTACAAGGCGTTACAGGGCTTCGACCAGCGTTACCAGAACGGATTCGACTGCCAGGGCCTCTGGATCGAGGTCGGGGTCGAACGCGAGCTCGGGCTGAACTCCAAGCGGGAGATCGAGGAGTACGGCCTCGCCGAGTTCGCGCACAAGTGCCGCGAGAAGGTGATCTGGTCGGCGACGGAGCTCACACGCGGCTCGAAGCGGCTCGGGCAGTGGATGGACTGGGGGAACGACTACTTCACTTTCTCCGACACGAACATCGAGTACATCTGGAGGTTCCTCAAGCTGATGCACGAGCGGGGCCTTCTGTACAAGGGGCACCGCTCGACGGAGTGGTGTCCGCGCTGCGGCACATCGATCTCCCAGCACGAGCTTTCGCAGAGCGGCGTCTACCAGGATCGGACCGACCCGTCGCTCTTCGTCCGACTGCCGCTCCAGGACCGCCCCGGCGAGTCCCTGGTCATCTGGACGACGACGCCCTGGACGCTGCCCGCCAACGTCGCCGCCGCGATCAGGCCCGATGCCGATTACGGGTTGCGTGAGAACGGCGAGTGGGTCGCCGTCGTGCGGTACCCGGACGAGCGGTTCGTTCGACGTGTTGCCGGTGCCGAGCTCGTCGGCCTTCGCTACCGAGGCCCCTTCGACGACCTAGGACCGGGTGGGGAGGTCGACCACCGAGTGATCCCGTGGGACGACGTCTCCCTGGAGGAGGGAAGCGGCATCGTTCACATCGCTCCCGGCGCCGGGCAGGAGGACTTCGAGCTCGGCAGGATCCACGACCTGCCGGTCCTGTCGCCGGTGGACGAGGCCGGCCGCTTCTACGACTCGTACGGCTGGTTGCATGGACTCTCGACCGCGGAGGCGGCCGACCAGATCGTCGGTCGGCTCGCGGAGACAGGCTTCCTGACTCAGGCCGGCGTATACGAACACCGCTACCCCCACTGCTGGCGCTGTGACACCCCACTGATCTGGCGGGTCACCGACGACTGGCTGATCGCCGTCGACGAGCTTCGCCAACCCCTCCTCGACGCCAATGCGACGGTCGAGTGGACGCCCGCCTACATGGGTAAGCGCATGGACGACTGGCTCCGCAACATGGGCGACTGGAATATCTCGCGCCGCCGTTTTTACGGGCTCCCACTTCCGATCTACGAGTGCGAGTGCGGACACGTCACTGTCGTCGGATCGAAGGACGAGCTCGGCGAGCGAGCGGTGTCGGGTCTCGATCAGCTCGAGGAGCTTCGGCGGCCATGGGTGGACGACGTGCCGATTCGGTGCGAGTCCTGCGCAGCCACGGTGCGCAGGATTCCGGAGGTCGGCGATGTCTGGCTCGATGCCGGGATCGTCCCGTTCTCCACGCTCGGCTGGCAGAGGGACGAGTACGTGCCCGAGGGGTACGCGACGGGTGCCGCGAAAGGCCTGACGACGGCCGACCTCCCTGACCATGCGTACTGGGAGCAGTGGTTTCCCGCCGACTGGGTCTCGGAGATGCGCGAGCAGATCCGCCTCTGGTTCTACTCGCAGCTCTTCATGTCCGTCGCGCTGACGGGTCGCTCGCCGTTCCAGCGAGTCCTCGGCTACGAGAAGATGCTCGACGAGCGAGGCCGCGAGATGCACGGCTCGTGGGGGAACATGATCGACGCCGAGGAGGCGTTCTCGCGGATGGGCGCGGACGTGATGCGCTGGCAGTACTGCGCGCAGCCGCCGAACCAGAATCTCCTCTTCGGGTTCGGGCCGGCGCACGAGATAAAGCGCAAGCTGCTCACGCTCTGGAATTCCTGCAGGTTCCTCGTCGACTACGGGAACATCGTCGAGGGGTGGGAGCCCGACTGGGACGATCTGGCGGGTGGGCCGAGTGCAGACCTCGAGCCGCTCGACCGCTGGCTCGTTGCGCGAACGAATGCACTGGTGATCGAGGCGACCGGGGCCTACGAGGGTTGGCTCACAGTCGACGTCGTGCGTGCGTACGAGTCGTTCGTCGACGACGTCTCTAACTGGTACATCAGGCGCTCGCGGCGGCGATTTTGGGACGGCGACGAGACGGCGCTGCGCGCGCTCTGGTACGCGCTCGTCCAGGGGCTGCGTGTCGTCGCGCCGCTCATGCCGTTTCTCGTCGACCACCTCTGGCGTCGGCTGACGGCGCCGTGTGCCGGCGCTCCTGAGTCTGTCCATCTCGCGGGCTGGCCGACGGTGGCGGAGCCCGATTCGGCCCTCCTCGAAGAGATCGGAGAGCTGCGCCGCGTCGTCGAGCTCGGGCGTCAGGCACGCGCGATCGCAGGCGTCAAGCTTCGCCAGCCGCTTCGTACCCTGGTCGTCGACGGCGCACTGCTGGTTCGGGCCCATTCGGACGAGATCGCCGAGGAGCTTCGTGTCGAGGAGGTCTCGTTCGGCCAGGTCGAGGCGAGCGAGCTTCGCGTCAAGCCGAATCTCCCTGTGCTCGGGCCGAAGCTCGGCCGGGAGCTGGGAGCGGTTCGGACCGCGCTGGAGGCCGGCGACTTCGAGGAGCTCCCGGGAGGTGGCTTCCGAGCAGCGGGGCACGAGCTCTCATCCGACGAAGTGCTCGTCGAACGTCGGGGCATGGAGGGGTGGGCGGTCGCGGCATCGGACGGCGTGACCGTCGCGCTCGATCTCCACCTCGACGCGGACCTTCTGCTGCGTGGGCGTGTCTACGACCTGATCCACTCCGTGAACACGATGCGCAAGGAAGCCGGGCTCGAGCTGACGGACCGGATCCGGTTGACGATCCCCGAGGCTGATGGCGACCTTCTCGAGCACTCCGACTGGATCGCTCGCGAGACACTCGCGGTCTCGGCCGAGGCGGCCGGCGCCGAGATCGACATCTCCAAAGCCTGATCGACCTCGGCTCGCGAAGTCGTATGCTGCGAGCATGGCGCAGTGCCAGCACTGCGAGAGGGAGGTCGCGGGTGAGTTCCGCTACTGCCCTTGGTGTGCCGCGCCGCAGCGCCGCAAGCTCGTCGAGTTCTTCAGAGGCGCAGACGACGATTCAAGGAAGGCGCTGCGCGTGTCGCGGTACCTCCCGGAGCAGCGGGTCCGCTTCAGCGTCTGGGACGAACGCGGGACCGCACGGGCGGCGGTGACGCTCGACGACGAGGAGGCAGCGAAGCTCGCCGCCTACCTCGCTCCTCAACCCAGGCGTGCGAGCCTGCTCGAAGACCTTCGCGCCCTCGTTCGTCTCTGAGGCCTGCCGCTCAGTCTCCGGCGACGAAGAACGACCATGCGCCGTCCGGCGCGATGCCGGCTCGCCAGCCGAGGTAGCCCGTGCCCTCGGCGAAGAGCCGGTCGAGCCGACCGAGCGGCGCGAGCAGCTCGCGCTCGTGGGCCGTGAGGTCGTTCGCGTCCGCGGCGTCGTACGCGAACGGCCAGAAGTAGTAGCCGCGCGACAGTGTGTACGGCATCCGCAGGATCGCGGCGAGCGTCTCGAGCGGACTCTCGCCGGTCGTACGCTCGAGCTCTTGCCAGTATGCGATCGGACCACCCTCGACCGGGCCTCCGAACGTGTATCGGAAACCGTCGTCCGCCGGAAGGAGCGTCCGGACCGCTTCGTAGTCGCCGCTCTCGGCAGCCGCGAGGAGAGCTGCGCGACTCGCCTCGACCGCCTTCGGCAGACCGTTCGGCGCCGGCTGGGGAGTCACGCCGAAGCCGAGCATGACGCCCGAGCCGAAGGCGACGATGCCGATCGCGGCGACGACCGGGATTCGCACACTATTGGGCAGCCAGCTCGAGCTCTCGGCGGAGCTCGACGGGCAGGCGAAACGTCACGTCTTCCTCGACGAGCCGATACGGCTCGATGTTGTCGACGCCACGGGAGCGGAACCAATCGCAGACCCGGCTGACGAGCTTCTCGGGAGCGGAGGCGCCCGAGGTGATCCCCACCGTGGCCGCGCCCCCGAGCCACGCTTCGTCGATCTCGGTCTCGTCGTCGATGAGATAGGCCGCCGTCCCGGCCGCCCGAGCCGTCTCGACCAGGCGGTTCGAGTTCGACGAGTTGCGCGAACCGATCACGAGCAGAAGGTCGATCTCCGGAAGCATCTCCTTCACCGCCCACTGGCGGTTCGAGGTCGCGTAGCAGATGTCTTCCTTGCGTGGCGCCCGGATTGCCGGGAAACGGCGTCGTAGCGTCGTGATGATCTCGCCCGTCTCGTCGACCGAGAGCGTCGTCTGCGTCACGTATGCGAGCTTGGTCTCCTCGGGAAGGTCGAGTGCCTCAGCCTCCTCGACGGTCTGGACGAGCACCGTCGCGTCGGGCGCCTCGCCCATCGTGCCGACGACCTCCTCGTGCCCCTCGTGGCCGATGAGCACGACGGTGTAGCCCTCCTCTGCGTAGCGGCGTGCCTGCACGTGCACCTTGGTCACGAGTGGGCACACGGCGTCGATGACGTTGTGCCCGAGACGGGAGGAGTTCGCGTACACGGTCGGAGCGACGCCATGCGCCGAGTACACGACAGTCGCGCCCTCCGGCACCTCGGTCTCCTCGTCGACGAAGATCGCGCCGCGGGCCTCGAGATCGCGTACGACGTGGATGTTGTGGACGATCTGCTTGCGCACGTACACTGGTGCGCCGTAGTGCTCGAGCGCGAGCTCGACCGTCTCCACCGCCCGCTCGACACCGGCGCAATAGCCGCGCGGGGAAGCCAGTAGGACTCGTTCCACCACGCGAACAGGCTACCGCGCGGACTGTGCGAGGAAGATGCCGGCGAGCACGACCGCGCCACCGATGAGCTGCGCTGGTCCGAACGACTCCTCCAGCCAGATCCATGCGACCGCGGTTGCGACGACCGGCTCGAGAGTGGCGACGATCGACGCGCGGGTCGCGCTGATGTGCCGCAACGCTCCCGTCAGCAGTGAGAACGTCACCATGGTGCCGATGACGACGATGAACCCCACCAGCACCCAGACAGGCGCAGTGTGCTCCGATAGGTTCCCCTGCAGCGAGACGGTGTTGCCGAGGACATCCCACGGGAACTCCCACAGCGGCTGCACGACCGCCCAGAGCGCTGCGGCAAAGAGGAAGCCGTAGAACGACAACGACACAGGATCGCGGTGGCGCCGCTCGTGCTCGGCCATGAGGAGGTAGGCGGTGAGACCGAACGCCCCGGCGAGCGCCGCGGTGACTCCGACGGTGCTGAACGCGACTCCTGCCCAGACCTCCACGACGACGGCGAGGCCGGTGAGACAGAGCACGACGGCAACCCAGATCCTCCGCCGAATGTGCTCCTTGTAGACGAAGCGTGCGAACAGGGCGACGAAGAGCGGCGCCGTGAACTCGATCAGCAGCGCCACTCCGACCGGCAGGTTGTGGATCGCGACGAAGTAGAGCCACTGCACGAGTGCGACGCCGACGATCCCGAAGGCGGCGAGAAACAGAAGCTCGCGGCGGCCGACGCGGAGCGCGGGTCGCGCGAATGCCAGGAGGAAGCCGAGCAGTCCGAAGGCGGCGCACGTCGCACGAATCTGCGCAAGCTCGAGCGACGAGAGACCGGAGTCGAGAACGACTTTAGACACGCTGCCGTTGACCGCGAAGAGCGTCGCCGCGGTCGCAACCATCGCGTAGCCGAGTCTCGTGCGGTCGTCCGGGCGCCCCTCGGGGAGCAGCGTGGGGGCGTCGACCATAAGCCGGGAGGCTATCCGCCTACACTGTGCCGACTCGGGGCGTAGCTCAGCCTGGTAGAGCGCCCGCTTTGGGAGCGGGAGGCCGGCAGTTCAAGTCTGCCCGCCCCGACTGGTGAGGAACGCCATCGTCTTCGCGGCGGCACTCGTCGTCGCGCTCGTCGGTACCGGCTCGGCGAGCCCCACGCCAGCACCGTTTCGCGCCACCGTCGAGCGGATCGACGCGGCACAGGCGAAGCGGATGACCGGCGTGTCGTGGCGGCCCGGATGCCCGGTGGCGCTCCGCGAGCTTCGGCTCCTCACGCTCGCCCACTGGGGCTTCGACGGCCGGGCTCGAACGGGACGGCTGGTCGTCCACGAGGACGTCGCGCGTGATCTCGTCGCCGTGTTCCGTCGCTTTCACGCTGCGCGGTTCCCGATCCGGCGGATGGCTCCCGTCGACGCGTACGGTGCCAGTGACTTCCGGTCGATCGAGGCCGACAACACCTCGGCGTTCAACTGCCGCTACGTCGAGGGCACGAGCCGCTGGTCCGAGCACGCCTACGGGCGGGCGATCGACGTGAATCCGATCGAGAATCCCTACGTCTCCGGTGGGCGCACGTCGCATCGGGCGAGCCGCCCGTACCTCGAAAGAACTCCCCGCCGGCCCGGCATGGCCTACGAGGGTGGGGCGCTCGTCAGCGCGTTCGACGCGATCGGTTGGGGATGGGGCGGCCGCTGGACGTCGGTCAAGGACTACCAGCACTTCTCGGCGAGCGGCCGCTGATCCCTACGCGCTCGCGGGCGACTTCTTCAACAAGAGGTACGACCAGATCGCCCCTCCGAGGATCGCTCCGGCGAACGGGCCGACGATGTAGATCCACACATCGCCCCACTCCTGGTTGTAGAGCACCGGGTCGAGCGAGCGAGCGGGGTTGAAGGATCCGCCTGACGCCGGCCCCACGGTCGCCGCAGCCGTGAAGATGACGAGCCCGATGAGGAACGGGGCCATGATCCCTTTCCAGGCGGCGCGATCGTCGGTGGCTACGGTGAGGATGACCATCGTGAGGATCGCCGTGCCGATGATCTCCAACACGAGTGCCGCCCAGTCGTCGATCCCGCTCCCCGGCTGCGTGTGCAGGGCGTCCGTGACCTCGCTCGAGTAGACGATCGCCATCACCAGGACGGCACCGAAGCCGCCGACGAGTTGCGCGATCCAGTACGGAACGACATCGCGGTTGGGAAAGCGCCCGGCGATGGCGAGCCCGGCGCTCACCGCCGGGTTGAAGTGCCCGCCCGAGATGTGTCCGAACGCGGCAATCGCGAGCGCGAGCCCGAAACCGAAGCCTGCCGCCACGCCCAGCGGCGTGATCGCATCCGCCCCGATGTCGACGACGACTGCGATGCCGCTGAAGCCGAGGAAGAAGAAGATGAACGTTCCGAGCGCCTCTACAGCGAGTCGCACATTGAGCGGATGATCCATCGATTGACCTCCCAGTCCGGGTTGGCCGTACGTTCGACGCGACCCGGACGACTCCTGGCGAGCAGGCGACCTACCGGCCGCCGGATGCGACTTGGTCGATCGGGCCGGCGGCCTGCGAAGTCCCGGCGAGGCCTGCACGCGAGCAACGATTCCCCTCAAGCGAGCTCTGAGGTCCTCGTCGACGAGCAGGCGGTCGAGCGCGCCGAGGAGATCGTCCGTTTCGAACTCGTACGTCGGCAGTCGAACCCCGAATCCGGTCTCGTGCACGCGCTGCGCGTTGTCGTAAGGTCGGCCCGCCCGTGCCTGGCGCAACTATCGAAGTCGCCTACCCAGGGGCCGGCAGCCCGTTCGTGCCGCTGCTCGTCGAGATCGGCGTGGCGGTCGTCGCCGCCGAGCTCTGGCTCCGCCGTGTCGCCGTGGGAGACGTTGCGCTCATCGACGCGTAGGCGCTCCGACGCGAGTCACCTGGGCGGTCGAAGCGGGCGACCGGGCTCGAACCGGCGACATCCAGCTTGGAAGGCTGGCGCTCTACCAACTGAGCTACACCCGCGCCCGGTTAGCGTAGCGCCGTGGATCCCTACGCGTGGTCATGGAACCCGGAGGCGCTCGTCGTCCTCGGCCTGACCGCCGCCTACCTCGGCGCACGCCGCCGCTATCCCGCCCCCCGCTGGCGCACCGCCTGCTTCCTGACGGCGATGGCGCTCCTCCTCGTCGTCAGCATCACTCCGGTCCACACCCTCGCGATGCACTACCTCCTGACCGTCCACCTGCTCCAGAACGTCGTTCTGGCCGAGTGGGCGCCGCTGCTCCTCGTCCTCGGCATCCCGCCCGCGCTCGCCGCCATCCTCACCCGCTCGGCGGCGATGCGAGCCCTCACCCACCCGGCCATAGCCCTTCCGCTCTGGCTCGCGAACTACATGCTCTGGCACCTCCCGTGGCTCTACGACAGCGCGCTCGAGAACCCGAACACGCTCCTGCACCTCGAGCACGCGCTCTACCTCCTCACGGGAATCGCGATGTGGTGGTGCGTCTTCCAGGACGAGCCGCATCGCCTCGGCGCCGGTGCGCGCGCTTGCTACGTGTTCGCCGCCTTCGTCCTCGGGAGCCCGATCGGACTCGTTCTGGCGCTCGTCCCGAACGCGATCTACGACTTCTACGTTGCCGCGCACCGTCGCGTATGGGGCCTCGACCCGCTCGAGGACCAGCAGCTCGCCGGGATGCTCATGGCCGTCGAGCAGGCCGTCGTCTTCTTCGCCGTGTTTGCGTACTGGTTCTTCCGCTTCCTCGCGGAGGAGGAGCGACGCGAGGACATTGACCACCCTCCGGCGCGCGCATAGGCTCGAATCGATGCCTCGCCTGGCCGTCCTTGCCGCGCTCGGGACGCTGATCTTCGCCGTGCTCGCGCCCGAGGCGGCGACCCCGAGCTTTCCGTATGGCGTTGCCGCCGGAGAGGTCAGATCGACCTCCGCAACTCTCTGGACGCGAGCACCGCGCTCGGGTGAGGTCGAGCTCAGCGTGTCGACGAGCCGGATCGTCCCGCAAGGGTCGCCAGTCCGCCGCGGACGGGCGCAGGCCCCCAGCGATCGAACCGTGTCCGTGCGCGTCGACCGACTCACCCCGGCCACCCGGTACTTCTACGTGTTCAACCAGGGTGGTCTGGCGAGCGAGATCGGGACCTTCACCACGGCCCCGGCACCCACTGCGGCGGCCGGCGTCCGCTTCGCCATCTCGGGCGACGCCGACGCGACGCCAGGCTCGAACGGCAAGCCCGGCTTCAACCGGTTCGAGGTCTACGCGCGTATGGCCGCCGAGATGAACGACTTCAACATCAATCTCGGCGACACGATCTACTCCGACAGTGAGGTCGGCGGCGCTGCCGCCGCGCGGACCGTCGCGCAGAAGTGGGGGAAATACAAGCTCGGCCTCGCGCTGCCGGCGCTCCGAAAGCTCCGCGCCTCGGCCGGGCTCTACAGCCACTGGGACGACCACGAGTTCGTCAACGACTTCGCGCGCGCGGAGGGCGGCCAGGAGATCTACACGGCCGGCGTCAAGGCGTTCCGCGATTACTCCCCGGTCGCCTACAACTCCAAGTTCGGCCTCTACCGGACGGTTCGGTGGGGCAAGCATCTGGAGCTCTTCTTCCTCGACGAGCGGTCCTTCCGCAGCGCGAAGGCAACGACCGCCTGCAATGGAGATCTCGCCCCGACAGTGCCGCAGGCGGTGCGCGATGCATTCGCGACCCTCGCGCCAGCGCTCAGGAATCCCGTCCCCGCCGCTTGCCTCGCCGCGCTCAACGACCCGGCGCGGACGATGCTCGGCGCGGCGCAGTACGCCGCGTTCACGACAGCGATCAAGGCCTCGAAGGCGACGTGGAAGGTGATCGTCAACGAGGTCCCCATCCAGCAGTACTACGCGCTCCCGTACGACCGCTGGGAGGGCTACGCCGCCGAGCGCGAACGCCTCCTTCGCTTCCTCCAGGCGAACGTGGAGAACGTCGTCTTCCTGGCCACCGACACGCACGCCAACCTCGTCAACGAGGTGCGCTACAAGACGCTCGCCCCACCGCCCGAAGGCACCGGCATGTGGGAGGTCGTCACGGGACCGGTCGCGACCAACACCTTCGCGAAGGAGATCGACGGCTTTCTCGGCACCCCGGGGGCGGGAACCGCGATCGGCGCCCTCTTTTTCAAGCCTCCCCCGCCGAACGGAATGGGGATGCGCTGCGCCGCGCTCCACACCTACAGCTACGCGCAGGTGACCGTGACCGCGCGCAGGCTCACCGTCGCGCCCAAGGACTCTCGCGGAAGGCCCGTTCAGGAAGCGACCGGCGTCGCCTGCGCCCCGCTCGTCCTCACCGCCCGCTGACGGCGCTCGACCTTCGCGCCGACTACCCTGCCAACGGGCGCCCGTAGCTCAGTGGACAGAGCGGCGGACTTCTAATCCGCGGGTCGGAGGTTCGAATCCTCCCGGGCGCATGGAAGTTCCTGCAAAGATGAATGTTTCCGAGCGCTGACCCGGCACCAGGTGGCGTCAGATGGCCGGCGAGGGCGGATTTCTTACCCGAAGTAGCGCCGTTCTCTTACCCGACGGTCCGCGCTCGAGCGTGCATTCTTGAGGATATTCCGAGCGCTTCGCCGCACGTTCTCGTCGAAGCGACCGTGCCCCGCTCCCCAGGCCTCGATCTCGGCTGCGTCCCACACCGGCCCGGACGTGGAAGCTGATGGAATCTTGAATCCCAGATTCGGATCTCCGCTCGAGCCCCGACCGCAGCGACGCTCGTCTGGCTGCTCGTACAGTGGCGAGGTCAGCTGATGTCGACCACCACCTTGCCAACGGCGCCGCCCTCGACTGCATCGTGCGCGTCCGCAGTCCGCTCGAGCGGAAAGCGGTGGAGTGGAAGTCCGACGTGCTCTCCGACTTCGAGCGCGCCGTCTTCGACCGCCGCAGCGACGTCGGAAACAGCCTGGTCTTTCGCCGGGGCGGGCACGGTGTACACGAGAACGAACTGGTAGCGAAGGTTGCGGGACATCAGTTCACCCACGTTCAATTCGAGCTCGGTGCCGCCGTCCGTTGCGTAGACGGCAACGGTGCCGTTCGGGGCGAGCACGGCCCTATCGAGGACGGCGTTTCCGGCGGGCGCGACCTCCACGATCACGTCGACGCCGTTCGGTACGAGCGCCCGGATCTCGTCCGCAGCTTCGCCGGCACGGTAGTTAACGGCGTGCTGCGCCCCTGCTGACAGGGCAAGCCCCGCTTTCTTGTCGCTGCTGACCGTGCTGATCACGCGGGCGCCGGCCCAGCACGCGAGCTGGATCGCCGCATGGCCCACCGCTCCCGCGCCTCCCGCAACCAACACGGTCTGAGCGTGGAGAGCTCCCGGTGCGAGCTTCCGCGGGCCGAGCTCCGAGACCGTGAGGCAGCGGTGCGCGGTCAGAGCGGGGATGCCGAGACTCGCTCCAACGTCCATCGACGCTGCATGTGGCAGTCGCACTGCTTGACGGCTCGGATGACGACGAACTCCTGTGCCGTGCCGTGTGCACGCTGCCAGGCCGCTTCCCAAAGCCAGACGCGCTCTCCGACTCGGCTTTCCGCGACGCCATCGCCGACGGCGTCGATCGTCCCTGCGCCGTCCTGGTTGGGGACGAGCTCTGGAAACGGAGGCTCGGCGCCGGCGCGTCCCCCGCGGCGCGCCTTCCAGTCGGTGGGATTCACACCCGAGACCTGCATTTTGACCCGCACCTCACCAGCTCCCGGTTCGCGCACAGGTCGTTTGACGAGGCGGAGGACCTCCGGTCCACCGGCTTGGGAATACACAACCGCTCTCACATGCACCTCGTTTCGCCGAACCGTTGACGGCTACCTAGCGGAGCTTCGCTTGAACGTACGGTCGATGTCCACAGGCCGTCACTTCCGAGGACAGAACGCGGACGGCTAGCCGAGCGTTTTTCTCGCGGATAGGGGCTAGCCACAGTTAGCGCTTGCTGGCGACGATCCGCGCCGGCGCCCCACTGCCCCGCGGTCTTGCGCGCCTCCTTGCAGCCGTCCGGCCACTGCGCTAGCCTGCCCGACTTCACGTGTCCGCCGAAGGATGCGTGGAACGGCACTGATGCCTCAGGTCTCCGGGAGACCTGGGGCTTTTTTCATGGTCCGGAATGGAGGCGGCATGAAGCAGCGAGGACGGCGGCGATGATCAAGGTCGAGGCAGTCGTGATCCGCGAGCGCGTCGAGACGGTGATCGACGCCGTGGAGGCGGAGACAGGACACGTTGGCGTGACCGTCGTCGAGGCGATCGGCCACGGACGGCAGCGGGGCATCACCCACGAGTACCGGGGGCGGATCTTCGAGTCCCGCTTCCTCCCCAAGGCGGTTCTCACCTTCGTGGTCCGGGACGACGTGGCGGACGACGTCGTAGAGGCGATCGTCGACGCCGCCCGCAGCGGCAACGAGTCGGGTGACGGGATCGTCTGGACGACCCCGGTCGACAACGTCACGCACAACCGGACGGGCAGGTCGCTCGAGGAGGTGGAGGTCGGATGACTCGAGATCAGTTGGCGGTCGCGACGAGCACCGTCTGGGTGATCCTGGCGGCGATCCTTGTGATGTTCATGCAGGCCGGGTTCGCATTCCTCGAGGCGGGCCTGACGCGGATGAAGAACGTCGGCCACATCGCGGCCAAGAACGTGCTGATCTTCGCCTTGGCGTCCGTCATCTACTTCGCCGTCGGATACGGCCTCGCGTTCGGCGATGG